>NZ_SNWA01000002.1:2172673-2483055 GCF_004361815.1 Paraburkholderia sp. BL10I2N1 | reverse complement strand
TCACCGACTCCTGCAGTACCACCCCGATTTCCCGGCGCAACTCGGCGAGCGGCACCTGCCGCGTCGGGACGCCGTTGATGAGGATGCTGCCGGACTGCGGATCGTAAAAACGCAGCAGCAGCTGGAACAGCGTGGTCTTACCGCCACCGGATGGCCCGACCAATGCGACATGCTCGCCTGGACGGACATCGAGCGAGAGTCCAGTGAGCGCGGCGACGCCTGGGCGCGAGGGATAAGAGAAGCTGACGTTGTCGAAGCGGATGCCCTCCCCGCGCGTCGGCAGCGGTACGGTGGCCTCGGCCTGCGCGACCGGCGAGCGCGCCGCCAGCAGTTGCAGCAGCCGCTCCGTGGCGCCGGCGGCCCGCTGCAGATCGCCCCACACTTCGGCGACCGCTCCCACCGCCCCGGCGGTGACCACCGCGTAGAGGATGAACTGAGACAATTGGCCCGCCGTCATGCTGCCGCCCAGCACCGCCTGCGCCCCGAGCCACAGCACGAACACGATGGCGGCGAACACCAGCACGATCACCACTGCGGTCAGCCAGGCGCGCGCCCGAATTCGCGTGAGTGCCGTCTCGAATGCGACTTCCACCGCGCCGGCGAAGCGCGTTGCCTCGCGGGGCTCCTGCACAAAGGACTGCACGGTTGGCATGGCGTTGAGTACCTCGCCCGCCAGCGCGCTTGCGTTGGCCACCTTGTCCTGGCTGGCGCGCGAGAGCCGACGCACACGCCGCCCGAAGACGACGATGGGCGCGACCACGACGACCAGCGTGGCCATGATGTAGCCGGACAGCACGGGGCTCGTCACCGCCAGCATCGCGACGCCGCCGGTAAGCAGGAAGAAGTTGCGCAACCCCATCGACAGGCTGGTGCCCACTACCGTCTGGATCAGCGTGGTGTCAGCGGTGAGCCGCGACAGCACCTCTCCGGTCTGCGTGGTCTCAAAGAACTGTGGACTCATCCCCAGGATGTGCTCGTAGACCGCGCGCCGCAAATCAGCCGTGACCCGCTCACCCAGCCACGACACCAGGTAGAAGCGCAGCGCTGTGGCGCCGGCCAATACCAGCGACACAACGAACAACGCCAGAAAATAACGATCGATATGCGTCCGGTTGCCGGCTGCGAAGCCCCGATCGATCAGGTATTTGAATGCCACCGGCAACGTCAGTGTCGCGCCCGCCGACGTCACCAGCGCCACGAAGGCCAGCGCCCAGCGTCCGGTATAACGACGAAGGAAGGGTAACAAGGCGAACAGCGGACCGAGACGCGAAGCGCGCGGGGCGAAATCTGGCATGAGGATTCCTGAGCGGATCGAATGTCTCCCGATTTTGCCAGTCCTGTGGATTCGAAGGCGTCCCGCGTAAAAGCTTGGCACGGATCCATGGGTACCGCGGCGTGCGCTCGTGCCGTTCCGGAAATCCCGCCTGCCTGGCTATGCGGTGCCCGGTAGACTGCTTCAGCGAGCTTGCCGCGACTGCCCATCTGTATCAAGATCAAGTCGACTCATCAGGCGTATGCCATTGCCATGACAGACAACCCGGATCCTGACAAACTGAAAGGCCCCGGCGGCTTGACGTTCCGCCAGATCCACGAGCAGGTGCAGAAGAGCGTCGAGCGCGACCGCGAAGCGCAGGTAACGCGCAACGCTCCCGCTCCGCCGCAGAGCCGGTGGCGACGCTGGGTGCGCTATGTGTGGGGCCGCAGCGGGCGTCGCTAGCCTGGCCAGTCGCTCTATGTCAGCGCTGAAGACGTCGATCACGCGGACCAGATCGCAGCGAATGACACTGTTACGAGGCGGTGGTTTTCAGGAGTAAAGGAGCGTTGAGGTAGAGATCGGGAAACATCTTTTTCAGGTTGTCCACTTTCGGCAAATCGTTGATGACGATATACGGGTCGCCGGGATGCAGCGCGAGAAAATTCTGGTGATAGGCTTCGGCCGGATAGAACCCATTGAAGTTCTCCACGCGAGTGACGATCGGCGCCGAAAATACATGGGCTTTTCCGAGTTGCGCGATATACGCCTGAGCAACACTGCGCTGCTCCTGATTGACGGGGAACACGGCCGAGCGATATTGCGTGCCGCGGTCGGGACCTTGGTAGTTCAATTCAGTCGGATCATGTGCGACCGAGAAAAAGATCTGCAGCAGACGCCCATACGTGATCTGCGTCGGGTCGTAAGTGACCTGTACCGATTCCGCATGACCGGTATCGCCTTCTTCAACGGTGTCGTAGTGTGCCGTGCTGGCCGAGCCGCCCGTATAACCTGAGGCAACCTGCCTAACGCCGCGCACGTGCTCGAACACACCCTGCATGCCCCAGAAGCAGCCGCCGGCAAATACGGCGGCTTCGCTATGCGCCGCGACGACTTCTTCGTCCTGGGCAGGAGCGGGAATCTTCGTTGCCGGTTCGGCCGAATTTGCGAAACGCTGTAATGCGATTACCCCCACGGCCAGCGTAACGAGGCCGGCAAGTCTGGCCATGGACGAACGGCTTCGCCACGAAGCGGTGATGGTCGGTGTCCTGTTCACGATTGTCAGTCCTTTGAGTGGTCAGTGTATGTGCGCCGGTCCGCAAGGCGTCAGCCGAACGTGAATGCATAGGCTTCGACGCCCGGGTCCAGAAACTCGATCGAGAAAGTGTGATCCTTGACGTCACCGGTCTGCCGCACCAGTTGATAAAGCCGCTGCCCGGTCACGGTTCCGCTGCCGTCGGCGGTGACGTCTGTGCCGTGCGCGTCGCCAGGCGGAGCACCGTCGATGCTGACGCGAAACCGAACCGGCTTGCCGTCACTGCCCGGTCCGAGCACCAGATGCACATCGCGCGCATGAAACTGGTAGACGATGCGCCCACACGCTGCCGCAAGCGTCGCGTACTCGGCACCGACCTTCCACCTGCCATCGAGCCCCCAGTCATTCAAGGCAGGCTGCGCGGGCGCGGTGTACGTATGCGGCTGGTCCTGCGTTTCGCCGCCGGGTGAAGCGAAATTCTCTGCGCGCCCGTAGCCGATATAGGTTTCCGGCGACTGCAGATCGGCGGCGTCGGCAGCCGCTTGCACGCCCTGGACGCTGGCGTTTGTCAGCCCCGCCGCGATCTTTGCTGCGTCGGGGTGACCGGCTTCGGTCAGTAACGCCTGGATGACCTCTTCCGACTGTGCATCGTCGCCTTCGCCAAAATGGTGGTAGCGGATTTGCCCCCTGGCGTCGACCAAATATTGCGCCGGCCAGTACTGGTTGTTCAGCGTGCGCCAGATCGCGTAGTTGTTGTCGATCGCGACGGGATAATCGATGCCGAGGTCATGCGTGGCCTTCTTCACGTTCTCGATGTCGCGTTCAAACGCGAATTCGGGCGCATGCACGCCAATGACGACGAGTCCCTGATCCTTGTATTTCTGCGCCCACGCTTCCACATACGGCAGCGTGCGCAGGCAGTTGATGCACGAATAGGTCCAGAAATTGACCAGCACGACCTTGCCGCGCAGCCCCTGCGCCGTCAGCGGCGGCGAGTTCAGCCACTGAACCGCGCCGTCTAGCGTGGGCAGCACGCCTTCGACGGGCAGCGGCGCCGCGTTGTCCGCTGAGACCGCGCGGGCGGGCGTCGAACTGGGCGAGAACCGGTCGATCAGTTTCTGTTCAAGGCCGCCAGTGGCAATGGTCGATAAGCGAGTCAATGCCCCGGTGTCGAGGCCAAGTGCAATGGCCGCCACGCCGCACAGCATCGCCGCGCCAATCGCGCGGCGGATCCATTCACCAGCGCCAAGCGAACGTTTCATTGCAGCAAACACCCGGCCGCCGATCAGCAGCGCCACGGCCAGAGAGGTCGCCGCTCCGGCCGCGTAGGCGAACAGCAGCAGCGTGGTGCCGACGCTCGCGCCGCGTAGGGCCGCACCCGTCAGTACAAGACCGAGGATCGGCCCGGCGCATGGTGCCCACAGCAGGCCGGTGGCGATACCCAACAAAAACGAGGAACCCGCGCGAACCTGCTGGCCATTTCCCTGCGCGAACGTCGAAAGCCGGTTGCCGGCGCTCACCAGCGGGCGCATCAGATAGTCGGCGAAGCGCGGCAGCAGCAGCGTCACGCCAAATACGGCCAGCAGCGCGATCGCGAGCCAGCGGCCATACTGATTGGCCTCGGCGACCCAGCCGCCGCCGACCGCCGCGAGCGTCGCCACGACGGCGAACGTGAGCGCCATGCCGGTAAGCAGCGGCAAGCCGCTGCGAACAAAAGGCTGGTCAGCGCGAGCGAAAACGAAGGGCAGCACCGGCAGGATGCACGGGCTGAGGATCGTGAGGGCACCGCCCAGGTAGGCGAGAACGATGAGTAACATGATTTGTTGAGCCGTTGGTCTTCGTAGGCATCCGGTGCACGCGAATACGCCCGCGCGAGGCTCGTCATCGAGCAGAGCGCTGTGAGGCCGCTCGGTGCCCTCGTGACACAGTACGGTGCACTGTGCCGCCGTCAGCAACCGGAGCCATCGGTCATCCGCGCGGGTTTTCGAGGCTTTCGGCTGGCTTGTCGGCGTCGGCAGCTGCCGCTGCCGCCGCGACAGCCAGCGTGCGCCAAACGGCGTTATTGGCCGAAGTAGATCGGCTTCATGCCATCATCAGTTGCGGAGCGAGCGGCCACTTGGGCACCTGATGCCGACGAACCGCCGACAGTCCCGCCCATGCCGCCTGTCGCATCGTTTTGCGCAGCCACGCGGGCTTCAGCAGCCTGGATGTCATTCGGGTAATACGCATCGGCGCTGCTGGCCGGGTTATAGCCGGCCTTTTCGAGCTGAACCAGTTCGGCGCGAACTTGAGCACGGGTCAGGGGCTGGCTCGACTGGGCGAAAGAGGCGAGCGGGGCAGCGAGCACAGCAGCAACGACAACGGCTTGAATAAGCGATTTCATGATGACCTATCTCCAGAGTGGGTCCTGTCCTGTCAGAAAGACGTCCGGATATCACAGACCACGGGCCACAGTCTCGTTAGGATCTGCGAGGTGGAATGCATGTCGATTCCGGCGTTGATGCATTTGAACTCGCAGAGGTATCTGGCATGTGTCTGGAAAGCAGGTCATTTGCAATGTTGTGTATCAGTTTGACCGGCGGATACACTACGACACAAATATCGCTCTGGCTCGCGTTCACGCTATAGAGCAGGCTCAGATATCGGAGGGGCGAATCGCGGAGCCAGGTGTGGTTGTCGGCGTTGTCAGGTTGACCGATCAGTCGCGTTGGCGTGATCGTGACGTACGAGGCGATCCGGTGCTGGTGCGGCATGTCGTGCCGCTTTCACCTGGTGAGCCAGGCCCGTCCCGTCATTCACCCAGGCTTTCGCGCTCAAGCTGCTCACGCGGGATGTGGCGCACATCCTTGCCTTTGACGATATAGATGATGAATTCCGCTATGTTCGTCGCATGGTCGCCGATGCGTTCAATGGCCTTGGCAATGAAGAGATAGTCCAGCCCGATGGAGATGATTCGAGGGTCCTTTGTCATGCTCGTCACCAGCGTGCGTACGAACGCACGAAATTGTTCGTCGATAGCGTCGTCATCGCGGACCACTTGAGCTGCGGCAACGGTATCGAGGCGAGCGAAGGCATCAAGCGCACGGCGGAGGATGGTAAATGCCATTTCGCCGGACAAAGTGACTCCCACGGTGTCGATAGTCCTCGCCTTGCCGTCTTCCGCAATTCGGCGGGTTCGCTTCGCGACCTTCCGCGCTTCATCTCCGGCACGTTCGAGGTTCGTGACGGTCTTCGAGATGGACATCAGCAGACGCAGGTCGCGTGCAGCGGGCTGGCGCCGCGCGATAATGTTGATGCACTCTTCGTCGACTTCCGCTTCCATTGCATTGAGTCGACGCTCGTCGGTGAGGATTCTGCTGACCAGGTCCAGATCGAAGTCCTTGAGCGCCTGCAGCGCATTGGCGACTTGTGACTCAACGATGCCGCCCATCTCGAAGACCTTTGACAGTACCCGATTGAGGTCAGAGTCGAATCGACTGGAAAGGTGCTTGTCGGGCATCGGATCCCCCACGTTAGCTGAACCGGCCGGTTACGCAATCCCTGCGATTTCGCGAGCGCCGCATCACGGCACGCTGGCGTCGAAAGGAACGGTGGCCGAAGTTGCATGTAACGTGCATAAGCATCCAGCAAAGCGCGCTGCCCGCCTCCGGGCCGCATGAGCAGCCCGCCCGAGGTGACGTACAGCTACGATTTTGCTGGTCGACCCGTCTTGACGGTTTCGACCGCCGAAATCGCCGCAACCAGACGCGTGGCAGGAGCCGAGTCCAGCAAATGCAGACCAGCGCGAAGAAGCTCACTCTTTTTCACCGAGACGCCTGCGTCGAGACACTTCTGTTTCAGTGACGCGATTTTGTCGTAGTCGGACTTTGGCATCGTGAAGCTGTCGCGTACCACCTTCTCTTTCCTGGCGCGTTTTGCTTTCACCTCTACGGCGGGACTGACTGGTGCGGCATCAACGGGCTTCGCGCGCTTCGGTTTGGCGGCCTTCGTCGAAGCCGGTTCGGCATCCGGGGCTGCGACTGCAGGAGCGTTTTCCTCATTCGCTTGCTGCTCGTCCGCCTTCGCGTGGCCGTTGGCATGCTTTGGAAAGTGAAAGGCCTTCTTCGTCGGCTTCCTCGTGCTGGGTTGACTCATGATTCTCTCCAGATCGATAAACGATATAAACAGTATATATCGTTTATCGATGATTACCAGACCACATTGGAGATGCCATGCCCCACCGACGACCGTAAAGTTGTCCACATAATCTGTTGGCAAATTTGTGGAAAACATGGGTGAAGAAGCGTCAAGTGTCTGAAGCGAAACAGCAATTTGCTGGCGGGTTCAATGCGAGCATGGGCCTTCGACAGGAACGACGACTCACCGCAACCCGGATGTCTCTCACGTCGCGCCACTGTCAAAGCCAACAGGCATAGCGTGCGTTGGGTCACCCATCTCTTTCAGCCGCGTCTGCAGGAGCGCCCTAACCCCCCGCTGTGCTCAGGGCGTGTGCGCGTCGAAGCCTTTCGCGACTGTTGCTCAAATGCATCCGCATTGCCGCGCGAGCGTCGTCCGCGTCCTGACGCTCGATTGCCCGGTAAATCAGCCGATGCTCGCTCAGCACGTTTCGCAGGTGCTCGATATGGTCAAGCTCGGCAAGTTCGGCGGAACCAAGCCGTGTGCGCGGACTCACCGCGCGGCCGAGTTGACTGAGGACGTCAAAGAAGTAGCGATTCCCGCTTGCTCGCGCAATCTGCAGATGAAACTCAATATCGTGCGCGAGCACGTCGGTGCTCCCCCTTTCGAGTTCGGACTCGAAACGGTCTAACGCGCTACGCATCTGCTTGAGATTCTGCTCGGTACGCCTGCCTGCCGCCAGAGCGGCCGATGCTGCCTCAACGTCGATACGGAACTCGATAATGGCCATCACATCGAGCATGTTGGAGAGGTCGGCTGCGGGCAACTGCATTGGCTCTTCAGTCGACGGCGCCAATACAAACGTGCCGATGCCGTGGCGTGTCTCGACAACTTTCGCCGCCTGAAGGCGCGATATCGCCTCGCGAACAACAGAGCGACTCACAGAGAGTTGCTTCATCATCGCGACTTCTGTGGGAATCCGGTCTCCCGGCCTCAAGATTCCGCGTCGAATTTCGTCGGACAGGGCGGCGACCACCTTCTCAGTCAGGCTGCTCATTTTGTGGCTTGTTGAATAATCACGAGGAAAAGCACACGTTCCGTGCGGGAGATCACGTCATCAGACGTCTCGACATAAGTCATCATAACGCCAGTCCCGCTTCAAGGCGATGTCATCGCCAAAACCGCGGTGGCGTGTTGAAAGGGAATCCTGTTTCGATGTCTTCATGCCGAAACAGCAGGTCGAATCGTTGTCCGACAACGCAAAATCAAAAGCTGCGGCGGATATCTCAGGTGTACTCGTCGGCGGTGTTCAACTGCGATCCCGAAGACCGCGATGGACTTCTATCGCAATTGCCACCGATTGCCACGCGATTCGCGTGGCAGACTCATCGACGAGTACTTCCAACTCTCGTTCTTCTGCTCGTATCTATTCAATTGTGGCGGGGGAGGTCGGCGACGTTGTCTTCATCTGCCGCCTTCCAATATACCTCATGTCATCCGACGTCCTAGCTCGCATCCCCTGAGACTCAGAATTAACGCAGCATATTTCCTCATTCAGACCCAGTATCCTGCGACTTAAGCAGGGTAAACACCCGTATTGGAAAGCAGAAACGAAAATCGTAGACTGTCATCGGACAACCGATGACGTCGATTCAAGATGGCGACCCATCCGCTCTATCGGGTGCACCGCATTGCGTTGGATTGGGCCGACCATTCGGCCGACACTGGAGACAATCTTGACATCTGCTTTCACTAGACCAGCGACCGACGTGCTCGAATCGGCGGTTTCGAAGGTCAAGCGGCACGTGCTGCCACTCTTCCTCATCATGTTTATCGCGAACTACGTCGACCGCGTGAACATTGGGTTCGTCAATCAGCACATGGAAACCGATTTAGGTATCGGTGCGGCAGCATTCGGACTCGGCAGCGGACTGTTTTTCATCGGATATGCGCTATTTGAAGTGCCTTCAAACGTCCTGATGCAAAAGTACGGGGCCCGGATCTGGCTGACCCGCATCATGGGCACCTGGGGCCTCGTCGCTGCCGCAATGGCATTCGTCTGGAACGACACGTCGTTTTACGTTTTGCGTTTCCTGCTTGGGGTCGCCGAGGCGGGCTTCTTTCCCGGTGTCGTCTTTTACTTCACCCAATGGCTACCGCAAAAGGAACGCGGCAAAGCGGTTGCCGTGTTCCTTGCCGGTTCGGCACTCGCGTCCGTGCTTTCCGGGCCGATTACGGGCGGGCTGCTGTCGATTCGCGGCTTCGGATTGCAAGGTTGGCAGTGGATGTTCCTCATCGAGGGCGGATTCTCCATCCTGTTGTGCGGCGTAACCTGGGTGCTGCTGAAATCGCATATCCGCGACGCTTCGTGGCTCACGGAAAGCGAGAAGAACGCGCTCGAGACGTCCATCGCCGCCGAGCAGGCCGAGCGGGAAGCACTCGGCGGTGCGCACGTGCCGACCCTGAAACTCCTGAAAGACCCGCAGATCATCCTGTTCTGCCTTCTCTATTTCGCCATCCAGCTCACGATTTACGCGGCTACTTTCTGGCTGCCGACTATCATCCGAAAGATGGGGGGCCTGACGGATTTCCAGGTTGGCCTGTTCAATGCCGTACCCTGGCTCATCGCAATGATCGCCATGTACTGTTTTGCGGTGCTTTCAGCCAAATGGCGCTTCCAGCAGGCGTGGCTTGCGGCGGCCCTGATCATCGCGGCTTGCGGACTGTTCGCTTCGACGTCCGGCAACCCGGTCTTCTCGTTCGTCGCTATCTGCTTCTCGGCCATTGGCTTCAAGGCCGCAGCGTCGCTCTTCTGGCCCATTCCGCAGGGATACCTGGACGCACGGGTCGCTGCAGCCGTGATCGCACTCATCAATTCAATTGGAAACCTGGGTGGCTTCTTCGCACCGGCTGCTTTCGGTTACCTGCAACAGCACACAGGCTCGATTTCCGGTGGCCTGTATGGCCTGGCGGTGGCATCGTTACTTGCTGCGGCGGCAGGCTTCCTTACCCGCAATCGCCGTGTGAGCCATGCCATGCCTGTACAAACCGTCCATGGCAAAGCGCATTGACCGCCCGAGACTTTGAAAATGAACCACGCGATATCCGGCGGCCGAGACCGTCATGCCCATGACCCTCTCACCTGACCCAGGCGTTCTTTACGCCGCGACGCGCGGTTCGCAGCCGGGCGCCTTTCATCGCGTAACGTACTGACTATCCGTCAACCGGCTAACCCACTTACCTGGCCCTACTCTCATGTCCACGAATTCAATCCCATTGAACGCTACCCCGGCGGTCACCGAACTGCGCGTCGTGCCCGTCGCGGGTCGCGACAGTATGTTGATGAACCTGAGCGGCGCACACGGCCCGTTCTTCACTCGCAACATCGTTATCCTGCGCGACAGTGCCGGCAACACCGGCGTAGGTGAAGTGCCCGGGGGCGAGAACATCCGCAAGACCATCGATGATGCCCGTCCGCTTGTCGTGGGTCAGTCAATCGGCAATCTGCACGCCACACTCAACAAGGTGCGCACGCAGTTCGCCGACCGTGACGCCGGTGGCCGCGGCTTGCAGACCTTCGACCTGCGCACGACAATTCATGCGGTGACCGCGCTCGAAGCTGCCCTGCTCGATCTGCTCGGACAACATCTGGGCGTGCCCGTCGCAGCACTGCTTGGCGAAGGCCAGCAACGGGACGAAGTGGAAATGCTCGGCTACCTGTTCTACATCGGCGACCGCGGGAAGACTGACCTGCCCTACGCCAGCGGTGCAGAGGGACGCGACGACTGGGAGCGCGTTCGCACTGAAGAGGCCATGACACCCGAGGCGGTCGTGCGCCTGGCTGAAGCGGCACAAGCGCGCTATGGCTTCAACGACTTCAAGCTCAAAGGCGGCGTTCTTCCTGGCGACGCCGAAATCGAAGCGGTGACCGCCCTCGCTGAGCGGTTCCCGAAGGCACGCGTGACGCTCGATCCGAACGGTGCCTGGTCCCTGTCGGAGGCAATCCGTCTATGCCGCGACAAACACGATGTGCTTGCCTACGCAGAAGACCCGTGCGGCGCCGAGAACGGCTATTCGGGCCGTGAAGTGATGGCCGAATTCCGCCGCGCAACCGGCCTGCCGACCGCGACGAACATGATCGCCACGGACTGGCGTCAGATGGGTCACGCCATCCAGCTGCAATCGGTCGACATCCCGCTCGCCGACCCGCACTTCTGGACCATGCAAGGCTCGGTGCGGGTCGCGCAGATGTGCAACGAATGGGGTCTTACGTGGGGATCGCATTCGAACAACCACTTCGACATTTCGCTCGCCATGTTCACGCACGTTGCCGCCGCGGCGCCTGGCAAGATTACCGCCATCGATACTCACTGGATCTGGCAGGACGGCCAGCGCCTGACGCGCAATCCGCTGCAGATTGTGGGCGGGAAGGTAAGGGTGCCGGAGAAGGCCGGTCTTGGGGTTGAACTCGACCTGGACGAACTCGATAAAGCGCATGCGCTGTATCAGCAGCACGGTTTAGGCGCACGCGACGACGGCATCGCCATGCAATACCTGATACCGAACTGGAAATTCGACAACAAGCGTCCGTGTCTCGTGCGCTAGGTCAAACATTACCCCGGATGCGGCCTTGATGGCCGCTGACTTGCATGTGCCTTTGCCTCCTCCGGACTTTCGTAGATATACGTTGAGACGCTACGCTGCTGTAGCGCCTCTCCAAGCTTCATCCTGAGAAAGCTGCTCGTCGTATATCTCGTCACTCCCGAATAGAACCGGGAGACGAGGGACGTCACCATATCGGAATAGGCGTCGATGACTTCCGGACGGATTGAGAAGTTATCGTAGTTCACCACCGCGTGCGGCTTCACGCGAGCGTCGCGCAGCCTGGCTTCGACCTCTGCCCGTATAGCCTCGACGTCTTCGAGGCTGGTAACTTCGTGCCCTTCAAAATTGATGAAAAGTATGTTCTGGGCGGCGTCGTAGCTGAACCGTTCGCTGAAGCGCAGCCTGAGGATGGCGCCTCGCAGACCCATCGGGGCAGGCCGAAATATGCGTTCGTCCATCAAACGCGGCGCTTTGTCGATTACCGGAGCAAAGCCCATCTGCGCAACGATATCTCTCTGGATATCTATCCCGGGCCCGACCTCAACAAGTTCAAGGCCAGCGGCCGTGAGCGAAAACACACACCGCTCGGTCACGTAGAGCACCGGCTGGCCACGCTTTAACGCGTACTCACCGCTGAAAGTCCGATGCTCGACGGTATCGACAAATTTGTGGCAGGTTCCGTCACGCAGGATTATCAGACGTCCGTCTTCAATTGCGATATCGAGATCGCCTGCGTTGAACGTGCCGACGAATACAACCCTCTTGGCACTCTGGCTGATGTTGATAAAGCCGCCCGCGCCCGCGAGCTTCGGGCCGAATTTGCTTACGTTGAGGTTGCCCTGCCGGTCGGCCTGCGCGAGACCGAGAAAAGCGATGTCCAGCCCGCCACCATCGTAGAAGTCGAACTGATAAGGCTGATCGATGATGGCCTGGGTGTTCGTTGCCGCGCCGAAGTTCAGACCGCCGGCAGGAATACCCCCGATGACGCCCGGCTCGGTTGTCATCGTAAAGAGGTCGATGACCTGTTCCTCATTGGCGACACTTGCGATTCCCTCCGGCATCCCGATGCCCAGGTTGACGACACTGTTGGCCATCAATTCGAACGCGGCCCGCCGTGCAATGACCTTCCGCGCGTCCAGCGCCATCGGCGGCAGCGATGTCGCGGCAACCCGAAGTTCGCTGGAAAACGCGGCGGAATAGGGCACGGCGAAGGTTTGCCAGTGATGCTCGGGCTGCGCGACGACCACGCAATCGACCATGATGCCCGGTATCTTGACGTTCCTCGGATTCAAGGTATTCGACTCTGCAAGCCGTTCGACCTGAACTATCACGACGCCACCGGAATTGCGAGCGGCCGTTGCAATCGACAGTGATTCGAGGGTGAGTGCCTCCTTCTCCATCGTGACGTTGCCCGACGCATCCGCCGTCGTACCTCTGATGATGGCGACGTCTATCGGAAATGCCTTGTAAAAGAGAAACTCTTCGTCGTCGACCAACATGAGGCGGACCAGGTCGTCGGTCGTCCGTGAGTTGAGCTTGCCGCCACCATATCGCGGGTCCACGAACGTGCCCAGCCCAATCGTCGACAGGTGCCCCGGCTTGTGCGCGGCGATGTCACGAAACAGATGTGAAATGACGCCTTGCGGAAGGTTGTAAGCCTCAATCAGGCCATCGATTGCCAGCTTCTGCAGGCCGGGAACAAGACCCCAGTGACCGCCGATGACCCGTCGCACCAGACCGGCGTGCGCGAAATGGTTCAGGCCTTTCGTCTTGCCGTCCCCTTGCCCGGCCGCGTAGACCAGCGTCAGGTCGCGCAGAGTCGGGCCATCGTTTCCTCCGGACTCGAGAAACCGCTGCTCCAGGGCAACGGCAACTTCTTCCGCAAATCCGATCCCCACGAAACCACCGGTGGCAATGGTGTCTCCGGAACGCACCAGCTGGACGGCTTCGCGTGCAGTCACAACCTTCCCTCGCTCAACGCTGCGCGTCGAGGAAGGAAACGGATAGTGGAATCCTCCGTTCATGATGTCTCCTTGTCCGCGGTGGGCGTCGACGTGGCACGGTGTGACGCGCAGAGTTCCGCGACGTTCAAGACCGTCGGGAGCACCGCTGCACCACGCGCACCAGTTCGGAACGTCATGGCCGCCGGCTCGGCGGTCGCGTCTCTCAGCCGTGGCCCGTGCGAAATAGCCACTTGCGACGATTCTGCGCCTTAGTCGACTGGTCCGCTACCCTGACTCGTACGAGAGTAGCGGCAGCTACGCCCTGAAATCTCCAGTTTCAGAACTCGCGACTGCGGGTTGTCATCACGGGGGTTCGTGGAGTTAAGGCCAACGCCTTTGCTCGGAAAAGCAAATGGACACACGACCTCATTGCAGCGCGCGAGTATCGCGGTGTCCTGGTCGAGTTCCGACTCCTGGAAGCGCGAATCGCAGTCGAATGCAGCGTTCGTTTGGCCCTGGCGCTCTGACCGAAAGCTTTGCACGCCAGATATGCCTGAGGCCGGGCCGCCGACAGAACGACGCCCGGCCTGTACTACCTGAAATCCGAGCTGGATAGCTCAATCATTCACACCGCGCCGGCTTCAATGACAGTCGCTGGGACAAGGCGTTCTGGTCGCGCGACGATGCGGCTGCCGTTATCCCATAGCTTCCTCCGTCAAGCTGCCAGAAGTGCCTGTTCACGTTCCATGTCGCGAGGCGCTGCGCAGGAATGAAGACCTTCACCAGTTGAGCCTCGCCAGGTTGAAGCATCACTTTCGTCCAACCGACAAGCCGCTTAGGCGGCTCTCCCAGCCCTGGCGGCAGCGTGGCGTACACCTGCGCAACTTCTGCGCCCGCGCGCGACCCGGTATTCGTTACCGTGAACGTCACTGTGACGTTTCCACGGCCGTCGGCCTGCGCGTTCATTCTCGAATAGCCGAAGGTCGTGTAGGACAACCCGTGTCCAAACGGGAACAAGGGATCGATGCTCTTCGCGTCGTACCAACGATAGCCCATCAGCAAGCCCTCGCTGTAGACGACGTTGAGATTACTTGCATCGATCGTTGTTTGAGGCAGGTCGGCATCCCGCTTAGGGAATGTGATCGGCAGTTTCGCCGACGGATTAGCATCACCAAACAGGATATCCGCGATCGCCTGGCCGCCCTGTACACCCGGATACCAAGCCTCGACAACGCCTTGCACGTTATCGATCCATGGCATGAGAACGGGACTACCGTTCTCGAGCACGACAATCACCCGTTTAGCCTTCGCTGCTACCGCAGAGATAAGCGCGTTCTGATCATATTGCTCGTTGCCTGGATCGCTCTGCGCGTTGGGTAGTGACAGGCTGGCCAGATCCGAACCCTCGCTTTCCCATTGGGTGGCAAAGACGATTGCAACATCGGCCTTCGATGCCGCGTTTGCAGCTGCGACCGGGTCCGTGCCGTCAAGGTAAGTCACCGTCGCACGCGGGGCTTTGCCCCTGATCGCGTTGAGCGGGGGCGATTTGTACCAGGTCGCGCAGGTCGAGAGGAACGGACTGCTCGACTGGCAGCCGGTGACCGCGTTACCGTCCGCTGCCGGGACCGCGCCTGAACCACCGCCCGACATCACCCCTGCGTCGGCATGACCGCCGACTACCACAACCGACGACAGCGCATTAGCCGACAAAGGCAGCACCGGTTGATAGCTACCTCCTGGCTGTGCGTTTTTCAAGAGTACGATTGACTGTTGCGCGACTGCCAACGCATCCGCATTGCCCGCTGCGCGATCGACCGTTCCACCAGGCTTTGGCGGATCATCCATCATGCCCAGGCTGATCAGGGTGCGCAGCTTCCGTTGAACCATGTCGTTCAGTCTGGACATGGGTACGCTTCCCGATGTCACGGCATCCTTCAGTTTTGAGTTGAAGTAGGAAGTGATGCCAAACGAGGCGCCCGCCGTACCGGCGTCACCTGGCTGCTCTTCGTCTAGGCCTGCCAACGCGGACGCCACCGTGCTGTGGTTGGCCGTCCAGTCAGACTGCACGATTCCCTTGAAGCCCCAATCGCCCTTCAAGGTCGTCGTGAGAAGGTACGGGTTCTGGCATGCATATGTGCCATTGACCAGGTTGTAGGAGCACATCACGTTGCCCGGTCTGCCCTCCTTCACGCCGATCTCGAATGCAAGAAGCTCGGTCTCCCTCATCGTTCGTTCGTCGACGACCGAGTTACTCGTCGTGCGATTCGTCTCCTGATCGTTCATCGCATAGTGCTTGACCGTTGCAATGACCTTCTGCGACTGCGTGCCAATGGTGCGGGCCGCACTCATTGTGCCGGCAAGCACCGGGTCTTCTCCCATGTACTCGAAGGTCCGGCCGTTGCGCGGCTCACGCGCAAGGTTCACCCCGCCGCCAAGGCCCTCAGCGTAGCCCAGAACGCGCAGTTCCTTCGCAATGCGCCTGCCGTAAAACGTTGCCAGCTGCGGGTTCCAGCTTGATGCGAGCGCGACCGGAGAAGGAAACGCCGTCGCGCCCACGTTCGAGACGTTCACCCCGCCCGCGGAGTCGGCACTTGCAATTGGCGGAATTCCAAGCCGGTCAATGCCGGGGATGTAACCTGCACCATGTACCCAGGACGGGAACGGGCCGCCAAAACCAATGTTCGGAAACCCCGTGCCATGCACAAGCTGTATTTTCTCGTCGAGCGTCATCTGCGCGACAAGCCGGCCCGCGCGCTGGTCGATCAATGCATCCGCCCCGCTCCCGCTGCCCGGCCGGTCATCCGCACCGTGTGCTGGAGGGGTTGCGCCTCCCAAACCAATAGCAGCAGCGAATGCGCTTAGCGCGGCAAACGGGCTGGCTCCCATGGCAGTGTTAGGACCACTGCTCTCGTCGGCTTGCGACGCAACGCAAAAGGCTAAAAGAGAGAAACTCGCGAGGATCGACAATTGCATCCGGGGGCTCTTCATTCACATCTCCTCATGTACGGGGTGGCAGTTTATGTATTCAGGCTACAAGCCATTGTCCTGGTGCTGATGCATCAACCTGCGTTGCCTATACCCGCGCTTCCACCGTGCCAGTCAGTACCGGATCCTCCGCCGTGTATTCGAAGGTGGGGCGCGGCAAGCGCGATCGGCGCTGGCCGCGCGGTCACGCGCGCGTTGTTGTCTTTGACCCCGCGGCCGGATCGGTTCTGCTTGTCGCGGGAACACCGAGCCGGGGAATGTCGGGGATATAGCTTGAGCCGCTCAGCGCTTCGGCCGGGGAGGTACCATAGCCGGGAATCGGCATACCGGTGCCATGGACGAGCTGGCGTTTCTCAGTGGTCGTCATCTGGGCGACGAATTGAGCCGTCCGCTGATCGGCAACTCCTCCCGGGTCGGTCGATGCGGGCGTAATATCGTGGCCGCATGCGTCAATCGGCATCGCAATGCCGCATGCACAAGCAATGGCACCGGGTTCCATTGAGTTTTGGTTTTGCCGACTCTTCGAATCGAACCGATGCATTACTCCTCCGGTCAGGGCATCTTCTGCTTGTGAAATCGAGTGTAATGAAGGCATCGGCGTCGCATTTGATCGCAAGGAGCGGTATTTGATCGCGCCGATCCCAGTGGAAACCCGAATTGATCGACCCGCGTCGTAGTAGGGGAAACTTGCGCGTCATACGGAGAAAACAACGATGATGGCCTTTCAGAAAACTGTCTCGGCGCGTATTTATCGATTGTTTCTCGCGCATGCCGAACGGAACGGTTGCGATCCACGTGCGATCGCCAAAGGAATGGGACTCGATGAAGACTCGCTCGAGAACCCTTATGCGCGGGTCAGTCGCGACAGACATTTGAGCCTGTTGAGAATGGCGGCGGATTGGACCGTTCCATTCGAACCGGTCAAGAATGGAATCGCGGGATGGCTTCGTCCGTTCCCCGAGCTCGCGGGCGTCGTCTGCAATTGCCCGACGCTCGGCGATGCGATGCAACATTTCGTTCAATACCGCGACATCATTGGCAATGTGGATTGGGTCACGGTCCAGCAATCGGACGACTCGATCGCAATCGAATATATGCTCGACGGCGACGATCTCACGGGACGTGCACTTGGCAACTTCGCGATCATCGTCGATCTCGCGCGGCTCTATGACCCCCGCGTGAAGGTGGGTGACGCGGAACTGAGCGGTGCGCCGTCGCCCGCATATAAAACATGGAGCGATGTGATCGGCACACGCATCGAGCATCATCAGCCGCGCAATCGTCTCGTTCTCCGCTCAAGTGCGCTTCATACACCGTTCGTGAAATACAACGAGACGCTCGCGAGCATTCATCTCGATGCGGCGATGCGCCTGCGCGAGACGATCCGCGGTCGCGCGTCGTTCGCCGAGCAGGTCAAACTGCACTTACACGAGTGGCTGCGTGACGCGTCCGACGACCTGTCCCAGGAACGGATACAGCAACGCCTTTGCGAACAGCTGGGAATTTCACGTTGGACGTTACAACGGCGGTTGCAGGCCGAACAGGTTCAGTTCGGCCATCTGCTCAATCTCGCGCGTGTGCATGAAGCGACCTGGCTGCTTACCCATACGCAGCTACCGATCAGCGAAATCGCCGATCGCATGCGTTTCGGATCGACGAGCGCGTTCACCCGCTTCTTTACGCGCGCTTACGGGACACCACCGACGCGCTATCGAACGGCGAATTGGCGCGGAACTGATCCGTTGACGACGATCGGTCAGGCATAGCTCTCACCAATCTCCTGACCGTCTTGTCCTTGCACCAGGTTTCGCCCCACGCGCGCAGCGCGTGAATGACGGGATAGAACGACCGACCCTTCCCGGTCAGCCGATATTCGCGGCGTAGCGGCTTCTCGCTATACGGATGACGCTCGATCATTCCATCTGCCTCGAGCGACTTCAGGCGGGTTGCCGCCATTTGCGGCGTCGCTTCCGTCTGAATCTGTAGAACAGATCGCCCTCGCAGGTGCATACGCATATGTCCAGTGAGATCGACTTCGGCGGGACTCACGCCAACCACCTGAAATCATCCGAAAATCCACGTCGCACTTGACACTATGTTTTTCATAGTTATATGCTGCGCTCAGGTTATGCGATACGTGAGACGTCACGAATCGTCCGACAAAAGCAGCGCGCCCGCCGACTACAAAACGCGGCCGGTTCGCCCGCACTTTCTGACTGGAGCACTGAAATGACTAACCCTGTGTATCGCGCGGAGCGCACCGGCCTGTTACTGGTCGACCCGTATAACGACTTTCTCTCGAACGGCGGCAAGGTATTTCCCATGATCAAGGCCATCGCCGACGACGTCCGGCTGCTGGACAATCTCCGCGCCACGGTCGCCACCGTGCGCGAGGCCGATATCCAGGTCTTCTACGTACCGCACCGTCGGTGGCAACCCGGCGATTACGACAACTGGGATCATCCGAATCCGACTCAACGTCTGATTCAGCAACGTCACACCTTTGCAAATGGGACGTGGGGTGGCGAATGGCACCCGGACTTCGTGCCGCAGGAAGGCGACATCGTCATCCAGGAACACTGGGGCCAAAGCGGCTTTGCCAACACCAATCTCGACTTCCAGTTGAAACAGCAAGGCATCACACACGTGATCGTCGTCGGCCTGCTGGCCAACACATGCATTGAATCGACGAGCCGCTTTGCGATGGAACTGGGCTATCACGTCACACTCGTGCGCGATGCAACGGCCGCGTTCACCAGGGAAATGATGCACGCCGCACACGAACTGAACGGCCCGACTTTCGCCCACGAAATCCTGACGACCGTCGAGTTGATCGCCGCGCTTCCGCCCGAATCACATGGAGACCATGCATGAAGCTCACTGGCAATCTGCTCATCGGCGCGCATGACGTAGCCGCAACCGCCGGCACCATGAAGGCGCTGAATCCAGCGACGAATGTTGAGATTGAACCGCTCTTCGCGTTTGGCGGAATCGCGGAAGTCAATCACGCAGCACAACTCGCCGATGAAGCATTCGATAGTTATAACCGTACGAGCCTTTCCGAACGTGCCGCGTTTCTCGAACGCATTGCCGACGGCCTCGACGCCATCACACCCGAGCTCGCGCAACGCGCGTCGTTCGAAACCGGCTTGCCTGTTGCTCAACTTGAAGGAGAAGCTGCGAAGTCGGCGACCCAGTTTCGCCAGTTCGCGACCGTCGTCCGGCAAGGACGCTTTCGCCAGGCAACGATCGATCCCGCCCAGCCGGAGCGTCAACCACGACCGCGGATGGATCATCGCTTGCAGAAGATCGCGCTGGGTCCTGTCGCGATCTTCGGTGCAAGCCGATCTCGTATTCGGTCGCAGGCGGCGATACTGCGTCAGCACTGGCCGCTGGCTGTCCCGTCATTTTGAAAGCCCACAACGGGCATCCCGGCGCGTCCGAACTGATGGGCCGCGTGATCCAGCAGGCTGTGAAAGATTCGGGACTGCACGAGGGCGTGTTTTCTCTGGTCCGCGGCCGCGGTAATGTGATCGGCGAGGCGCTGGTCGATCACCCGCTCATCAAGGGCGTGACCTTCACGGGCTCCGAAGGCGGTGGAATGGCGCTGTTCCGGCGCGCGCAGCAACGTCCTGATCCGATCCCCGTCTTCACCGAAATGACCAGCGTCAAACCGACTTTCGTGCTTCCGGCTGCGCTTGCTGCACGTGGCGGCGATATCGGCGATGGTTTCACCGAGCGTATGCTGGTCACCGTGGGTCAGGCCTGCCTGAAGCCCGCGGTCCTGCTCGCCATCGATGGTCCCGGCTATATCGAACTGAAGCGAGCGATGATCGCGCGTGTCGAATCGATGCAGGCGCGCACGATGCTGACGCCAGGCATCAGCTCCGCATATCGCAAGAATGTGGAGCGGCAGAGCAACGCAGGTGCAGAACGAATCGCAGCGGGCGGCAAACCGCAAGGTGCGTGGGACGGTCAATCGGTTCTCTTCGAGGTCGACGGAGCACGCATGCTCGACGAGCCTTCATTGTCGGAAGAAGTATTTGGCCCGGCTGCACTTCTGGTGCGTGTGAAAGACATCGAACAGCTGATCGCAATTGCGAAGCAGTTTCGCGGTCAGCTGTCGGCGACCTTCCAGATCGATCCGTCCGACTATCCGCTCGCCGCGCGCCTGTTGCCGCTGCTCGAACGTCGCACGGGACGCATCGTCGTCAATGCGTTCGCGCATCCGCAAGAAGTGTCATACGCATCGATTCATGGCGGCCCATTTCCCGCGACGTCGGATAGCCGCTTCACCTCAGTTGGCATGAGTTCGATCGAGCGCTTTCTGCGCCCCGTGTGCTATCAGGGCTTCCCGGACGAACTGTTGCCCGAAGCCTTGAAGCATGACAATCCCCGCGGCATCTGGCGCCTCACGGATGGCGAGTTGTCGAAAGCCTGATTCAAGCTGGCGATCACACGAAAGGAACCCGCGACCTGCGTGTGTCGCCGGGTCGCGGGCTCTTCGTGAGTTGCACTGTGATGGTCAACGCGACACTGCTCAAGGGAAGCGTTTCATGGACAAGATCCACCACATGCGCGTGTTTTCACGCGTCGTTGAGGCCGGCAGTTTCACCGCCGTGGCCAACGTTATCAATAGCAACGTCGCGCACGTCTCGCGCGCTGTTTCGGTACTGGAAGACGAGTTGCGTGTCCGGCTGTTTCATCGCACGACGCGCCGCATCACGCTCACTGATGCGGGCGAGCGCTACTACCGACGCTGTCAGCAGATTCTCGCCGACCTCGATTACGCCGACGCCGAAGCCGGCGATGCGCTGAACGAACCATACGGCACGCTTCGCGTTCACGCAATGCCTGGGCTTGGACAGACGCATCTCGCAGCTTGCATCGTCGACTATCAGAAGCGTTATCCGAACGTGAACATTGAGCTCGTGCTGTCGTCGACGATGCCAAGACTCGTCGAGGAACAGTTCGACGTATCGGTCGTGACGGCACAAGCGCTTCCTGACTCTGGCTACGTTAGCCAGGTGACAGGCACCAGCTACAGCGTGCTGGTCGCTGCACCGTCGTATCTGGAGAAGCATCCTCCGTCGCGTTCGCCGGAAGACCTGGAACGCCATGCATGCGTGCGGATACAGTCGCCTGCGTCGCCGGCGAATGACTGGCAGCTCGAGAGTGCCGACAGCGTGCTGTCGATTTCATCGACTGCACGCTTCAGGGTCAACGATCCGGAGGCCTTACGCATGGCGCTGCGCGCGGGCGCGGGGATCGGCGCGCTGGCCGTTTACTCGGCAATCGACGACCTGCGCGCCGGAACGCTCGTGCGCGTCCTGCCGCAGTTTCAGTTGCCCACTCGCAAAGTCTATTCGGTTTATGCTTCGCGCCGTTATATCGACGCAAAGATCCGCACGTTCGTCGACTTCCTCAAGGATGACCTCGGCGCGAGGATTTCCTCGCAGGAATCCGCTCTGAACACCCGAACTCACTGGATCCCCACATTCAGATCGCGTGATTCCGATGAGCTTGCCGGCGTCTCGAAGCACAATGGAGAACTGGTCTCCCTCGATGGCATCCCCCTGGATCGTGCCGCTTAGGTCCCCGCAAAGGCCACGTTCCGCGCCCGGCGCACGGGCAGTCCAATCGCCTCACGAAGGCCTCCAGGCAGCGCGTGCTGAAGCCGTCGTTACGCGACTGCACGCCCATGCTGCTCCAGTAGAGATGACCGCTCGGCAGCTATCGCTGGCAAGCGCGGAGACGTCGCAGCCGTCGCTCATTGCCGAAAGCAAACGATTGCTGCCTTGATCGAGCAAGGCAACCGCAGGTCATCAGTTACGGTGCAAAGTTTGCACTCCGTAGTTTTTTAGCAGATTAAAAAAGGCTTTTACCGAACGCTGTCTTTTTCTTCCGAAGCGTGCTCCCTAGACTGCATCTCAAAGGCTTCGCAATGTTTGCCTGTCAACTCGATTCAGAGGTTAAACATGAAGTCAGTAACAGAGCGCGTAACCGTGCGCGCTCCGCAGACTCGCACGCTCTTGTTCGGAGAATCACCATGTCTTTAGTATCGTCAGCGCCCATCCGACGCAGGTTTGTTGCATCCGTCGCGGCCGCAGTGGGCATTACACTCGGCACTGCCTTCAGCTACGCCCATCCGGTTCCGGCTGCGGGCCTGCCTTCCACGAAACAGCCCGCAACGGCTGAGGACGACTCAATCCGTCCGTCCCCCAAAGTCCATGTGCCGCAGGCAGCCATTGACGAGCTTCGCCGGCGGATCGCCGCCACGCAATGGCCGGTGAAGGAGACCGTCGCAGACTCTTCGCAGGGCGTGCCACTCGCGACCATGCAGAATCTCGCACGCTATTGGGCGACGGACTATGACTGGCGTAAAGCGGAAGCGAAGCTGAATGCCCTTCCGCAGTTCGTGACGACCATCGACGGAGTGGACATCCATTTCATCCATGTTCGTTCGAAGAACCCCAATGCGCTTCCATTGATCATCAACTATGGTTGGCCCGGCTCCGTGCTCGAACAGATCAAACTGATCGGACCGTTAACGGACCCGGTCGCGTATGGCGGAAAGGTTGAAGACTCATTCGACGTCGTCATCCCGTCGATGCCGGGCTACGGTTTCTCCGGTAAGCCGACGACGACCGGCTGGGGTCCCGAGCACATGGCGCGCGCCTGGGCCGAGCTGATGCGCCGTCTCGGATATCAGCACTACGTCGCTCAGGGCGGCGACTGGGGTGCGTTCGTCGTCGATCAAATGGGCTTGCAGGCACCTCCGGGATTGCTCGGCATTCACACCAACATGCCCGCGACGGTTCCTGCGGACATCGACAAGGCGCTCCAGAACTGCGCCCCGGCGCCAGCCGGTCTGTCGGCGGACGAGACCCGCGCTTACGGGCAGCTCGCCGAGACGTTCAAGGAAGTGGACTACGCCCGCTTGATGGGGTCGCGGCCACAGACACTCTATGGCATTGACGATTCACCCGTTGGCCTTGCCGCGTGGCTCCTCGACCACAATGATGCCAATGGCCAGCCAGCCGCAGCAGTCGCCTCGGCTCTGAACCGGTCCACGAGCGCCACAGGCGAACTGACGCGTGACGAAATCCTCGACAACATCACGCTGTATTGGCTGACCAACACGGGCGTGTCTGCGTCTCGTCTCTACTGGGAATATAAGGGTGGCTTCTTCAACGCCAAAGGCGTCAAGATCCCGGTGGCCGTGAGCGTGTTTCCCGGCGAGCAATATCAGGTGCCCCGGAGCTGGACAGCGAAGGCTTATCCCAACCTCATCTATTACCACCGAGCTGAGAAAGGCGGCCACTTCGCCGCGTGGGAACAGCCACAACTCTTCGCCGAGGAGCTCCGCGCGGCGTTCAGACCGCTGCGCCGACAACAGTGAGGCCCCGCCGGTTGCTGTCGCACGTTTTGCAAAACGCCCGGTTCACGACACACACCAGATACGACGGCGCGCCCAAATGCATTAACGACGGAGCGCGACCAGTTGCCACGCAGCCAATGCGTTCCGGGTGTTTCCCAACCCTTCATCGTTTCAAGGAGAACAGCATGAAAACTTCGATTATCGCTTTGGCTTTTGCCGCATTCACCGTTTCGGGCTTCGCTCAGGCCGCCGATGACGCGACGACCGCCACCTCCACGCAGACGGCGCAATCCGGTACGAGTCGCATCGGCGCATCGCCGAAGACGCGTGCCGAGGTGCGTCACGAATTGGTGCAGGCGCAGAGGAACGGCCAGCTCGCCAGTCTCAGAACGCTCTATCGCGGAAGCTGAACCTGCACATCGACATACTTATCCGAGGTCCCATCATGAACAGGCATCTCATCGCCGCCTTCCTCATCGGAGCCAGTGCAGTTGCGACCGGCTCCGCCTTCGCCAGCAGCGGCTACGGTCCGGCCCCGCACTACGACCCGATCACAGGCGCGCCCGCGTCGCAACGCGGCCTGAATAGCCAGACAATCATCATCGATCAGGGCAACGCCGATCACGGCACGCGGGCGTTCGGCGGCATGTCCGATACGACATCGCAGTCGGGTACGCGGCTCGCGGCCCGCGATCCTTTCTTCACCTACTCGCATCACTGATGGCACCGCGACAAGGAGTTCATCACGACTCGAATCGACAACGTGCTGTACACGGGCAAGACCCGCACAACGGGCGGACGCGACGGGCTCACGGTCGCGACCGAGCGCCCGAGTGTGCGGGCCATGGCCCGCCGCTCGGGCGTTCATCGTGCATCTCCTGCGTATCGCGCAGTCCTGTTGCATGGACCGCAGATCAACGCGGCAGGTTGGACTGTGGCGGACTCGGCCATCGCATGGCCTGGCCCGCGAGAGGCAGCGCCGTACCAATAGGGCGCAAATCAGCCAGCCGGCGCCGGACTCGACTGGCGAGCCCCGTCGCTGGACGTCAAACGACTGTCCACTGGCAGATCATTATCTTCTGCAAACCGGACAACGAAATCAAACGCTTCAGGGCACACTCTCCGGAGTTCACTGGAAACAATCAGGCATTTAACGCCGGTGTCGACGAGAGGCATGGCGAGCCGCGTTGAGGCAATGTGAACGCCGGGCCGACGCTCCCCGACGAAGAGAACGATGACGCCCATCAGACGCTCGGCCCAGTCGCTCGGGCGGAATACCTTCCGGTGGTGCGTGAGGCCCCTGATCAGATAGTGTTCGCTGCAGTCGGCTGTCGTCATGCGAATACGGTTGATGGCTGGAGCGCCGTCCAGTTCTGCTGTCCGAGTTTCCCGGCAGGCGCCTCCGCTTTTTCATCCAGCCGGAAAACCGCCACTGCGCCGTCGAGAGCGCGCGCCTGTTCTTCCAGCGACGCAGCGGCCGCGGCTGCCTGCTCCACCAATGCGGCGTTCTGCTGGGTCGCGTTATCCATCTGCGTCACCGCACGGTTGATCTGGTCGATACCGCGTGACTGTTCTTCCGAGGCCACGCTGATTTCGCTGACAATGCCAGTGACGTTGCGTGCCGCCCTGACGATTTCTGCCATCGTCATGCCTGCGCGAGCCGCGAGTTCGCTGCCGTTCTGCACCTTGGCAACCGAATCGCCGATCAGCTCTCTGATCTCTTTCGCAGCAGCGGCCGAGCGTTGCGCGAGCGCGCGCACTTCGCTCGCGACCACTGCGAAGCCGCGTCCCTCTTCGCCGGCCCTCGCAGCTTCGACGGCTGCATTCAACGCGAGGATGTTGGTTTGGAACGCGATGCCCTCGATCGCACCAATGATATCGACGATCCGACTTGAACTCGATGACATGTCCGCGATCACGTCGACAACCTGGCCGACGACGTCGCCGCCGCGCGCCGCGATCTCCGACGCGTTTTCCGCGAGCGCGCTGGCCTGCCGCGCGTTGTCGGCATTTTGCCGGACAGTGGCAGTCAACTCTTCCATGCTCGATGCGGTCTCCTCCAGGGTCGCCGCCTGCTGCTCGGTCCGGGTCGACAGGTCGGCATTGCCGCTCGCGATTTCGCGGACGCCGTGCGTGATCGCTGCCGTCCCTTGCCGCACCTGGTTCACGGCACCGGCGAGCGCTGCCTGCATCCGGGCAAGCGCGGTCATCAACCGGCCCATTTCGTTGGCGCGCAGCGTATCAATCGCGCTTGTCAGGTCTCCAGACGCGATGCGCTCGAAATGACGAATCGCCTGATTAATGGGCCGCACGATCGACGCCGTCAGCATGAAGCGTGCGAACAGACCCAGCACGATCGCAGCGGACCCAATTGCGCCGAACAGCCAGAGGAGCATGTGGAAATGCTGTTGTGCCGACGCAAAACGCGACTTTTGCTGCTCTGCCTGAAAATCCTCCAGCGCGAGCGCGGCGCTCCTGTAGTCACTGAACAATGTGTCGGGTGCCTGCCGCTGCGTCGTCCGGAACGACATGAAATCGTTCTGGTCGAGCGCCGCGATTTCAGGCGCAAGCGCCTGTTTCATCAACACCTCGCGCTTCGCGCGCAGCGCGTCGCCCAGCTTCCTCTCAACCTCATTCGAGGGCGGCTGCGCGGCATAGGCAGCCAGTTCGCGATCGCTGTCAGCCTGCCCGGCGTGCACTCGCGCCAGCACGGCCTCGGTCGGTTTTCCCTGTGCGACGAGCGTTTCGTACGCACCGAGATCGACCCGCACCTGCAGGAGCGCTTCGCTGCTGGCGGTAAGATGTCGCAGCGCGGCCGTTTCCTCGCTGTACAACCTGTCGAGCGCCGTGTTGGCCGTTTTCAGGCTGGCGATCGATGTTGCGATCACGAGCATCAGCGCGGCCGTGTAGCCAGCGATCGTGATCGTTAGAGCCGTCCGGATAGTAGTAGTTCTGAACATGGCTGCTTCCCCCGACCCGCTAAACAGAAAAAATGCGGCGGTCGGATAAGTCCGCCGCCGCCAGTAGGAGCACATCGATGAAACGACCAGCGCGAAGCTGATTCCCGGATCAGAAACGGGTGCGAATGCCTGTGGTCAGTTCGAGCTGGTTGGTCGCACCAAAGGTGGTTCCGACTGTGTAGCCGCCATGAAGCTTCATGTAGTCACCCGCCACATACACTTCCGTGCGCTTCGACAGGTGATAGAAGGCCGACCAGTACAGCGTCTCCTTCCAGCCGTTGTGGAGGGCCGACGTCGGGTCAAAAGCGCCAAGGTTCGCGTTCGGGATATCGCCATCGATGTTGTACGCGGCGTTCTTCGTGCGCATCTGCTGATAGCCGAGTTGATAGTCGAACGGACCCTTCGGCGAAAGCTTGAGCGACACTGTCCACGCGTTGTCCTGACGCTGGCCGAGCGTACCCTGATTACCCAGGTAACGGAAGTAACCGGCGTTGGTGCGCAAGATGCCGAAAGTGTAATTGCCACCGACCGAGAACGACTGGTTGGTGAAACCTTCGCGGTTCACGTGGCTATAGAAGCCCGACACATTGAACGGGCCGCCGTTGTACCCGAGCGCTGCCTGGTAGTTGGCGTTGGTACCGAAACTCGTTGAGTTACCGAACGCGTAGCCCGCACTGGCGAAGATACCGTTGCTGAACAGTTTCTTCCACGCGAGGCCATTTTCATAGCGCGTGCCTGTTGCGCTGGCCGCGTAGAAAATCATCTGCTTGAAGTTGTTCGCATTGGTCCAGCCACCTTCTTCGGTGGTCAGTTGGGCCGAGCCATACGGATCGCCATAAATTGTCGATGCGTCGCGAGCGATGGTGTTCTGGAACCCCGCCGTGATCTTGCCGAACGTGTCGTTCTGGATGCCTACCCACGCGTCACGATCGAAGATCTGGCCCGGGTCTTCCATCTTGCCATCGCTCACGCGAAATTCACTCTCCAGCCGGAAAATGATCTTCGAACCCCCACCGATGTCCTCCGCCCCCTTCAGACCCCAGCGGCTGCCGCTGAACCACGGTTCGCCGCCAATACCCATGCCGATCACGTGATCGCCGTTCGCATTCGCGTGCGACTGATAGGTTGGTACGCTCAGATCCATCAGGCCATAAAGCTGAACGCTTGACTGAGCGTGCGCGCCGGTAGCTGCAAAGGCCCCTGCCGTAACGGTCAAAGCCAGATACTTTTTCTTCAAGATCGTCTCCTCTAATTACTACACAAAATATCGCTTCTGTTGCACGCTGCAACCGCGGTCCGAATACCCAGTGACGTCCCATGTCAGCGGATGAGCGCAATCCTAGTCATCTCAATCCTTCAGCCACCTTTCCTGTCTCGTCTGTACCACTAAGTGCATTCACTGATATACATCACAGAACCGGCATTAACTACGTGGCATCTTTGCTGCGCAGAATGGGTATCCTTCCACCCCCTTGAAGATCAGAATGCCGCGGGTCTCCACTTCAACAGACGCTTTTCCAGTGTGGTGAGCAGATAGTCCGCCGTAAGCGCCACCACCGCGAGCACGATCATCGCCGCGAATACGCCACTCGCGTTGAACGCGCCCTGCGCGGTCGAGATCAGCAGCCCGATGCCCTGCTTCGAACCCAGGAACTCGCCCACCACCGCACCGACCAGCGCGAAGCCAAAGCTCACGTGCAGGCTGGCCAGAATCCAGCTGAGCGCCGACGGAATCACCACCGATGTCGTCACCTGACGGCGCGATGCGCCCAGAATCTGCGCGTTCGCGATCATGTAGCGGTCGGCTTCACACACGCCCTGGAACGCGTTGGCAAACACGACGAAAAACACCATCACGACCGCCAGCGCCACCTTCGACGCCATCCCGAGACCCAGCGCAATCACGAACACCGAGCCGAGCACGACGCGCGGAATCGAGTTGGCGATCTTGATGTAGAGGCTGAACACGTCGGACAGCAGCTTGTTGCGGCCCAGCACGATGCCGCAGAAGATGCCCGCCACCGAGCCGATGATGAAGCCCAGACCGGTTTCTTCGAGCGTCACCCAGACTTGGGTCAGAAGCGGCCCTTGCGAGGTGCCGTTCACGAACCAGTCGACGATCTGCGCGAAGATCGCCGAGGGCATCGAGAAGAAGAACGGATCGATCCACTTGAGCCGTGCGGACAGTTCCCAGCCGCCGAGCACGACGACCAGCACCAGAATGCGCAGCGAAACCACCAGCGCGTGACGCTGACGGATACGCTTTTGCGCGACGCGCTCGACCTGCGCGAGCGACGTGGGGTCGATGCCCGCGGGCATCGTTTGTTGAGGGGTGGACATGCCTGATGTGCTCCGCTTTGCTTGATTAACCGATCTGCACTTCTTCGCGCAGGTCGTGCCAGATGTCGCGTGAGATCTCGATGAAGCGCGGCTCGTAGCGGATCTCCGAGGTGACGCGCGGACGCGGCAGGTCGATCTCATACACCTTCTTGAGCGTCGCGGGCCGCGCGGTCAGCACGAACACACGGTCGGCGAGCGCAATCGCTTCCTCGAGATCGTGCGTGACGAACACGACCGAGCCCGTGCCTGACCACAGCTGCAGCAGCTCGTCCTGCATCAGCGTGCGGGTCTGCATGTCGAGCGCGGAGAACGGCTCGTCCATCAGCAGGATTTCCGGCTTGTTGATGAAGGTCTGCGCCAGCGCGACGCGCTTGCGCATCCCGCCCGACAGTTGATGCGGATAGTGCTTGCCGAACTTGTCGAGACCCACGCGGCGCAGCCATTCATTGGCCTCGTCGTAGGCCGCCGATTTCGAGCGCCCGCGATACAGCGGACCCGCCGCGACGTTATCGAGCACCGAACGCCACGGAAACACGGCGTCCGCCTGAAACACGAAGCCGATGCGCGGATCGATGCCATCGACCGGCGCGCCCATGATGCGCACTTCGCCGGTGGTCGGCTTCAGGAGGCCCGTGATCATGCTGAGCGTGGTCGACTTGCCGCAGCCCGTCGGTCCGACGACGGCGACGAATTCGCCTCTCGCCACCGACATGCTGAAATCGCGTAACGCGATCGTCGCCTTGCCGTCCGGGGAAATGAAACGGCATGAGACCGAGCGGAACTCAATCACAGGGGTGTCTCGGGAAACAGCGTGGTTCATCAGGAACATCCGTGGAAGTGGCCGGTGCCGCGAACGCGGCACCGGAAGCGCAACGAAATCCGGCCGCATCGGATGCAGATGCAACGCGACCGGCAAGCGCTGACTTATTTCGCTTCAACAAACTCGTTGGTATAGGTTTTGGCAAGCTCGATGTGCTTGCCCTTGACTGATGGGTTGAACGCCGACAACACCTTCAGCACGGTCACCGGACCGTCGGCCGGCATTTTGCCGTCCGGCGTGAACATTGGCAGCGACGCCTTCAGTGCACCCACGTAGAGCGGCTTGTCCTTCTGGTAGTCGTCGGGCATCTTTGCGGCGATTTCTTCGGCGCTATGCGTGTGGATGAACTGCATCGTGCGAACGAACGCATGCGCAAGCTTGGTTGCGTCAGCCTTGTGCGCATCAGCCCACGCCGCTTGCACATAGAGGCTCGACGCCGGATAGGTGCCGCCCAACGCCGCCTTCGTGCCCTCGACCGAGCGCATATCGACGAGCACCTTCGCGTCGCCGGACTTCTGCAATGCGGATACAGTGGGCTCGGTCGTCATGCCAGCGTCGATGCGGCCCTGCTTGATTGCCGCGATAAAGCTGGCGTCGGCCCCCACCGGCAGCATCGTGTATTCCGTCGACTGGATGCCGTGCTGTCCGGCAAGGTATTGAGTAAGAAAGCTTGTCGACGATCCGAGGCCCGTCACGCCAAGCGTCTTGCCCTTGACATCGGCCATCGATTTGACCGTGTCGGCGGCCTTGGTCGACACCATTTCGACCTCGCCCGGCACCTGACCGAACACGACGATCGCCTTGACGTCCTTGCCTTTGGTTTGCAGATCGATCGTGTGGTCATAGAAACCGACAACAGCCTGCACAGCGCCAGCCAGCAATTCGTTTTCAGCGTCAACGCCGGCCGGCTGCGACAGGACCTCGACGTCGAGCCCTTCGTCCTTGAAATAGCCGAGCTGTTCGGTCAGTTTGGCCGGCAGATAGATGATCTTGGTGGCTCCGCCGACCATGATCGTGATTTTGCCGCTGTCGGCCGCCATCGCTTGCTGGGAAGCAAGGCCAAATAGCAGGCTGGAAGCGATGGCGATATGGCGCAGCGTGCGAATGCTCGTGGTCATCGATAGTCTCCGTTGTTGTCTGTGGCGGCGGAATGTCGCCTGTCTACATCGATGGTGCGATTCTAGGAAAACGAATCCTTCCCCCAGCTTTCATGGAGATCGATGTTTCATAGGGGATTTCCATGGCGACCACAGGCCGGCATCTGGACGATTCCATCAGCCGACTCGGGTTGACCGTGCTGAAGTCGCCACCCCGGACGCCGACCGCCAATGCGATCTGCGAGCGGGTCATCGGCACGATTCGGCGCGAGTACCTGGATTGGCTGATACCGCTCTCCCCGTCGCATCCGTAGCTGGGTCTAGTGCAACGTTACTGGTAGAGGGAGCGCGCGCCGTCGTCGACGGCGGGAATCTGCCCATGTCTGTTGGCCAGGAGGGCAACGGCCAGATGACCATCAAGAATGGTGCGGTGGTCGCCGTCGGGAACAACGACCCGCTCATCTACCCGTGGGCCCTGGTAATCGGAAATCACGCCCACTACATTGACCACCAGGTCCAGGTTGCCACTGGCCAGGTCACGGTCTCGGATGCGACGCTGGTGGCGCGCGGACAGGTGATTGTCGGGCGCAAGGGCATCGGAACGCTGGAGGTCAACGCAGGTGCCTCCGTCGTCGCGGAGGACATGGCGATTGGTTGGGCACCGCCGCCCATGGCAGGGCAGCAAGGAGGACAGGGCTCCGTGTCGGTCAACGGCGAAAATGCGCGCCTCGTCGTCGCCAACATGCTTGAGGTTCCACACATGGGAACGGGCTCACTCTCGGTGGGGGGGAAAGGGCTCCGTGTCTGCAGGCGTGCAGATTTACGTGAATGCAACGCTAACGCTGAGCGACGGGCAAATCGAGACGACCGCCCTGGAGATCGACGATCAGGGGACACTGACCGGGCACGGGACGGTGACCGCTTCCGCGGGTTTTGTCATCAACGGGACGATAACTGCCGGTAAGCCATTGAACCTTATTGGCGACATCGACAACGCCGGCACAATCACGGTCGCTTCAGGCGGCCACCTGCGCTGCTTTGGAAAACTACTCTCCGACAGCGGTACGATCGAGTTGCAGTCAAACGGCGTAGCAACGGTTGAGGACGTTCAAGCCCCTCAGACGATCGCCTTTTCCGGTCCCAGCGCGCGGCTTGAACGACGAAGCCCCGGGGCATTTTCAGGGACCATTGACGGCTTTGCGCAGACCCACACGATAGAACTGGATGCCGAGGCGACCGGTTTCACGGTTACAGGCGGCGGGGGCACCACCATGGTCACCCTAAGCGGCCCATCCGGCACTGTCGCGCGGTTGCAGATGAACGGCAGCTGTACCACCGCTAGCTTTACTCTCACGCAACTGCCCCATGGCCGCTCGGAGATCGTGCATGCCTAAGCCGGACGAGCCGGAACCAAACAGGTAGTACGATGCGTAGCCATATAGCCAGCCGATGCCGAAGTGAACCATGAAGGCCGATCTGATTGAGCGTTACGCGGCGAATTTGCACGGCGTGCTGTCGTGCTTTGACCGAATCCTGATCACGGGCACGCTGCCTGGCGCGTGCTACGCAGCGGGCATGACGAGTTTTCTGAACGCCAACGGCATTCGCCTATTCGACTACGCCAGGTTCGCCGAACCGCTGCGCGAACGCATCCGTGTGCGCGCGCAAGAGGTCTGCGCTGCCGCCGGCATCGAGATTGAGCACGTCAACAAGAGCCACATCCGCAAGGAAGATCTGGTGGCACGCGTGCTGCAGGGGCGTGGCGATGCACCCGGGCTGGTGCACGTCATCTCGGCGATGGAGGCCTGCCCGAGCTACAAGCCGTGGCACGACAAGAGCAGCGGCAAGACCTACCTGCGCCCCGAGACGGGCAAGTGTCTGCACTACTACTTCTACTTCATCGATGACGAACTCGGGCTGTGCTACCTCAGGGTCCCGACCTGGGCACCGTTCGGCTTGCAGTTCTACTGCAATGGCCACGGCGCCGTGGCCCGTGCGCTCAAGCGCGAGGGCATCGGGTTCGTGCAGGCCGACAACGCCTTTTTGCGCATTGCCGATATGGACCGTGCACAGGCCATCGCCGACGCGCTGAGCCCCGATATGCTGCATGAGCGACTGGACCGCTACGCGCAGTGGCTGTGCCCGGTGCTCGACGTGTTCGGCCAGACCTACCACTGGAGCCTGCGGCAGGCCGAGTATTCCACTGACCTGATGTTCCGCAGCCAACAGACGCTGGTGCCGCTGTACGACGTGCTGTCGCGTCAGGCGGTGCTGGCCGCGCACGCCGGGAAAGTAGCCGGCTTCCTGGGCAAGAAGGTCACGCCGCAATTGGCGCAGGAGATCGGCTCGCGGCTGTCCACCCGCATCGAGGGACGCTGCATCAAGCACCATATGGGCGTTGCCAGCGTCAAGGTTTACGACAAGTTCTCCCATGTGTTGCGGATAGAAACCACCATCAACGACGTGAGCTTCTTCAAACACCACCGCAAGGTGGAACACAGGAATGGCCAAAGCACCTACGAACTCGCAGCGTTGAGGAAAACCATCTACAGCCTGTTCGACCTGCGCGAGATCATGCTGGGCTGCAACCAGCGCTACCTCGCGTTTTTGTCGAGTCTGGATGACCCCAGCGCAGGTGAGCGCGACCTTCAACGTTTGAGCCAGTCCCGCGTGGGCAGTAATGAGCGCAGGGTCAAAGGACTCAACTTCTTCAACGGCGGCGAGCAAGCACTGCTGCGTGCCTTGCAGCGCGGCGAGTTCAACGTGCATGGCCTGCGCCGTGCCGATCTGGCCAGGCATGTGGACATGAGCGCCCCGGTGCTGTCCCGACAGCTCTCGCGACTGCGCACACTCGGCTTGATCAAGAAGGTGGCCCATACCTACCGCTACTACCTCACGCGTCTGGGCCGCGCCGCCATCGCTGCTGCCTGTTCTCTCACCCGTTTCAACATCGTTCCAATTCTGGCCGCAGCACACTGAAGTCTTCTCACAAATCGCGAAGACTTAACTCTTTAGTTACTAAAGCGAGACCACCACTTCAATCCGCAGCGGAAACTATGTCCAGACCTACGCCGATCAACCTCGACAGAAGCCGCGATCGCCAACCAAAAAAATCTCTGCTCTATGCAGAGGTTTACATAGCGACCCCATCCGGTCACTGGATCCCTCGCCACCTCAATGGCAGGTTCCAAACGTTCAGCGGTCATCCGGGCCTTGTTCTCTCCCCGCAAGTACTCGGCCCCAATCGCTCGTCCTCAACCCGATACGGCCGTTGCCAGCGTCCGTGGGCACGAACTGCCACTGAAACTCAGTGAACCGATGAGGATGCGTGTGCCTCTGGCGGCAGCGGTTCCGGGCTACGCCCGTTCCCGCTGCCGCCACGCCAGTACTCTCATCCTGATTGACGCGCTGTTCTCATCTTGATTGCCGCGCGGCACTCTGGCCGTGAAAATCCCAAACCTGTCGCCGCGATGACCGTGGTCATCCTTTGTGCGCGAATGCCAGCACGATTGCGTTGCCCAGTTCATCGACAACCCTTGCCGATGCGCCCGGCGCCGCGAACATCGTGAACTCGACATCGGGCAGTGCCGGCAGGCCGGCATCCGGCGCGATCGCACGCAAGCCGTGCGCAAGTTGTGTATGCACGATCGGTGTCACCGCAAAGCCCGCGTGCGCGGCGGCGCACAGGCCGGCGCCGCTCGGGCACACCAGCACGATCCGGTAATCCACGCCAGCGCGGGCAAGCGCTGCCAGTGAGGCCTCACGATACGGGCAGGGTTCCGGCAACAGCGCAATCGGCACTGGTACGCCAGGCTTTAGCGACGCCCAATCCGCACCGGCCCACACAAGCGGCTCGCGCCAGAGCACGCGTCCGGAGCGCGCATCGTGGCAGCGTCCACCAATCACCACGTCTAATTCACTGTGATCCATCGCCTGGAGCAGTTCGCCCGGGATACCGACCCTGATGCTGAACGCGATGCGCGGGTACCGCACGGCAAACGCCTGCATTACATGCATCAGTCTGACATTGGCGAGGTCTTCCGACAGACCCACGCGGAGCGTGCCCTCACTCGGTCCGCGAAGCAGTTGCGCCCGCGCGTCCTGATTAAGCGCGAGGATGGCGCGCGCGTAACCCAGCAGCAGTTCGCCGTCCACTGTGAGCGTGACCGAACGCGTTGTGCGCACGAGCAGGTCGCGGCCGATCTGTTTTTCCAGACGCCGCAGATGCGCGCTGACCGCGGACTGCGTCAGATTCAGACGGGCCGCGGCGTGCGTGAAGCCTCCTTCCTGGACGACGGCCACAAAAGAGCGCAGCAAAACGGTATCGAACATGAGATGCCCCCGCAATACAGTGCGAATGCTACTGAATATCGCGATGATACTTCGTTTATATTTTGAATCGAACTATGTTCTGATGAGGGTCATCAACCCATCAGGAGTCGTTCCATGTCGACCTTGCTGCATATCGAATCCTCCCCGCGCAAGTCGCGGTCCGCATCACTCGACGTTGCGCACTCGTATCTGGAGGCCTGGCGCGACGCTCATCCGGATCATCGGATCGACGTGCTCGACCTGTGGGCGACTCAATTGCCGGAACTCGACGGCGACGCGCTCGATGCCAAATACGCGGACTTGGGCGGCACGCCTCTCAGCGAAGGCCAGCAGCAAGCGTGGGCAGGTTTCCGGCAGCTAGCGCAGCGGATGTACGACGCGGATACGCTGCTGATCTCCGTGCCGCTGTGGAATTTTTCCATCCCATACAAGCTCAAGCATTTCATCGACGCCGTGTCCCACCGGGACATCCTCTTCTCATTCGACGAGCGTGGGTTAGCGGGATTGCTGAAGGGCAAGAAAGCAGTCGTGATCTATGCGAGAGGCCTCGACTATTCAAAGCAGTCGAGCACGCCCGCCGAGTCGTTCGACTTTCAGCGGCCGTTTTTTGAAGCGTGGCTGCGCCTCATCGGTATCACCGATATCGAATCGATCATCGTCGAGAAAACGCTCTTTGGACCTGAGGTCGATCACACGGGCAGACAGGCTGCGCGCGAACAGGCAGTAGCGCTGGTAGACGCGGCTTCAGCTTCGGTTGATGGCTGAACTAGTCCGGACCACCAACGCGTTGCGTCACGGTTCATTCCGCCGATATTCATTGCGTTGAGTACCAACTGTTTTGCGCAGTGGATAGGCCGCCGCTACAAATCGAATCGCGGACATTCGTTGCCCATGGGTCAATGTCCCACTGCCCGGACCGGTCCCACGGCGAATTTCCGTAGGCGACGATATGCGGCGACTCAGCTGATACCTGGCCTATGGCCGTTTCCGATGTGAATGGGACGTTCGAATGTCCTCGTTACGCCACGGGCCAATGGCTGGAGATGGCCGGGTCCGGTCCGATGTGAACAACAAGGCCGCTCGCTGTGGTTCGGCTCGGGACCGTCGCAAGCCCACCCGTCTGAGACTTGAAGCCGGAAGCACGTCGACGATGGCCGACACAGAGCAGCGGTCCTTCCGCGCGATTGTCCCGGTCGGCAACTACCCGAGCTACGGAGTGCAGGTCTGTGCTGGCGTCGTCAGTCGGGGATTTCGGGCTCGACCAATTTTGCCAACTGAACCAGCGACTCCTGCCAGCCGAGGTAGCACAACTCCACAGGAATGACCTCGGGCACGCCCTCTTGCACAATGGTGAGCTCGGTTCCACAGGACACCTGTCGCAATGAGACGGTGACGTGCATCTGGCCTGGCAGGTTCGGGTCGTCGAAGCGGTCCGAGTAGCGGATCTTCTCGAACGGCACCAGTTCGATGTACTCGCCGCCGAACGAGTGGCTGTTGCCGGTGCTGAAGTTGCGGAACGACATCTTGTGAGTTCCGCCCTCGTGGGCATCCATGTGGTGGATCTGACAGGTGAACCCGTAGGGCGGAAGCCACTTTGCTATAGCATCGGGTTCGAGGAAGGCGCGATAGATGCGTTCGGGAGTCGCGCGCAAGACGCGTTGGAGATGGACGGTTCCGGTAGTCATGGTGTGCTCGCCTTTCACTGGAGAAATTGGACACACTTTACGACGATGCATCGACGCCGGAATCGACATTGGTCGGGATCAGGGAAAACCCATGGGTGTCGAGCCGTCGTATCGGTCGGCGCGTCGGCGGTCGTCGGGTCGTCGGGTCGTCGGGTCGTCGGGTCGTCGGGTCGTCGGCCAATCCGGCCGTTCGAGCATCCATCCAGTTCACTCTCTTTGAACGACCGGTTGAGGGAAGTCGAACAGGCCCTATCGACCCGTTACGGCCCTGGGGCGAACGTTAGCGAACGTCTCATGACCGCCCGACTGCAGCCGCTCAAAGTCAACGACTAATCTTGCACTAGATAGCCCACAGGAGTTTGGATATACGAGCGACGACGCGGCGTCCAACACGGCCCCTGGCTGCCGAAAGACAGCCTCATTAAGCGCGGGCGAGAAGCATGAACAACATCCCTTCATGCTGGACTGCGCGCTTCGCGCCGTACCGCCTGCGGGGGCAGGCCAAACCCACGCATAAAGGCTTCGCGCATATGGCGTCGGTCCCGAAAGCCGGTCTCTCTCGCGATCACGTCCAGCGGATGCCGGCTTCGCTCGATCATCAGCCGCGCAGCCTCGAGGCGCAGCCCCTCGATGGCTCTAGCGGGTGATTGCCCTGTCTCCAGCGTGAATACGCGGCTGAACTGGCGCGGGCTCAGGTTGACCTTTTCGGCCAGTTCCTCGACGGTCAGCGCCCGGCTCAAGTTCTTGCGCGCGTAGTTCAGCGCGTTCTGGATGCGGTCCGACTTCGGCGCGAGGTCGAGTATTTCGGAATGCTGCGACTGCCCTCTCGAACGGTGTAGATGCATCACCAGCTTGTTGGAGTATCGCCGCCGACCAGCAGCTGACCCAGGCCGATGAACGCACCGATGGCGAGCAGCGTCGCCAGTTCCTTCTCGTGTTCATTGAATTGCATTGAACCCCCGGGTCAGGACGGCAGGCCGACTGTGTATGTCGTACGGTCGCGGAAGTGCGCGGTCAGGACCTCGCGCCGCGGCTTATGCCCTGCCGGCGCAAGATCGATATGTACCCAAGTTCCTTCGAGGATCATCTGCTGGAAGCCGATGTTCGACGCCGCGACCTTTCGGCAGATGTCGAGCGGAGTATCGCCTCTCCCTGCAGCATCTCCGTGCCAATGCATTCCCGCAAGATCTGCGTGAACGTGCGTTGACGCGTTGCGTCAATCAGGCACTCGGGATCCTCGGCATAGAGCGTGAACTCGCGCTCGACGAGTGTGGCCCATTCGTCAGCCTCTTCAAAACCGATGCCGAGCAGTTTGTGATCCGGCTTGAGCTGCAGCCGGTACGAAGCACCGACAACACGATCTTTTTGCGACTGCAGGGCGCCGCGCGCGTAGCCGTTGTTACGCGCAAGATCGTGAGCACGCCCTTCGACAATCGCCTTTTCCGGCAGCATGTCGCGATCGGCGCTTCGGAGAGACGGTCTCCAGTAAGCAAGTTCGCGGCTGGCAATCTGGCCAGACTTCCATGCAGCCGCCTTCACGCCCGGGTGCTGACCGTCGCCAGTAATAGGTACCCCGCGATGGTCCAGGATCTGGATATCACTCATGCTCAGCGTACCCGCCCGCGAGGTGCGTCGTCGCGCGCGCAACCACCGTCGGTCGTTATGCCGCCGCCTTGGTTTTTAGTAGGTGGAGGTGGAGGTTTGCCGTTTCGTTGAGAGTCTCGTTCACCTTCCCGTTGCGGCTCTCGTTGAACATGCGTTGCAACGCTCGTTGAACTTTCGTTGCCGTTTCGTTGAGCGGCCTGTTCGGCCTCCTTCTTCTGCTTCCGAACAAGTGCCGATGCTTTTCCCGCCTTCGATCGCTGGTCAATATTGGCGTTGGAGCGCACTAGCTCGTCATCGATACGACGATGGCGCAGGCTTCCATCATCGGCTGCGTAGAAGTAGCCGATCAACTCGCTCCTGGCCTCGTTCCATTCCTTCGCGTCCATGCGGGCGACCCGGCGCAAGCGGTCGTCTCCTGCCGGCAAAGCACCTCCGTTCATCCAGGCGTGCATGATCATGAGCAGGTAGGCGCCATGCTCGGCAGCACTCAGGTGCGACGTGTCGGCCAAGTAATCGGAGATGAACAGCGGCATCCAGATGTCGGCCTTTTTTGACTGCCCTTTCATTTCCCGGCCTCCTCGCACAGATCGATGCGTCCAATGGGATGGCAGATCGATGGCAAAATCCGACAACTCAAACTCGTAAGGTACTGGCCATGGCAGAAATCTCCCCCCAACCCAAGATCGATAGCGTCACTATCACGCGATTTGAAGGCGGATTCGCCACCGTCGCAGTCAAGCTTTCTCGCGATCCTTGCGACCCCTTTGACGAACCCAGCACAGTGGAACTCTGTAGTCGGTTCGTCGTGGGCAATATGACCCTGCAGCAGATCACGGACTGCGCGATCGGTCACGCCAAGAGAATGATGAACGCGCTCGTCAGTGATCCCAATCCTAAGTACGACGATTAATTGAGAGCAATCAGGCGGCGTCAGCAGTTCAGGGAGACCTGTCATCTAGCCTCCCGCGCCAGTAAGCAGAGGTTGCGTTGCTGATTTTTTGTTAGTACAATAATTAGCATGCAGATCGAATTCGACAACAACAAGCGCGACAGAACCATGGCCGAACGCGGTCTGGATTTCGCCCGCGCCGACGAAGTCTTCGCCGGTCGCCACTTCACCGCGGAAGACCAGCGTGAGGATTACAGCGAACCGCGATACATCACCGTCGGCGCGCTGGATGGGCGGATGGTCGTGATGGTCTGGACACCGCGCGGCGAGGCTCGCCGCATCATCAGCATGAGGAAGGCAAATGAACGCGAACAAGCGCGCTACGCGTACAGAGTGGGTTGATCCGGACGACGCACCGGAGCTCACGGATGAATTTTTCGAGCGCGCCGACGAGTACGCGGGCGAGAAGCTGGTGCGCCGCGGACGCCCGGCGGGCAGCCACAAGACGGCGACAACCATCCGTTTTGATGACGACATACTGGAAGCCTTCAGGGCAACCGGGCCACGCTGGCAATCACGATTGAATGCCGCCGTGCGCGACTGGTTAAAGACGCACTCCCCTGACGAAGTGACGACATGAACCGTCGCCCGTGCGAGATGGACAAGTAAGCGATAGACAGACTGAGGGAGAGCATGAACGGGTTCGACATCGAGGCCGTCGCCGCACGGCTGAACAGCGCCCTTTGTGAATACGATGCCGACGTGCTCGCGGAGCTGCGCGCGGTTGCTGGCCAGCGCGATATCGACTTCGCCTGCATTGCGAGCGATACCCCAAGTTTGGGTGACGTCCTGAAAACCGTTGCCGCGCTCGGCCTGCAACTGCACGGCTCGAGAGCTCATGTTTAAAGGACGCCTGCGCCGTGTGCTGATGCGGACACGGCGCACATCGATGGATAGCCGGCGGCTGGATCGCGAAGCCGCTGAACGGCGCGCGCCGGCAGACCCGGTTGTGCAACCTGCTGATCGCAAAGCATCGCCGCCGGATTCGCGCAGCCGATAGTCCATGCGGGATTGGTGCTCGTTTATGCGACCACCTGCTGCAGTGCGCGCTCGTGGGCGAAGTTCGCGACGATCGGTTCATCGCCGAGATTCAGAGGAAGGGAGACTAGATCATGTTTCATGTCACCCGCCGGGCTGGTTGAAATGCGTAGCGTTGATTGGTTGTTTCACTGTCTGATATCAAGTTATTTGTATCACTGCCGATAAGCCAACAATGAAAACCGCAGCCTTAGTTGGCTTTAACCATGAATCTTCAAGTTCAGGCCTCGCTCTTTGGGGCACTTGTTTGCATCGCATTTGCCGTGTATTTCTCCGTATCGTGGCCGTGGTTGCACAGGACCCCGATGGGAAAGACATTACTCGGCCTGTTTCTCGCGCTGGTCGCCGTGAGCGTTTCGTTCGCGTTTGGGCTCAACAGTCCTGATTTGGCGAAATCCCTTCCGGTCGCGTGGTTTGGCTTGGTTCTAGGACCCGTTGCAGCCAATTTCATCCACGAAGGTATTTGTATGCGCGCCGCGGTCCTGCAAAACGGACTCGATACGGCGAGACAACACCGCCTTCGACGACTCGCATTGAAAATAGAAGTGCGCGAACAGCTAATTGAGCGCTTGAAGAAAGAGAGAGACGAGTGCAAGTCAAAAGCTACGCCCCACGACGCGTTTGTAACGCCAAAAGTCGAGCAGTTGGATAACCTGATTGGGGACCTCACGATTGAGGTTTGCGGCTTAAAGGACGAGATAGAACTCCAGCAGCAGAAACACGACCACAGCTTCACCGTCGCCCATAGTTCATAGAGGTGGAATCCTAATTCGGACAGGACTCTAGTTGGGCCTCGTATGACGCTCAGCGTCTCGAGGCGGTTGTCAAATCGGCACTTGTCAACCCAGGCGGATGCCATGGTTACGCCCCCTTGAGGCGCTGCTGCCGACGCATCTGCAAGTACTTCTCGCTCATACTCTCAAGCGCTGATAGCTCGGTCTGGTCTACGACCATCGAATCGATCGGCGCGAGCTGCAAGCCAAATGCCGCGAGCAGGTGCGCCCACTTCGGCAGGTCTTCGAGCGTGCGGCTGATCGTACTTGGGTGCACGGCCATGCATGCCGCTGCATATGCCTGATCGTCAATGGGTACAAGGACATCGAAAACCGCACGTGGCCGACAAAGTTTCGCGGGCGCGTGCTGATTCACGCGGCCAAGGGAATGACGCGCGCAGAGTACGGGGCTGCCGAAGATCCGCTGTGGTCGCGTGGCGGCCCGACCATAGAACTGCCCGCGTTCGGACAGTTGCAGCGCGGCGGCATCGTGGGAGTCGCGACTATAGACGCGTGCATCCACCCCGCCGACCGCACCTCGATGTGGCACATGGACGGCCAGTACGGCTTTCACCTCGTCAACGTGAAGCCGCTGCCGTTTGTAGAGTGCAAGGGCGCGCTCGGCTTCTTCGACGTGCCGCCCGAAGTCGCCACACAGCTTCGCCAGATGAACGAAATGGGGCGTACTGATGCCCTGCACGCCATTCCGCCTGCCCGACGGCACACACGGCATCATTTGCAGCCGCGGCCGCCGGCGCGCGCAGCAGCCTTGCTCTGTCGTCGGCTGCGACGCGCCGAGCGGCTTTCAATCAACTGGTTGCGGGTTTTTCCCAGCTGGCGGAATCGGTTGAAAGGCCCCCGGGCTTGGGTTCTACCCGCCTGGCACGAATCGGCTAGAATCCCGATGCTTTGAAGGTCGAAATGGCCGAAAGTCAATCGTGGCAAGAGATTCCAACGAAATTGAGCGTCGGAGAGTTCGAGCAATTTGTCTGGCCGCATCTGAGCAAGTGCCGTCGCGGACCAGCGCGAAAGCTCAGCGCGCATGCGATTTTCAACTACATCCTGAAGGCGCTCTATCTCGGCTGCCAGTGGAAGGAGTTGCCCATCGAGAAGGATTGGCACGGCCGTCCCGAGATCGATTACACACGCATTTATCGCGCCTTCCGGCGCTGGGAATCGGACGGATGCCTTGATGCCATTTTCGAGGCTTCGGTGTTCAGGCTTCATGGCGATCACCGCCTGGACACGCGCATCATCCATGGCGATGGCACCACAACCGCCGCGAAGAAAGGCGGCGACAATCTCGGCTTCAGCGGCCACAAGAAGCTCAAGGGCTGCAAGGTGGTTGCCCTGTGTGACCGGAATTGCAACGTCATCGCGCCGTTCGTCAGAGCACCGGGCAATCGCAATGAATCACCGCTGTTACGAGAAGCGCTGCCGCGCCTCACGAGCATCGCCCGTGCGGTGGGGCTGGATCTGCGGGGCACGGTCATGAGCCTGGATGGCGTGTACGATTGCCGGCCCAACCGCAAAGCCATTTTCAATCGCGGCATGGTGCCTAACATCAACCCTAATTCGCGCGGCAGAAAAGGACCGAAGCGCGGGCGCAAGCCGCTGTTCGATCCGGCCATCTTTAAAGAACGGTTCAGGACAATCGAGCGGGTGTTCGCGTGGGAAGATAAGTTCCGGCGCCTGCTGCTGCGCTTCGAGCGACTCAGCCACCTGCACTACGCATTGAAAACCCTCGCGTACACGATGATCAATATTCGGCACTACTGCCGAAGCTGATCACTTGCTTCGAGACCTTTGTTTCATCGCCGGCCATCGCGCCGTGGTCACGCTCGCCCGCAAGATGCCGATACCTTCGCACAACGACACACATGGTCGCATCGCACGCCTGGCCGCCGCGATTCCTTCCCATCCCATGGGCTTGTCCAACCGCGCTGCGCCGAGCCTGCTCGAAACGCGCAACCAGTTGTCAGCTTACTTCATCAACGCGCGTCAAGTATTCGCTTCGCCGGGCTGGCGCCCGTACTTGACCCGCCAACCCAGCCACTCGGAATTTGAAAGAGGCCAAAAATGCATGTCAGCCTGAGGGAAACCCTGTCATAAACGTAAGAGAGCGCTTCAAGAAGACTGCTTCGTACGTCTGAAGATGTTCCGTCAGACGAACGAGCAACCGAGTTTGAAGAATGCTTCGTGACTGTCGGCGCGACGAAGTTGAACGCTTGCCGCATCGCCTCGTACGCGGCTCTGGCAGGTTCGCTGTCGGCTGGGGGCAGCACGATGTTCAATATGACACAGATCTCCGGCCGGATTCCCGGGAATCCCCTTGCCTTTGAGCCGCAGGCGCCTGCCGCCGGCCGAGCCTTTTGGCACAGTCATGTCCACGGCGCCGTCCGGTGTCGGAACGCACATGTTCATCGACAATCTGCCCTTCCAGATAGGTGGTCGCGGATTCAGACAGACCAAAGAAGTAACGACGAGCGCGCGCCAGAGCAGCGCCGCTTAATGGTGATGGATTGACTTTACATGAATTTGAGGCCGGGGACGGCGATGGCCTGTCCGGTATCAGACAGGCGGAAAGGACCACCCCCGGCGTCACGAGTGGAAAATGCGTCGGTCGGACTCAGACGATACCCGGGTAACGTCTGAGTCCCGCTAAGCCGCGACGCCAATATTGCAACCTCGCCCGAACGTTCGCCAGGTGACGCTCAGTGCGAAGCACTAGCAACGCACCTGCACCTCGACTCAGTCGATCTGCAAACGCTTCTGTTCCGACGCTGCTTTCTTCGGCAGGGTCAGTGACAACACACCATCCTGATACTGCGCGGTCGCGGTTGTCTCGTTGATCTCGCTACCAAGCGAGAACGACCGGCTGATCGCGCCCGAATAGCGCTCGCGTCGAATCACGCGCTCGCCCTCTTTCTGCTCCTTGCTGCGTTCCACTTTGGCATTGATCGACACGACATTGCCGTCGATCTTTACATCAATATCCTTCTTGTCAACGCCAGGCAGCTCGGCCTTGACCGTATAGGATGTGTCGCTCTCCGCCACGTCGATCTTCATTTCCGCAAGCGTCCCTTCGCTGGCCGCGAGGCCGCGAAGTGGTCGAAACAGTCCCTGAAACAACTCGGATATGGGCTCCATTGAGAGTGGGTCATAACGGGTTACGTTGCTCATGACATGTGCTCCTTGAACTATCCATGTTCACCATGGATATGTGCTAGATCGAACGGTCTGGTGCCACATCGGGCGGACTCGACCGTGCTCCATTCGTCGATGACGAAAATTCAGTTCACTTCGCGGCGAGCACCGGTTTCGACCCGTAGCGGGGCGGGTCGTTTCGACGATCGCGCCTGTCAATGTGGCGAGTTCCGGTATCGGCCGCTCCGTGAGCGAACTGTCTGCCGGGCGGGGATACACCCGGGCGTTCATGGTTGCGCCTCCAGCGATGGGACTCGTCCCTCTCTACGAAACCACTTTAAATCGGAGCGTGGCGTGGTCCTTGACATGCATCAACTGTTACGCGCTCCTCACGCGATGCGTTGAAGCTGACCCTGGTCAAATACTGCGGCGCTTACGACGCCTATGCTGGACCTGCACCCTGAAAAATCGCGGAGCCGTCCATGCGCACCAAACCTCCACTGTCCCCCCGCCGGCCTCTTCACGTTGCGCAGCGAGAACATGCAGCGCAACGCGACTGGCGCCGCGTCGACAACGCGATGCAGCGTGCAGGCTCGTATCGTCATCCCGCAGGTCGGATTCGCAGGATCGAAACGCACATTTCCGTGATCTATCTCGCTGGACGCTTCGCCTATAAGGTCAAAAAGCCAGTCAATCCGGGTTTCGTTGATCTCACGCGACCAGCCGCGCGGCTGCGGTACTGCAACGAAGAGGTCAGGCTCAACCGGCGTCTCGCGCGCGGGCTGTATCTCGAGGTCGTGCCGATAGTCTCGACAGGCAGGAGCTTCAGGGTGGGGGGCCCCGGAAAGGCTGCTGGACATGCAGTAAAGATGAGGCGTTTCGCCGAGGCGGACGTGTTTTCGCAACTGCTTGAATGCGGCGAACTGGGTGTCCCGCACGTCGCCCGTTTCGCATGCGAGCTGGCTGCATTTCATGGTCATGCTTCAGGCGCACAGCAGCGCAACGCGCCACGCACAGCGTTTGGATCATCCGCCCTCGTGCGTGAGCAGATGACAGGCGTGCTAAACGCACTTGAACGTGAAGCGCCTGCGCTCGTCCCTGTCGAGGTGCATCTGTGGTGCCAGCAGGAGGCAACGCGACTCGCCCCGCACTTCGATGCGCGCCGCCGCATGGGATTCGTGCGCGAGTGTCACGGCGATCTGCATCTCGACAACATCATGCGAAAGGGCGGCGACATCGCGATGTTCGACTGCATTGAATTCAGCGATGCGTTGCGCTGGATCGACGTGGCCAGTGACCTCGCATTCCCGCTGATGGACCTCAAGGTTCGCGGTCACGACGATCTTGCGGCACATTTGCTGAACGACTGGCTTCAGCTCACAGGTGACTTTGGGGCGCTTTCGGTGATGCGCTTCTACATGGTTTACCGGGCGCTCGTGCGAGCGCTTGTCGCGATATTGAAGGCGCCCGTCGCACGGACTGCTGATGGTTATGCATCGGCGCGCGCCTATGTGGCATTTGCCCGCCGCACCGTGCGGGCCGATCCACCGTGTCTGCTGCTCTGCCACGGCTATTCAGGGTCAGGGAAATCCGCAGCCAGTGCAGCGCTCGCGCCGCTGATCGGCGCGATTCGTTTGTCCAGCGACGTAGAGCGCAAACGCGAACGGCCGCTTTCGCGACCCGTGTTTCGAGCGCTACCCGCCGCTGCGTACACTTCGCACGCGATTCATACTCACTACACCGCGTTGCTCGCCATCACACGCGACGCGTTAGTCGCGGGCTATCCGATGCTGGTCGATGCCACGTTCCTCAAGGAACTCGACCGCCGGCGGTTTATCGAGCTTGCGAACATGCTGTCGATGCCCGTCTTCATTCTGAATTTTCACGCGCGCCCGCGGACACTGGTCGAACGTGTGAGGGGGCGAGCGTCTGGCCCCTTCCAAACCTCAGACGCCGGCACGCTGGTGTTGGTCCGGCAACTGGCCAACGAGGAGCCACTGTCCCCCGAGGAATGCCTGATGACAATCAGCTTCGATACGGATGTGGCACGCAACTCATTCGGTCACCTTCAGTACTGGCAGCCGTTGCTGGAACAACTGGGCGCGGATAGGGTTGCCTCGAAGGAAGAAGCGGCCATCGTTTGAGGCCTGGCGCCGCACGCCAGTCATACGTGCAGCGGCGAACGCCCCGTGGAGCCCGCCAGAATCGCAGCCAGCGCGCATGACGCGACGCAAGACGGTACGCTGTCCGCTCGGCTCGTGAGGACGACCGGAACGCGTGCGCCCAGCACGATGCCCGCGCTCGGTGCAACGCCCAGAAACGCAAGCTACCTGACCAGCATTTTGCCCACTTCGAGATCGGGTACGACCAGCACACTGGCGCGCCCCGCTATGCCCCGGACAATGCTTTTCTGATGCGCCGCGTGCGCCGAGGCCGCCGCGTTCGAATGCGACATCGCGACGGTCATGCCGGCATCGTGTAGCCAGCGGCTGATGGCGGCGCCGAGTCCTCCCATGCCGCCCGTGACAAAAGCAACGCGTCTAGCCGACATGCGGCTCCCCCTTCTTCGCACGCCCGCCCTCTGCGGCTGCCTGGGCCGGTTCGGCACGCTTGTCGCCGCCCGGAATCGTGCCAGGGATAGTGCCCGGAATCGCACCCGCAATCGCCTGCTCGAAACGCTGCATCCACTCCTGTATCGGCGTGCCGGCCCCACTTGCATCGGCCGCCTTCTTGCACTGCGTGGTCCAGGCCGACTGCCAGCCTTGCAGCGCCTCGCGCATGTCGTCGCCGAACGCGGTCTGGTTACGCACCGCGGAGCCCAGCGCCTCCTGCCAGATGCTGGTGCTGGCCGTCAGGTAATCCTGCAACATCGACTGGCAGGCAGCGTTGTATTCGTTCAGGTCTTTGGATCGGCTCGAGGCTTCCTGCAGTTTCCTGATCGCAGCGAGGTCACGATTGATCCGCTGCGTCTGGAACGCGCACCCATCGCGGCGGCCCTCCAGCCCGAAGGTGACCATCCGTAGCGCCAGGTCGAGATTCGCGCGATAGAGATCGAATGAAGCGTTGAGTTCAGTCGCCATGATGAGCTCCTTTCGACGGCGAAAAGTCGTGGAATTCCCGCAGCAGCAGTTCCTGACCAGTGTAGTCCAACCTTAGCCCTGCTCATTGACCTCCATCAAGCAGCGTTCCGCCAGCGGGCGGTTGATCTGTGTCAAGGCTCGCAACTACCGCACTCATAGACTCCAGATGACGTCGATACCCGTCATCCTGTTCATTACCGGAGTTGCCGCAATGAGCTACAAAAGCATCGCTGTTCATCTCGACACGAGCGAACGTGCCCACCCGCGACTCGAACTCGCCCTGCAGATCGCCAAACACTTCGACGCCCATCTCACGGGCGTGTTTTCGGTGTTCACGCCCGATCCGCGCTCGTTCTATGTCATGGCGGGCACGGCTGCGTACTACCCCGACCACGAAGCCCAGCGGCATGAGCGGCGTGCGGCAATCGAGCGCCTGTTTCGCGCCGAAGCCACGCGCGCCAGGATCGCCGCCGACTGGATCACCACGGACGAGTACGCGAACATCGCTGTTCCGCGCATCGCCCGCTGCACCGACCTGATCGTTGCCGGTCAGGACGATCCGAATGATCCCGAGGCTTATGTCGGCGAGCATTTCCCGGAAGACCTTGTCATGTCGGCCGGGCGTCCGGTGCTGTTCGTTCCTTACGCAGGCAGCTTCGCGTCGACGGGGGCACGCGTGACCGTCGCGTGGGACGGCAGCCGCGAAGCCACGCGTGCGGTTCACGACGCGCTGCCCTTCATGCAGCACGCAAAACTGACGACGATCGTCACCATCAACGGGGCAAAAGACGAGCCGCCCGGCAGCCGGATTCCCGGCGCCGATATCGCGGCGGTCGTAGCGCGCCACGGGGTCAACGTCGAAGTCAGGGACATCACCGTGTCGCCGGGCGCATCGATCGGCGAGGCCCTGCTGTCGCACGCGGCCGACCACGGAAGCGACCTGCTGGTGATGGGCGCGTACGGTCACGCCCGCTGGCAGGAACTGGTGATGGGCGGCGCGACCCGCTCGGTGCTGAAGTCGATGACGGTGCCCACGCTGATGTCGCACTGACACGCCTCAAGCGAACGCGAACGCTGCCCGTTCTGGACGCTGGTTCGTCGAACCGCTTGAACCAGATCAGCACAGGACGGCCGTTCGCTACCCATGATGGATTCACATACAGCTCATCCCGGCGAGGCACGCCATGTACAGAAACATTCTGGCTCCCATCGATGGCAGCGAACCATCCGTCCTGGCTTTCTCTGCTGCCCTGAAGCTGGCCCGGGAGACGGGCGCGGCGGTATAGCCGCTTTACGTCGTCGATGTCCCATTGATGACCTACGACGTGCCGGGCTACGACCCGTCGTATGCACGCGACGCCCTGTTTCAGTAAGGCACGCATGTGACGAAAGAAGCACTTGCCCGGATGAAACGCGAAGGCGTGACTGGGACGCCGCGGATCATCGAGGTCGAACAAGTCGGCGGCGACATCGCGCGGCACATTCTGCGGGCCGCCTCCGACCTGCACACCGATCTCGTCGTGATAGCCACGCACGGTCGCCGCGGTGTTCAGCGGTTTGTGCTCGGCAGCGTCGCGGAGCGCTTTCTGCGCATTGCGCACTGCCCTGTCCTTTTGGTACCGGCGCATTGCACGCCCACGGCAGATGCCGACAGCGACGCGGCTGCCGTCGCGGCGAAGGAGCTGTCATGAACTACCGGACGCTCCTCGTTCATCTCGACGACAGCAGTCACAGCGACGCACGCGTCGAATTCGCGCTCGATCTGGCACGTAAGGACGACGCGCACCTGATCCGCCGCTATGCCTTTTGCCGCCAGGACCTGGTCAGGCCGGTCTTCACCAAGGAACCAGGTGCGAGAGCCTGCGCCTCGCGATCATCGATGAGCGCAAAAGACGGGCATCTCTCTTTGATTTAGCTGACGCGTCTTTTAAAGACGCGCCACATTGAGTTCCGCTCGCAGTCTTACAGACCTGAAGGGATCGGCTCGACGTCCGGATCGTGCCGGACGAGCAATACGGGCAGATCAGTCGTCCGGACGAAAGACTCGGCAACACTACCCATAAGCGTCCGCCGCCAGCCGCGGCGTCCGTGGGTGCCCATCACGACGAGATCGGCCTCGCATTCGTCGGCCGCGCGGCTGAGAACGCCGGCGATGTCTTCGCCCCAGGAATCGATCACACGGGCGACGCCGCGTACGTGAGCTTGCCGGAAGCATTCGTCTGCGTCCTGGAGCGCCGCCGTTGCTGCGTCGGTTGCCACGGTGCCGGTCGGCAGTACGTCGACAAAAGCGGGGCCGAGATCTGTAAGTTGAGTTGCGTGCGGCACGACGCAAATAGCCGTCACCGTGGCATCTGCCGCCTGCGCCAGCTTCACCGCTTCCTCGAGCGCAAGCTGCGCAGCCGGACTGCCGTCGATTGCGGCGAAGATTCGCTTGTACATGAACGCCTCCTGGACTCGCGCCCTTTTCCCATGATGGCGAGGCCGTCGCGGCCCTGCCCGAGCACTCAGTCTGCCGTGCAGCATCGACGTGACGTTTGACAAGAATCAACCGCTGCTCTGGTTGTCATTGGATGTCGCGGGCGCACGCCAGATGCATCCCGTACCGGCAGCAGACGCCTGAAGGGGGCAGAATTGGAACGACCATGCCACAATTGGGGTCGCGCAACGGGCGAAGGGGCTCAACCATGACAAAGGTGCTGATAGCCGACGACCACACGCTGGTGCGCGATGGCCTGCGGCATATCCTGCAGAATGCAAGCGGCTTCGAAGTGATCGGTGAGGCGAACGATGGAACGAGCACGATCGCACTGATTCGCGATATGGAAGCCCACGTGCTGGTACTCGATCTGTCGATGCCCGGCCGCAACGGCGTCGAGCTCATCAAGCAGATCAAGGACGAAAAGCCTGCCTTGCGCATCCTCGTGCTGACCATGCATGCGGAACAGCAATATGCGGTACGCGCGTTCAAGGCCGGCGCATCCGGCTATCTGACGAAGGAAAGCGCCAGCGCCGAACTGGTCTCGGCGGTCACCAAGGTCGTGAGCGGTGGCATTTACGTCAGCCTTGCGATGGCGGAGCAGTTCGCGCAGAGTCTGAACGAACCGGTCGATACGTTGCCGCATCAGCGTCTGTCAGACCGCGAATTCGACGATTTCCGACGCATTGCGGCTGGCCAGACGATCTCCGAAATCGCCCAGGAGCCGTGTGTCAGCGCGAAGACGGTCAGCACCTACAAGACGCGCATCCTTGAAAAGATGCAGATGCCGCACGAAGCCGCGCTTGTGCGCTACGCGCTGCGACACAGCTTTTTGGTGACGAGGACGAGATCTGACCGGGGCGCCGTTCTGCTTCCGTTTTCTGCGACACGGAGAAGTGGCACACACCCGCCTGATTCGACAGAGGTCATGGCAAGGTTCTTACGCTTCATGCTGCATGCAGGTCAGCCTTCGTTTGTAAAAGCGCCCTGCCGCACGTCAGAAATTCCCTACTTCACATCAGCAGATCCTACGCGATTCTCCGTGAACGCTAATTTCGCATGACCTGCGCGTCGACAATACTGAAATCGACAGCCAGCCAGATTCGATGTCAATGGCCGGTAGACAACGCGGGAGACACCTCATGCGCCCTGTTCATTTTCTCACCAGGCAGGAAATCTTCGACCACGTAGTCGAACACCTTTTTGATCAGCGGCGCGCTGCGTTGCTCCCGAAGGGCGGCGCAGCATATCGGTGATCGTGCGGTGGGTGTCCGACTGGCAGCTTTACCCGTCCTGCCGACTACACCTCTTCGATGGAGGGGGTGCCGGTCCGGTACCTGATCGGGCCGGCACTCGGTCACCCCGCTGATATGGACGCCGGAATTACCGCGCTGCGCAAGGCGCTGTTGCGGACGAGGATCAACGTCTACGACGAATCTACCGTGACTCTGTTGAGCTGCCTGCAAAACGTCGATGACTTGTTCGGCGTCTGTGAATGGCACGACAGACTGCTGTCGATTGCCAGGGAATATGGATTGAGCGCCGAATTAATCCGTCGCGCGGCATAACTATCCGTGGTTTCAGAGGGTCGGGCTCGTCGTCGCGTAGGATTTTCCCTACACGTCTTCCGCGACGCCTACCTGAACTTCATACACGGACGATTTAATTTTGAGACAACACCGACCATACTGAAACGCATGACTTGCGACACAACCGATGCAACGCAGAAGGTCTTTCTGGTCGAAGACTCGCTCGCCATCCGGCACCGGATGATTTCGCGAAGCCTGCATGGCGATCAGAGCGCACGACATCTTCGACAAGACCAGCGAGTTCCTGCTGGCCCGCGACACGATCAAGAAATTTGCGCGCAAGCGGGCTCGCATGCGCCACTCAGGAAAGAGGAGCACATCATGTCTGACGTTGCCCAATACCCCGTCGCCGCGCCAGTTGTCCGGATCGCGCCGCCCATGCCGCGCGCCCTCAATGGAACGTCCTCTGCAACTGCGGTAAATCGGCCGACCTCGCGCTGCTCCAGTTGCGCCATGCGCGCCGTCTGCCTGCCGCAGGGCCTCTCGCCCCTTGACCTTCAGCGCCTCGACGCGATCATCTGCTCGACGCGCATGGTCAGGCAGGGAGAGGCGCTCTATCGCACGGGCGATGCTTTCCAGAGCATGTATGCGGTGCGTGCAGGGTCGTTCAAGACCGTCGTCATGCATCGCGACGGACGCGAGCAGGTGACCGGCTTTCATCTCGCGGGCGACGCACTCGGTCTGGATGGCGTGAGCACAGGCCATCACAGCTTCGATGCGATTGCCATCGAAGACAGCAACGTCTGCATCATCCCGTTTCACCTGCTCGAATCGTTGTGCCGGGAGGTCAAGGGAATCCAGCAGCACGTGCACCGGATGATGAGCAGCGAGATCGTCCGGGAATCCGTCCTGATGCTGCTGCTGGGCACGATGTCGGCCGAGCAGCGTGTCGCGGCCTTCCTGCTCAATCTTTCGACCCGGCTCAGGGCTCGCGGCTACTCGTCGGCGGAGTTCAACCTGCGGATGACGCGCGAGGAAATCGGCAGCTACCTCGGCATGAAACTCGAAACCGTCAGCCGCATGTTCTCGAAATTCCAGCGTGAGGGGCTGGTCGATGCGCGCGGCAAACAGATTCGCATCCTCAACCCTGACGGACTGGAGCGTGTCTGACCGGATGCGCCCTGTCACAAACGGCGACATGAGGTGGCAAGATGCGGAGCGTTCAGATGCGCTATCCGGACGACGGGACGGCCGCCCGTTTTTGCGTCACCTCAGCAACGTTCCCCTGGACGGCGCCGGATCGGATAATTCCATCTCGCCTGGCAGCGCCGGGCTGCCATCGAATACCATCGCACGCATCGCTCGTCTTACGTCGCCGGTTGACCTGCACAGAACTGGATCCCTCACCACCGGCGCGACAATGAGTGCGGTCGCGTGCAGTCGCAGGCGCCGATTTCAGCGCGAGACGGACGCCGTGCCTTGACCTGGGTCAGGTGTGTCGTGCCTCAATCTGACAGGATAAACCGGTTACCTGAAACTGATCGGCCTGGCTCTCAAGAGCGATCTGTCACAGGGTAGTCCGTCACGCGGGAGGCTTGAATGAAAACAACGCCCTACATGGCAGCATGATCCGTATCGGAACAGCAACTCGATCCACACGCCAGCCTTGAAGAGAAGCTGCGCTTTGCGTTGCGGTACGCCGTGCTCGCGCCGTCCAGCCACAATACGCAACCTTGGCATTTCATCGTCGACGGCGACGCTATCACGCTGTGTGCCGACCGCCTGCGCGCCCTGTCTGTCGTTGATCCGTTCGACCGCGAACTGATCATCAGCTGCGGCGCAGCGCTTTTCAATCTGCGCGCCGCATTGAGTCACCTGGGGCTTGCCTATGCCATCACTTTGTTCCCGTCGTCCGCCGATCCGGATGTCCTCGCGCATCTGAAGATCGTGCCCGACGGACATTGTGACGCCACGCTGGCGCCGCTATTCGAGGCGATTGCCAGGCGCGTCACCAACCGTGCGGCATTCTCCAGTGAACCCGTGTCGCCCGACGTCCAGCAAAGGCTGCGCGAAGCTGGCATGGCCGAGGGTGCCGACGTCATCTGCATCGATGCGGTGGGCGAGCGCGAGCGTATCGCCGAGCTCATCGCCGAAGCAGACCTCGTGCAGTTCCACGACCCACGCTTTCGACGTGAACTGGCGAGCTGGATTCACTCAAGCCGCCGCGAGGATGGTATGCCGGCGCTGTCGGCCGGCCTTCACGTGCTTCAGGACGTCGCGGCGCCGTTGGTCGCGCTGGCGATTCGCACGTTCGACCTGGGTGACGGAATGGCGGCGACGCACCGGTCGCTGGTTACGGGTTCGCCGCTCTTTCTGTGCCTTGCAACGGGCGTCGATGACGCGCCCGCGTGGCTGGCAGTCGGCCAGGCACTGGAGCGTGTGCTGCTGACAGCAGTTATTGAGGGATTGAGCGCCTCATATCTCAATCAACCGATCGAAGTCGATACCTTGCGCGACAGGCTACTCGCAACACCCGGTCTCGACACGATGCCACAACTGCTTCTGCGTATCGGTCGAGGAACGCCGGTGGAACATTCGCCACGCCGCCCGTTGGCGACCGTGATGTCGTAACGATGTGACCTGCTGGATGTTTATCCTGATCCGACGCCTCCCGCCCAGGCGCAATCTCCCACGCAAAAGCTGAAAAACCGCCATGCAGACGTACGGGCTTGCCGTCGGCTTTTTTCATCGTCTGCCTGACCACATGTTCGATCCTGGTCCGGTGCGCATCAAATGCGGTCAGCAGATCGCTCCTCCTCGCGCACAACAGTCTCATTGACATGTGTCAACGACACGGATCACGACTCCCGTACACTCGGTTCAAGACCTGTTCGGGGAGTGTGTTTCATGAACGCCCTTCAAAGCACCTGCGTCAACTTCGGTATCGTTAGCCTGCTCGTCGCGGCGAGCAACACGGTGCTGGCTCAATCTGAACCGTCGGCGCTGATTGACCAGCACCATTGCATGTTCTGCCACACCAATGACGCCCCTTTTCTTGCGCCCTCCTTCCAGCAGATCTCCGAACGCTATCGCAAGGCGCCGAACGCACGGGTCATGCTCGAAAACAAGCTGCGGCTCGGTGGCAAGGCCCATTGGGGCGATATCGCGATGCCCCTGCCGGCCGATCGCGGCGGACCGATAACGCCCGAGGACGCCCACACACTGATCATATGGGTACTGAGTCAATAACATCCTTGCCGCAGAGCAGAGTCATCGTGTGCAGCCCAAAGCGACTGGAGAACATCATGCGCATTACGGTCCATCTCGATACGTTTGACAGGGTCCATCCCTGCGCATATGCCATTCTCTGGCTCGATGACAAGACTCACAAATGGTCCCGCGAGGGTCACTTCGGCCTTGAGCTTCCCGAATGGGGCACCTGGTCGACCGACTCCGGCAACACGTTGATTCGCGCCCCGCACGACATGCGCTCCCTATGCATGCTCGACGGACTGGACATGCGCGGCGCAAGCGGACCATTCGAGGGCGAAACGGGCGCCGCGCACTGGCGCGGCGACGAAGGTCTGCTGCGCGCGGAGGGGCACTGGCATGTGCAGTGCATCGATCACGATCCGGCCGACGCTGAACATAGCGTATTTGCGGACGATGACCTCGGATAACCCACGCCAATCGTCCACACTTTCTGTCAAAGTGGGTTGATATTATGAGTCTGACTGTCAACCTTGACGGAGTCCGGCACGCGTACGGTCTCTGTTTCGTGCGCGCACCGTGGGCGTATTTCACCCGCCTGCCACTCCACCATCAATGCGGCGACCGCTGGGACCTGTCACCCTACGAAACGCACGCCGGTGAGCCATACGACGACAGCGCCGACCAGATCCTGAAGGTTGCTTTCGACGGACCGCTCTTCACCCCGACAAGGGCCGTGACGGCCAGGCATTCAGCGCCCTCGAGATCAATCGCGGCGATGTGCCGTGGCTGCGCACCGAAAGCTTCGTCGGCGGCCCACCTATTCATATCCCGGCCGGTGCGACGCTTGACTCGTTTCTGGAATCCGTTGAACTGTCGGGTGGGCACGTATTCGCTCCGCTGGGCTGGGGCGATCTGGCGCTTGCGCCGTGGCTTCGCAACGTTGGATCTTGATGTACGGATGACCCGAATTGCAGAGGTGCCGTATTGGTCGCCCCAAGGTCATCCCAGCATCCGTTTCTCGCCACTACGCCGCGATGGTCATTCAACTCGAAGTCCGTGCCGAGCGTCGGATTGTGCAGCTTAACGAATTCCGTGTCGTCGATCACGATGAAGCCGTTTTCGGCGTAGATGTCCTCGATGCGCCCTGTTTCATCTTCGGCCAGCCGAACAGGCTTGCGTCGTCGAGCCCAATGATGGTCACTGCCTGATAGGTGCCGTCGCGCAGCTTGACAAGCGCGGCACCTGAATAAAGCGGCACTGCATATTTGACGCCGTCGATGCTGCGCACCGCATCGAGCACATAGTCCGACATGCCGATGCTGCTGGCAATCGTCTGCACCGCCGGATCCATCACCCAGATGAGCAGCTTGAACGCGAGACGGAGAATGCCGTTCATGGCTTCAGTTTGCCAAAGGAAATGCGCGCGCGGCTTGCGCGGCGCGAACTCATGGCCGGTCCGTGGGCCGCGGATTGAGCATGAACGCAAGGCACGCCACACCAATGCCAGCGATGATCACGCCGTACCGCGTCAGACTATCCAAGTCGAACAGCAGGCCGCGAATCGCAGTCACCATCCCGCCCAGCGAGACAAATACGGCAACAGCTGCTATGACGATCCTGTGTTCCGCGCGTATCATGGTTTTCTCCTTTTCGGCGCTGCGGAACGCGCCGTATGCCGTGAGGAGAAGACTGAACTCGCGCCCCCGGATTCCATTTGACATAGGTCAGCCGTCGCACACGCTCCCGCCGCGCCCGTTCCATTTAAAGTGCTTGTCGTCCTTCCCGCACCAGCAGTACGGGGCACGTCGAAAATCTGACAAAGCGCTCGGCGACGCTACCGATCACCATTCGCCGGATGCGGCGCCGGCCGTGCGTGCCAAGCACGACGAGGTCTGCCCCGATACGTTCCAGCGTGCGTTGCAGACAACTGGCAACGTCCTCGGAGAGTCCCTCAGTCTCGACGATCTCTGCGTCGCCGGCGACGTCGTGCTGCGCCATCTGCGCGCGTGCATCTGCAAGTACGCGCTCGCCGTCGCTACGCATCGCCCTCGTCAACGCGAGCGGGTCATATTCGCCCGCATAGGCAAACGTCGTGGAACTCTCCAGCACATAAACTGCAGTGATCTTCCCCTGCGACACGGATGCCATACTAATGGCTTCCGCAAGCGCGCGCTTCGAGGATTCGCTACCATCCACTGCAACCAGCATATGGTCATACATGACGGTCTGCTCCATGTGATTAAAACGACCAGAAAAAACGCTCTGCGATATTCGCATATCCGGCGCGGGTGAGATTCCGGATCGCCCGATCCTCTGTTCGACAAGCCTGACCGCAGCGTCGAACGCCATGCGCAATGCGACATCGGAATCCTCGGCCAGGGAATGTTCGACGGGGATAAGATCGTTCGTGCGCGTGACCAGAATGAGGCGCACTTCGTACTGGCGATGCCCGGACCCCGCAGCGGTCGCTTCGATCGCCAGGTGGCAACCAGAGATATGCTTCGCGAAGCGCTCGAGCCGCACGAACTGCGCGCCCGCCTCAGCTTCGATTTGCGTCGACCCGGCAAACCCCAGATACGCTATCTGCATGCCGACTCCCATCAATCACCTCTCAGAAGCGTCCCGCCTCAAATCATCAAATTCCGAACTCGCCCGAGTACGCTTCACAACGCCCCTTGCGGCGTTATCCACCGGATGGACGGCGGCGGCACAACGCCAGGACCGAGCCGTTCATGAAACGCCGTCTGCCGGGCAAACCACCTCGCGGCGCGCAAATGAGCCAGCGTTCGCTGCAACAACCTGTCAAATCATCATCGGCGCATTTCTGTCTCGATTGTTGACGTGCGTCAAAAGCTGCGCGCTCGCGTAGCGGGCGCAGTATGAAAGGACGTTATTTCACTCTGCACGCTGTTCAGTCCGCCACATTGCGGTGATCCTTGTCAACGGACGAGCCACGTCGAATACCTGCTTCGCGCAGGTCGTGCACGTCCTTTCGCAGGGCGGCTATCTCGCTGTGGAGGTGTCTGATGTCGCGGTGCATTTCGCGCCGCAGCGCCTTCTCTTCCTGGCCCACAAACATGGCTGCGATGCTCGCAAACACCAGCGACAACATGCCATATCCAAGCAGCACAACGAAGGCGGCAAAAATGCGGGATGCCGGGGTCGTTGGTGCAATGTCCCCGTATCCAACCGTCGCACTGCTCTCGAATGCAAGCCACACACCCTCCGCATAGCTATGCACGCGCGGCTCCAGCCAGTAGAACACCGCCCCGGAGGCTGGGAGTAGAACCGCGGCGGCAACGAAGAGCCACAGCAATCGATTAGGCGAAAGAAAGTCACGTAATGAAAACACGATTCGCATTGCCACGACGCCCATGAAGGCTATTCGTAGCACCCACTCCAGCGGCGGCCACGGTGTGATGCCCCATGTAGCGCTTGCCGCTGCTCCAACCAGGATGAGGGCATCGAAACGGTTGCGGCGAAGAAATCGCCCTCGTTCGCGACTCAGATACGTTATCCACGCAAGCAGGCTCGCAAAACCCATAAACATGCACAGATATAAGGCTCGTCCCAGTTCGAACAGGAAAGACGAGCCAGCGGTGAGCTGCATGTAGAACGCTGGAATCGCAAGCAGGCTAAACGCGAACAGGACCCAGCGAAGCCAGCGCCACGCACGCACTGTTGCGGGATTGTCGTGCGAATCCACGCCGTCCAGCCCTGCATTGAGAAAGCTGCCGTCCATTTCCTGAGTTGCGCTGAGGCGGTGACAGATGTGATCCGGGAAGCGACATCATCACTGAGTTTCAGGGTGCGTGCCGCGACGAAACTTCACGTTGGTTCATCGTATGAGAACCGCACACGCGATCTTTGACCTGGATCACGAAAGGACGACGACGCCGGCCAGGCGCCTTATGAGGCCTGCGAAGATACGATTCGTGACAGGGGTTTCCGCACGGCCACCCAACGTGCGCCAGGGCAACGTGTATCCGGCCGAGCGCGTTTCGCGCTGCTGGCATGGCAAAGCGGCCGGCCGGCCGAGCTCCATTTGCGCGCGCCCGCCTGATTTCGCCTGACGGTGGCGATTTCGCGGCAATGATCAGGCTGCGCGACGAAGTATGTCGTGCGATCCTGGTGCCCTCCAGAAGGGAGCCAGGTCCGTGCCCGTAGCTGCCGGCAGTCTCCGTGCTGCGACAATGCCTATAAGCCCGAGACGAACACCGGATAAGACTCGGTGTGATCTTCGACGCGCTTCACCCCAGGCGTGGCCTCTGCTGCAACAAGCACGGCCTTTACCGCGTCTACTGACTGAAACATGCCCCACAGGTGAACAACACCGTCCCTGACGACAATGTTGCGTCCAGCGAAGGCCCAGCTGCGACCAGCCAGCTCGCCCATCAGCATCGCCCGTATCTCGCGGTCGTTGGGTGCCGCATCGAGCGTCGCAGGCTCTTCCACCATACTGGCCAATACCTGGACGAGATTGGCACGGGTCACGATACCCACGAGCGTCCCTTGCCGTTTTACCGGAACGCGTTTGATGCGCCTCGTTTCCATAAGATCGGCAACCTTTCCTAGCGGTGTCGTTTCGTCAACGGAAACGACATCCGTAATCATCACGTCAGCCACCCTCAAACCGTGTGATTTCACGTACTCGCTAGCGTCACGGTTCAACGAGAACAGATCGAGCCACCCGCGGCGCTGAGGCTTGTCGGTATCAAGCTCTGTGCGATGAATCAGATCGCCTTCGCTGATCATGCCGACGATATGTCCCGCCGCGTCGACAACCGGAGCACCGCTGATTCTCTGCTCCACAAACACTTTCGCGACTTCGCGCACCGTCATTTCAGGTTTGACTGATATGACGGGCGTGCTCATTACATCCAAAGCATCCATGACCACTCCTTTTCACTCATGTTAGGAAATCCCTCAGCCTGACGACGAACGGCATCATGCGATGCAAACACTGACGTGTCGCCAGCCCTCTTCAGTTTCGATTCAGAATTATGTGTTCCGGACCCACCAGAACCGTGGGGGGTCACTACACAAGCTTCTGCGACCGAACAGGGGCGGTAACAAACGCCGGGCCGAATAGCGGTTCATACGCTCTTCAGACTATATGCAGAACGCCCTGCACCGTTTGACGTGGGTCAATTCTGGCGTCGGACGACCACGGTCCGAAAATGCCGCCTCAACCGGCTCTGTCCTGTGCGGCTCTTCATCTCGCGTCGTTTGGTGTTGCGCGAGGCCCTGGTGTCGAACATTCAGTTTTTGTCTGCCTGTCGAACTTGATGCAGATCAACGGACGTGGCGATCCGGCGCCCTAGCCTTCAAGTGTCCGCATCGACAGTCTCGCTACAACGAGGCTTGCCCTGAAACCAGAGTCCGAGGCACGAATGTCACAACACGAGGATATCCGGCACGCGATCGTTATTGGCTCAGGTATCGGCGGGCTTGCCTGCGCGGCCGCCCTCGCGAGAAGCGGGAAAGCCGTACTTGTGCTAGAGCAGCAGCACACGGCGGGCGGTCTCACCCAGACGTTCAGCCGTTACGGTTTTCAATGGGATGTGGGCCTTCATTACCTGGGTGAGATGGGGCCGGACGGTGACGCCCGCGCGGTCATCGACTGGCTTACCGGCGGAACCATGGTGTTCGCGCCGATGGGCACGGTCTACGACATCATTCACTTCCCCGGCGATTTCGAGGTTCGGTTCGCACGTCCGCAGGCCGCGCTACAACATGAACTCAAAGCGAAATTTCCGGACTCCGCCAATGACATCGATGCTTTTTTTTTCCGCGCTGATCGAAGCGGTTCACGCAGGCAAAGCCCTTTTTACGCAAAGAGCGATGTCGGGATTTCCTGGCGACGTATATGGACTCTGGCACCGCCGCGACGTTCGCAAATGGTGGGGCCGCAGCACTGCCGAGGTAGTCGGCGATCTCGTCCGTGATCCGCAACTGCGCGCCGCGCTTCTCGCGCAAAAAGGCGATTACGGGGGCATGGAACCCGAAAAAACGAGCTTCGGCATGCATGCTGTCGTGATGCTCCACTACCTGAACGGCGGCTACTATCCGGCAGGCGGCGGAAAGGCATTCGCTGAAGCGCTTGTCCCTGTGATCGAACAGGCAGGCGGCGCCGTCCGGCTAAACGCGAAGGTGCAGGCGCTACTCGTTGAGGACGGCACCGCCATTGGCGTGCAACTCGACGATGGGACACACCTGCACGCGCCCACGATTTTCTCGGACATCGGCGCACGCAATACCGTGGGTTCGTTGCCGGGTGAGCTGCGCCAGAGCGACTGGGCGGCGGAGATCCTTTCATTTTCGCCGTCGGTTTGCCACGTCACGCTGTATCTGGGACTCACAGGCGATATCCGCGCACATGGCGCCTCGGCGTCGAACCACTGGTTCCACGAAACGTGGGACATGGACGCTGGCGTGTGGCAAAACCCGGCGGAAGAGGCAACCGCTCCCGTCCTGTTCGTCTCGTTCCCGTCGCTCAAAGATCCTGCGCACGCCCCTGGCGACCGTCAGCGTCACACCGCAGAGGTCGTGGCAATAATCAGTTGGGAGCGGTTCGCGAGCTGGAGCGAGTCAAGATTGCAACACCGACCGGACGAATACACAGACTTCAATACGGAGATCGGGCGCAGCCTGCTCGCGCAGTTCGTGCGACATTTTCCCGAGCTTGCCTCGATGGTGGCCTTTCATGAGGTCTCCACCCCCTTGACGATGTCGGCTTACACCGGGGCACAGCGGGGCGCAAGCTACGGGCTTGAAGTGAGTCCGCGCGGGTTTCTTTCCGATAGCCTGAAGGCCCGGACGCCGGTTCCAGGGCTTTTTCTCGCCGGGCAGGACGTGACAACCCCTGGTGTAACGGGCGCAATGATGGGCGGCGTACTCTCCGCTGCCGCTATCGCTCATCAGATCTATCCCCATCTTCGCCAGGGCCGTGGCGTCGGTCCCGACAGGCTGCGCGCGCCCTAGACCGCCACGACATCTTGACATGGCTGTGACACTCCCATCTTGATCTCCTCGCTAACTAAATGGTCGACACGCCGCGCCGGAGATCGTGGACAACGGGGTTTCCTGAAAATCGTGTTCAACAACCGGCTTGCATGCCCCCCGATGTCAACTCCACGATCTCCGAAGTAATCTCGTCCTGACGCACAACCCTGAAACTTTGCATCAGCTCGACAAGCTTGTCGTTCACGTTCTGGCGCGCGGCAAGCATCGCCCGTACGCGGGCTTCGTTCTCAGCGGCGAACAACAGCATCGCCGCCTCGCACAACTCCACATAGACGTAGGCTTCGACGAGTCCGGCAAGCACAGTGTCGACCGGAAGCGTCAAGACGGGCGGCAGCAACCGCGGCGCGGCGTCGAACCGGGCGAAATCGAACGGGACCAGCTCGCGCTCGACGATCTCAGTCCTGGCCGCTTTCCCGGGCATCGCGTGAACAACTGACACCCGGTTTGCCCGCACAATTGTAGCCATGGACTCGTCGCGCGACCCTCCGTCGCCGTCCAGTCGGATTGAGGAGCAAGCGATGAACGGCAACAGTATTTCACTGCATTCCCTCGTGGACAAATGGCTTGCGCCTACTCTCTCAATGCCGGCGCGCGTGACGCAATTTGGTCACACGGTCTCGACTCATCTACGCTATGTACGATTGGAAGGCGGTACGACGACCGGCCAGGTATCGATAATCTTCTTCCAGCATCGCGACGGTTCGTGGTGCGTACTTCCGCCGGTCTCTGCGCGGCCCGCGATGTGCACGCGTCTCTTTGCTGCCTGAATATCCGAATGGACGGCGGACGCCCGCATCCGGTGATCCGGTAATGTCAGCAGTGGCCGACTGACCGGTGCCGCGTGGCGAAGATAATGCGACGTGCTGCCCTCGGAAGGCGCCGGCAAGGTATCGCTCCCAGCCGCTCGTGTGCTCCTGTCGCCCTCGGGTTAGAACGTATGGCTCATCCCGATTCCGAAAGAGAACTTCGCACCGGCCCCCGTCAAACGCAAACAGCTATCCCGGGGAGACCGGATGAGGAATAGACACGGATATCCACGACGAGTCTCCGGGGCCTCACGTGCGCAAGACTTGCAAATTCGCTCCGTCAACGCTTTACATCATGGGCGCGAGAAATCACGCCGTCGACAAATCTCTCGGCCAATTCATATGCGTGGCCAAGTACTTCCTCCAGGCGGCCGTTCTGTTCCTCACGTGCGTCAATGTGAATTCGCTCGGACTTCATTTGGTCGAGCGTCTCCTCTGTATTTGGGGTAACAGCCCACTCAACCGCATATCTCCCTAGGGCGAACTCCACGCACGAAACGCTGATCTTGAATCCCCGATAGATACGAATGTAGTCGGACACGATCGCCTCCTACGCCCAATCTCAATAAACCCAGTATGAGCGATCCAGTACAGCACGGCCATCACAGCAAGCGAAATCGAGCCATTTTTGAATGTGTCTCGTCAGAGAGGACTGCTCGCCTCTCGTAATATTCAAGATGCGATGCTCACCATTTCGGTCGACCGCTAGCTGGCCATCCGGTACTCGTGCTACAGCACGTACTGCAACGCGAGATCGAATCCTATGATGACCAGCGAACAGCCTAGGCCCGCCAGCACATTTGCGATCCTGTGCTCGAAATCGTGATTCCGGCTGATCCATGCCCCAACGAGGAAAATAGTTCCGAAGACGACCTGGAGCGCAACGAACACCAGCATCAGCAGAAACTCATAGCCCATGAACCTGAAGTTCGCGAAGTGCATCCCGTAGTCGAAAATCCACCTGCCCACCCGATGAACCTCATATGCCAGCAAAATGATCGGAAAGAGATAACTTGCAACATAGGTTGGCACGCTTGCGTGCAGCAGTTCCAGATGAAGGTGATGAGTGGCTTGCATGTCCCCTCCCCCCGATTTCAGACGATAAAGAACGCTTTGTTGAGCTGCGCGGCAACCGATCCTGCCGACGCGCCTTTGTATCACAGACGGACAAAACGCCGCATGCCCTCGATCACGGTCGACAACTGCTCGTGTTCGTGGAGAATAACGGTTATGGAGCTACGTCACCCCAGCGACTGCATAGCAAACTCCGCAGCAGTAGTTGAAATGCATTGGCAAACCGGTTTGCCGCCCACACCACCGGCAAACGCAAGAAGCCGTTCCGATAATTTTCATTGTAGTTACCCTGCATCCCACGCGAAAGCGTGCGGACGCCACAGCTTTGACGGAGATCAATCAATGCGTGCGCGGACACGGTGGCCCATGGGATCGACGCCCTTTCAACCGGATAAAGGCAGCCGGTTACCTGGATTGCAGATAGACTGCAACCGCCTTGGCCTCCTCGTCGTTCAATGTATGCGCCACTGCGCTCATGACGGGCGCGTTGCCACGCGCACCGTTTTTGAAGACCTCGATCTGATGCAACAGATACTCCTTATGTTGCCCGGCCAGCCGCGGGAATGTGCCGGCGCCCTGGGCCTGCGCGCCGTGACATGATGCGCAGGCCGGCACGCCATGATCCGGCACGCCGCGTTCGAAGATTTCCTGCCCCTTGGCCATCAAGGTGGCATCACCAGTCGCGCCCCGCGTTGCCGCCTGGTGTGAGAAATAGTCGGCCAGCGATTTGACGGCAGCGTCGTCCAGAAGTGCGGCCATGCCCCACATGTAATCACGGGCAGTGTTTTCGCCGCGCGCGTGCTCGCGGAAACCCTTCAGCTGGGCTTCGATGTACTCGGGTGTCTGGGCATTGAGCTTCGGAAACATCGGCGATTCGCTACGCCCGCCTACGCCGTGGCAGCCAGAGCAGATCTGCATGGCAATGCGGGCCCCATTCTGGTTTTGTGCGAGGGCTGGCGTCAAGGTGAGGCCAGCGGCGGCAAGCAACGCGATCACTGGCATTCGTGGAACGAGTATCTTTTTCATCAGCGTTCTCTTCAAGCTGAGCCGATTTAAGATATCAAGGGCCAACCCGTCTAGTCAGCATATGCTCTTTCCGAACTCAACGCGTAGGGAAAGTTCAAGGCAGACGTGCTGTGCCGCACATGCGAACGGTGCGGGTATGTTGGCCCCTATGCCGTTGGTAAAAGCGACATGCACCTACGTAAGATGCCCCACAGCGTGGATATCGGCGTTGCAAACGCAGGCACCGAACGGACCTCAGAGGAGAACAACGCCGCTCTGAAGACCAGCGCGAGCAGTAGCGCGCTTCTCATCTCGTTAGCCATATCGACTCCTTCATTGTTCTCGTTGCACATCGGCAAGCGATTACTAAACCATAGTGAAGGCGCTTCGAATTTACAAGCGGCCGTTTATGCGATTTGATTGGGATCAAAGATACAAAAAGAAAGGTGAGCCGTAAGACCGACCTTCGCATTTTTTGCGGGTGCGACTCACCCATTTCCAGGCTGGGCGGTGGATGACGGAGGGTAGACTTCTGCGCGTTCCAGCATCGGTTGCGGCCGCCGATGTGCGTGTCGCCTCCTGTTTCACAGACGCGGCGCGACGCAACGTCCCTGATCATAACGAGCGCATCATGTTTGCGACGCGCCTCTCTGCTATCTTGACTCCGGCCTTATGGGTGTCCGCTTTCGAGAAAATCGAAGTGTAGCCCCGGAGACGACAACACCGTTGACTGAGCGCTGTAGGGCCTCACAGCCAGGTGATCGCTGTGGCCGAACCCGGACCGATAGCGAACTTCCGTCGCCCCTGAGCCGTCACTGAGGGCAAGCCATAGCAAACCTTCGCAAAAAGCACGCTAACTCGGTGAGGTAAGCCCCCGGGCTTACCTCACTGAGTTATGAGGGACCAGCCAGAAACCGCGATTCCCCAATATATGTTCGCGCTGCCCCTGCCCCACCCCGGATCGGGTAATACGTCATGGATAGCCCGGCATGCCAGACAAATGACGGTTTCGCTTGGGGACGAAAGGCCGAACCGGCCCTCTATGCGCCCTTCAACCTTCTCTTTAACGGACCCTCAGCCTCGTCAAGCTGGTTGTAGGTACGGCGGGCTACGAGCGGGTTGCGGGTTACAAACGAGGAATGCCGCCGTTATCCGATCGTGCTTGCCTGGCGCGGCTTGCCGACAGAACAGCTTGTTGAGAGATAGCTACCGCTGCAACATGCTGCCGCATCAGTTGCTGTTCGGCCGGATCGGATCAAACATTCGACGTGGCGCACCGGGTGCAGCGATGAACGCAGCGGTAATCGGCGGCGCAGCAGGCGACGCAACGGCAACCGGCAGCGTAGTGAACTACGGCAGGTGGTTTAGCGGCCGGCAAAACGGCTACTAGCACTCATGTTTGCGTCAGTAGAAACGTGGTGAGTTGATCAAGGTCAATCATTCCAATCGGATAGGCGCGATGATTTAGTGAACGTGGGCATGTTGCCCGCCGTGATTTCACGAACGTAGGAACGGGACGTGACGGTGGGAATCGGCATGCAGATCATCTTTCCGGGCTTCCCCGTACGGCATCTCTAACGGCGGAAGCGGCCATACAGTTGTTGCGCCTTCAATCCTTCAGTGCCGGTTTTCCGGATTGTCGTCTGATGATCGAACACATGGGCTAGTGCTGTGGCAGCAGTATGCACGAGGTTCGCCTTGAGATCCTTACCGGAGCGCTCGGACTCAGGCGTATCGGACATTGGGTTCGCGGCAGCGCAGAAGCGGCAATTCGATATGCTTTCAATCTGGCGGTGCGGATGCTCGCGGTTATTCGTTGCCGCGCTCAGTGAACAGAGGGAGATTTGTGACATGCAGGCACCACAGCCAAGAAGCGCTGTACAGGTCATCATGAGGGAGCATCAGCAGCTATCGACCGTCATTGCGGGCATGCAGCGCTTCGTCGAACTGCTCGGCGCCGACGCGAAAACGCCGGGCCTGATGGTGTTCCGGGCGATGCTCTACTACATCCGCGAGTATCCGGAGCGGGTACATCATCCCAAGGAGAATCAGTATCTGTTTGCGCGCCTGTGGCACCGAACGCGAGAACTTGACCCGGTCATCGCCGACCTGGAAGCGCAGCACGCTCAGGGGGAAGCGCGAATTCGAGACATCGAACATGCGCTAACCCGCTACGAACTGGCTGGCAAGTCCGCATTGCCGGACCTACGCGGGATGCTCGACGAATATGCGGCGTTCTACAGCAATCACAGGCGCCTGGAAGAAGAGATCATTCTGCCTGCCGCGCGGCAATGGCTCACGGCGGAAGACTGGATCGAACTGGATGACGCATTTGGCGCGAACCGAGATCCGTTTGAAGGCGCAAAGCTCGATGAGGATTTCGAGCGTCTGTTTTCGCTGATCGTGCAGACGATCCCGGAAGCGCAGGCCTGAACGGTGGCGAGTCGCGCCGGAAGGGCGGCCCGGAACCCCGCCTGACGAAACTGCGAGCTTTATTTTCAGGCGTCTTGACCGGTCGCCGTTTCGATAGTGCGCCGGGTGTAGGCGCTCGCCGACAACCCGCTAGGGCAACGCCAATTTAAAGGTCAGGTCACGACGGAGAAAAAGATCGAAGATGACAGGCAAGCCCCTGCTTGACCAAAAGCTCCGAATGCCGGGCCATAGGGGGCGGTCATGAAAAAGACGTCTGATGGTTGAATACCCGATTCCATGTCACTTTTCATCCGCTGATTTTCGTGGTGCGGATTCCTGAACTCTTGAACAAATCAAGGAGAAGACATCATGTACAAGAGGATTCTGGTCGGCATGGACGGCAGTCAAACGTCGACACATGCTCTAGACGAAGCTGTGAGGTTGGCGAGACTTGCGCAAGCGACTATTCATGCCGTGTATGTCGTGGACAAAACACCGATCTTCAACTATGCGGGATACTACGATCCTGTCGTGCTCGTCGAGGCATTGCGCAAGGATGGGCGGACGGCACTCGCGAGTGCAGAGGCCGCGTGTAGAAAGGCGGGCGTCGCTTGCGAAGCCGAGCTCGTCGAAACGGAACGGATGAGTGAAGACGTTGCAGAAGCGCTTCAACGCTATGCCGAACGCAATAGCATTGAGCTTGCCGTGATGGGCACGCATGGGCGCAGGGGTGTGCGACGGATCGTGCTCGGCAGCGTAGCCGAGCGCTTCGTGCGCTTTTCCCATTGTCCCGTTCTGCTGGTTCGGGGCACAAAACCGGCAAACTCAACCGAAAACGAAGGCTGATCGCGAGGACGTCATGGTGTGCCGTCAATACGGCATCTTGCTTGCGCTGTTCGGTGTGTTCGTTTCTCTGAGCGCCCAAAGGGCTGGGCGGCGACAATTATCTTGGCCGGTCGTTGACGATTGTTTTGGCCGGTGGTGAGGAGTCGGAGGCGGCGTAGCCGCCGGAGACGACGAACCACCGGCGGCGCCGCGTCGGCGGGGCTTTAGGATGGGCTGATCGAAGCTTTAAGAAGAAGCCGTCAGCTCATGTCTGGAACCCGCATTACCGACCAACAGGTTCGTCTTTACATGACCAAGCGCAAACACCATCCGCAGGAAGTCGCGGCCGCCAAGGCCGGAATAAGCGTGCGTTCCGCACGCCGCATCGAGCGTGACGCGACTCTGCCATCCCAGAAGCCTCGGCGCTCCTGGCGCACCCGTCCCGATCAGTTCGCCGATGTCTGGGATAGCGAAGTTTTACCGCTACTGCGTAACGCTCCCCATCTGATGGGCATTACGATCCTGCGCAAGCTGCAGGAGGATCACCCGGAGCGCTATCCCGACAGCATGCGCCGCACGCTGGAGCGACGCATTCATCAATGGCGGGCGCTTGAGGGCCCCAGTCAGGAGATCTTCTTCCCCCAGGAGCATCAGCCCGGCGTGCGTGGGCTGTCGGACTTCACCGATATGAGCAAGCTGTGCGTGACGATTGGCGGCGCACCGTTCGCGCACCGGCTGTACCACTTCGTGCTGGCGTTCTCACGCTGGGAGTATGCCTACGTAGTCGAGGGCGGCGAGAGCTTCGAGGCCCTCGCAACCGGATTGCAGAACGCCCTGTGGCAGGCGGGAGGTTGCCCTCGCGAGCATCGCACCGACAGCCTGTCGGCCGCCTTCAAAAACCTGAGCGAGAAGGAGGACTTCACGATCCGTTACAAGGCGCTGCTCGATCATTACGACATGCAGGGCACGCGCAACAATCGCGGTCTGGGTCACGAGAACGGGAGTATCGAATCCTCGCACCGGTATCTGAAGGACGCGGTCGATCAGGCCTTGATGCTTCGTGGCCATCGCGACTTCGCTGATCGTGCTGCCTACGATGAATTCATCCGCGAGCAGGTGATGCGTCGAAACCGGCGCAACGCCGCCGCGTTCCGTATCGAGCGCCAGCAGCTTCAGGATCTGCCGGAGTACCGTTCCACCGACTTCGTCGAGGAGGAGGCTCCTGTGACCCGCTGCAGTACGTTCACGGTGCGCGGCATCCTCTACAGTGCGCCGTCGCGCCTGATTGGTCACCGGCTGAAGGTGCGCGTCTACGGCGACCGGCTCGACTGTTACCTGTCCGGCGTGCTGGTGCACAGCACCGCACGGGGCTCCCGTGCGCACGACAACCGCCACGCGCTAGATTACCGCCACTTCATTGGCTCCCTGAAGCGCAAACCGCAGGCATTCAAGGGGCTCGCGTTTCGTGACGCACTGTTCCCGCGCGAGGCCTACCGCCGGACCTGGGAACAACTCGATTCCCGCCTGTCGCAACGCGAAGCATGCAAGACGATGGTTGGCCTGCTTGAACTCGCCGGCCTGCACGGCGTGGAGGCCGTACTGGCCGGACAGCTTGACGTGTTGCTGGAAGCCGGCGAGCTGCCCGATCTCAAAGCGCTGCGTGAGCAGTACGCGCCCCGTGAGGCCTCGTGTCCTGAAGTGGAGGTTCAGATGCCGCCCGTTGCCGTCTATGACGAACTGCTCGAGGAGATGGCAGCATGAACGCGCCCGCACATGACGGTGGCCGCCTGGCCCTGATGCTCAACGAGCTGCGCTTGCCAACGATCGGCAGGTTGTGGCCCGAGTTCGCGGAGCGCTCGGACAAGGAAGGCTGGCAGGCCACGCGACTGCTTGGCGCACTGCTTGAGCACGAGCTGGCTGAGCGCGCCAAACGACGCATCGAGCGGCACCGCACCGAGTCGCAGATGGACCCGACCAAGACGCTCGCCACCTTCGACTTCAGCGCCGTGCCAATGGTCTCGAAGGCCCATGTCACGGCGCTGGCCACCGGCGAGTCATGGCTGGAGAAAGGCGCCACGGTCCTTCTGTTCGGGCCACCTGGTGTCGGCAAGAGCCATCTCGGATCGGCCATCGGGCACGCCCTGATCGATGCCGGATACCGCGTGCTGTTCACGCGCACCAGCGAACTCGTCCAGAAGCTGCAGGCGGCACGCCAGAGCCTGCAGTTGCCTTCCGCACTGGCCAAGCTCGACCGCTTCGACCTCATCGTCCTCGATGACCTGTCGTACGCCCGCAAGGACCAGGCCGAGACCAGCGTGCTGTTCGAACTGATTGCCGAGAGGTACGAGCGTAAAAGTCTTCTGATAACGGCCAATCAACCGTTCTCGGGCTGGAATGACGTGTTCCCTGACCCCGGCATGACGGTCGCCGCCATCGACCGGCTTGTGCATCATTCGACGATCTTCGAGCTCAACGTCGAAAGCTACCGCCGCCGCAAGGCCGGCGACAAACAGAACGCACGGCGGCGTCAATTACACGACGACAACCCTGCCATCCCGTTCAGTGGCCCGCCACCTGAGGACGGCAACGTTGCGCAGTAACGCATCCGTGACCCGGTAACGGGTCACGAAATCGACCGGATCTGGACAGGAAAATGGCAAAAACAGCAGCACAACGGCAAGCCGAATATCGGGCCCGGCGCCCTCATTCGGGCTCGGACGATAACGGTCAGCGTCGCCTGAACGCCTGGATTGACACCCGCGCCTTCCTCGCGCTTGCCCGGGTGGCGCGCCGTTACGCAGTAACGAAACAGGAATTGATCGAGAAACTGATCATCGCGGAAGAGGAGCGTGTTCTCGCGGGGATCGATTGCGATTCAGCGCAGTGGCAGGAGTACTTCGACAGCCCATTGTTACGCAGTAACGATGAGCGTCAACTACGCGATTACCCACCGACAACTACGAAGGAGCAACGTCAAATATGACCTTATAACCAGCGACAATTACCCCGTTGACCGGCCAAGATAGTTGTCGCTGACCGGCCATGCTGCTTGACGCTGTCTACAAAGGGCGCCATTCGTGTGTGTGATTCACGCACATTGTTTCAACTTAAACGAAGTGGCTGGACCCGCCACGCTCGCCAGACCTCAACGTGACGTGCGCATCGCTCTGGATAGACGCGCACGGACGCGTCGGCCAAATGCACGCGCGAGTGTTGATGCGCAGCGAGCTTGTGTATGCATTTCATTGATGCGCGCGAGCAGCACCCGGTAGCCGACGTCAATCAAGATGCATTCGGTGCCTAATTCCTAGTCTCTGGACGCCTGCGCATCAAGAGCGATATGCCTGCTAAGCGCCTCAAAGCGCTCCATTACATTGTCTCCGAATAGCGGATCGGGACTGGCCGGTACGGTCGTGTCTACTGCTGCCCAGTCCTGCTCTGTTAGCACCTGTGCAGCGTGCGGCATCACTTCCCGCTCCTCAGTGGAAAGGTGGTGACGATAGTACACAAGGTATGTGGCAGTAGCTGCTTCTAGTGCGGCGCGCGGCGTCACTACGTCTTCCGCGGCTTCGTTGATACGATTCAGGAGTTCATCGCCCGCCGTGGCAATCACGCGATGCTCCTGTTGAAGACGGTCCACCAATAATTGAGACCCTGGATCCCGTGCGGCAATCCGCGCATATGCAACATCCTCCCGCGGATGGTGAACACAATCGGTAAAATTCCGCATGTAGTAAAGAATATCGCCCATAAGCGCGTAATTAGGGCTTTCGCCCGCGTGGAAGGCTGCTACCTGTTCTTCCAGAATATCGAGAAGCCGGGCGAAATTGATGTGCTCGGCATGCCATACGGCGAGTGGGTCGGCCATGGTGTGCTCCATGAAAATGGGACAAGTACACGATAGACCGTTTGGACCAGCGCAGACATGCATTCCTTGCGCACGCCGAGGTCGGTAGGGGAGTCGATCAGTGCAATTGAAATGCTAGCAACTCAAAACCAGGAAAGGCTGACATAGGTCAACGCACTGATCGGTTTCGCGAGCCGTTTTTTCGTCAACATAGGGACGCATCAGCCGGGCGGCGAGGACGTTCAGGAAGCGGGGCGTCCTCATATGTCTCTCGGACCCGGCGTCCCCGATCCGCCGGCCAATCCTGCACTGCCTCCCCATGAGAATTCCAGTCATCATGTTTGACCGGTGCCTTGTTGTGCACGCGAAAACGATTCCGGGCGGGCTGTACCACGAGTATTCACTGGCAGCCGTTGGCACTTGATCCGGTTTTCGCGGACCACAACTCGAATCTGAAAACCGCCGGCAGCCTGCTTCGACGAATCGTGTTCCATGACCGGTGGTGTCCGCTGTTGAATCCAGGTCCTGAGACCGCTTGCGACTCATGCACACAAAGCCGCACCGGGCCGGCGTGCGCCACGTCAGTCTCGAGAGCGCGCCATTCCGGGGGCTGGCGTCACCGATCGACTTTTTCGACTGTCAGGCGGCCTTGCCTTTCCTGCGGGCGCGCAGTAGCGTGGAAATGCTCACTCCCGATTGCTCGGCTGCCTGCTGGTAGGTCTTTCCCTGCCTGATCAGGGTCAAGCCCTTGTTCACCAGGCGCGGTGTCGCGTTGGGCCGGCCGAGGCGCTTGCCCCTGGCGCGTGCATTGGCCAGGCCCGAGCGGACACGTTCCCGAATAAGCTCCCTTTCGAATTCCGCGATCGCCGAGAGCAAATGCGCGTGCATCCGGCCCACTGGTGTGCTCATGTCGATCTGGCTAGTACAACATCCCGTAAATAGGTTGAATAATTAACTGCCTCGGATATCATGTCTGGATGAGTCGAGGCCGCCATGCAACGCCAGTGAAGCTGGCGAATAAAGAACGACAGGAACTGCTATCGCTAATTGAGCGGAAAACGGCTACGCAGCGAGATGTGATGCGGGCGCGTATCGCGTTGTGGGCCCACGAGGGTCACTCCAATACGGTGATTGCGCGGGAACTGGGTGTCTCGGTGCAAACGGTCTGCCTGTGGCGCAAGCGCATTGCCCGGCAAGGTGTCCTGGGTATTCGCGAGGGCGAGCGCAGTGGCCGTCCGCCACGCATCACGCACGAAGCGCGACTGCAGTTGATTGCGCTGGCGTGTGAAGCACAGGAACCTGAGGGACGGGTCACGCCGACACTCGACGAGATTGCGGCGCGTGCCGTGGAGCGTGGCGTCGTCGGGCAGATCAGCCGCAGTCACGTGCAGCGCATTCTGCAGGCCGGCGACGTACGCCCGCACCGGGTCCGGCAATGGCTGCACAGTCCGGACCCGGCCTTTCGCGAGAAGGTCAACGTGATTTGCAAGCTGTACCGCAAGGCGCCGCGAAACGCGGTAGTGCTCAGCATCGACGAGAAGACCGGCATTCAGGCCATTGAGCGCAAGCACCCGGGACGGGCACCCGCGCCAGGACGGCTGCGTCGCCGTGAATTCGAATATATCCGTCACGGCACCCAGGCGTTGATTGCTGCGCTCGATGTGCATACCGGAAAGGTGTTGGCAGAGTGCCGCGAGCGGCGCACCCAGGACGATCTGGTAGCCTTCATGGAACGCGTGGCAGCCGCGTACCCGGACAAACAGGTGCACGTGGTTTGGGACAATCTGAACTCGCATCGCGCCCAGGCCGTCTGGCAGGCGTTCAATGTGCGGCATGGCAAGCAGTTTCATTTCCACTTCACGCCGTTGCACGCAAGCTGGGTCAATCAGATCGAACTCTGGTTTGCCCGTTATACGCGCCGGGTGCTGCGCCATGCCAGCCACACCAGCACCGCGCACCTGCGCGAGCGCACCGGGCAGTTCGTCGGCGAGCACAATCAGGCCGCACGCCCCTTCAAATGGAGTTTCCGGGGCTATCCGCTGCAAAGCGGTGCATCGTAATCGAGGAACGCAGATGCCAGCTGTACCCGCCAAACACCACGCTGCTGAACTGCAGCGTCAACTGCGCAGCCTGCTCGGCCATGAGCAGATTGTCACGCAAGCCTACGGGCGCCACTTGCTGATCAAACGTCTGGACGATGAGGAGCCAACCGTCGTGGCGCGCCTCACCGAGCTCGGCCGCAATCGATATGGCGCCGCCTTTCGCAGCCATAGTGGGCGTTGGGAACCGCTGCCGGGCACGGGTTCGCTCGACGAAATGGCCGACGTGGTCGTCACGCTCCTGCAGCCTTATTTGCAGCCCGATAATTATTAAACGTATTTGCGGGATGTTGTACTAGGTACGACGAAGGCCACTCCAAGCGCTTCCAATTCCGCTATTGTCAGGATCAGGTCCTGCACGCTGCGCCCCCAACGGTCCAAGGCCTGGACCAGGATCACATCGACGGCGCGGGTGCGCGCCAGTTGCATGACCTCTTCGCGCAGCGGCCGCTTTTGTGACGCGCCGCTGACGGTTTCCTGCATCTCTCGCACGATCTTCCAGCCGCGGGCTTTCGCGTAGTTGCGCAATTCCCGCCGTTGCCGGTCGGTGGATTGGTCCGGGGTGGACACGCGGGTATAGACCGCCGCACGCATGGTCAAAAACCCCTCCGATTCTGGTGCCCAGCCCCCAGTCCTGGCGGGCCTTGCAGGGCATCGTTTTCGACCGTCAAAATCAGGTGATTCTGACGGTCGTCTACTAAGCTTAGGGCTACGCTGAAAAAGGTCAACGGCATTGGGCGTTCAATCGTTAGATGTGCATGAAACAACAGACCCTTGCGATGGCGGCCGATCAAGGCGCCGGATTTGAACAGTACCGTCGGCCAACCAAACGCGATGTGTTCCTTGAGACGATGGAGCAGATCGTGCCGTGGGCGCAACTGTGCGAGGTTGTCGAGCCGTACTATCCGAAGGGTCAAGGCGGTCGCCCGCCAGTGGGTCTGGAGCGCATGCTGCGCATGCACTTTGTGCAGCACTGGTTCAGCCTGGCCGACGAAGCCTGCGAGGAAGCGCTGCTGGATAGCACCGCGTTGCGGCGATTCGTCGGGATTGACCTGGGGCGCGAGCGCGTTCCTGATGGTACGACGCTCTTGAAGTTCCGGCGGCTGCTGGAGCGCAACAAGCTCGGCGAGCAATTGTTCGCCAGGGTCGGCGAGGTACTGCAAGGGCGCGGACTGAAGGTAGGCACCGGCACGATTGTGGATGCCACCATCATCGGTGCGCCCAGTTCCACAAAGAATGCGGACAAGGCGCGAGACCCCGAAATGCATCAGACGAGGAAGGGCCAGCAGTGGTACTTCGGCATGAAGCTGCACATCGGTGTGGATAGCCAGACGGCTCTGGCACACAGCGCGGTAGTGACGGCGGCGAACGTGCATGACAAGCATCCGCTGCCGGCGCTGCTGCACGGCGACGAGCGGCGTGTGTACGGTGACAGCGCCTATGCGAGCCAGAAGGAACTCATCGCCAGCAAGGCGCCGAAAGCGAAGGACTTCACCAACCAGCGTGTGCGCAATCGCGGTGGTGAAGTCGATGAAGCCAAGCGCTCGAAAAACCGCAACAAGTCGAAGATTCGTGCCCGGGTCGAACACGTCTTTGCGGTGGTCAAGCGGCTGTGGGGCTTCGGCAAGGTGCGCTATCGCGGCCTCGCGAAGAACGCCACGCGCGCCTTTACTGCACTCGCGCTGGCCAACCTCTACATGAGCCGCACGCGGCTGATGGCACAGGTGCGTCCATAAGCAGCCAAAGTGGGTCGAGAGACCCGCTTGCAAGGCCCTTCAGGGCCAGGAAATCGAACCAGTAGCGTCGCTGATCTCGCGTTCCGAAATTCAGCATCAAGCTGTCGGCGAAAACGATGGCTTCTTCAGCGAATGAAAGGGACTTCCCCGTCCCGAGGCTGCGGCGGAAGCCGCGAATCGGCATCACAGTGCCATGATGGAGTCTCGAACCTTCATCAACACCAACAAGAGGGGAAGTCCATGCCAATTGTCACCGTCGGAATCGATCTTGCCAAGAACGTGTTTGCGATTCACGGAGTGGACGAGTCCGGCAAGGCTGTGCTGGTCAAGCCGCGCGTAATGCGCGACCAACTCACAGCGCTCATCGCTCAGTTGCCGCCTTGCCTCATCGGCATGGAAGCCTGTTCCGGCGCCCATCACTGGGCCCGCGTGTTCCAGCAATATGGCCACACCGTGAAGCTGATGGCGCCTAAGCTCGTGGCACCCTACCGGATGTCGGGCAAGCGCGGCAAGAACGATGCGGCGGACGCGGCGGCTATCTGTGAGGCAGTGACGCGCCCGAGCATGCGTTTCGTACCGCTGAAGGACGAACACCAGCAGGCCACGCTCTGCCTGCATCGGACGCGGCAGGGTTTCGTCGAGGAACGCACTGCGATCTACAACCGCATACGTGGCCTGCTCTCCGAATTCGGCGTGGTGCTGCCGCAGAGCCCGGAGCGTCTGCGAAGGGAGATCACGGTTCCTCTCGAGGCACTGCCGGGCTGGGCCAGACGCTGCATCAGCGATCTGCTCGAGCACGCAGGCAACATCGAGGACCGGCTGGCCGAATACGACCGCGCGATCAGCGAAATAGCACGTTACGACGCGCGCAGTCGGCGGCTCATGCAATTGCGGGGCATCGGCCCGACCACAGCGAGCGCGCTGCTTGCGAGCCTGGGTGTCGGACATGATTTCAGCAACGGTCGTCAGGTGGCTGCCTGGCTTGGCCTGACGCCGGGACAGCATAGCAGCGGCGGCAAGCAGCGGCTGGGCAGCATCACAAAGGCGGGCGACGCCTATCTGCGCAGTCTGCTGGTGAACGGTGCACGCGCCGTCCTCGCGAATCTCGGCGAGAAGCAGGACCGCTTCAGCCGCTGGGTGCGAAGCCTCGTGGAGCGCCGCGGCTACTGGCGTGCGGCTGTGGCGATCGCGGCCAAGAATGCTCGAATGGCATGGGCGGTCCTGAAGTACGGCGACGACTTCAAGCACGACCCGGTCGTCGCGTGACTTCCAGACGGATTCATCAACCGCACACCAACGAGAAGCAACGTACGATGAGCCAATAAACGATCACTTTGCACTGCCAGCGGTGATGTGAAGCGGGTTGGACCCGCGCGGGGTATGCCTGATAAGGCTACAGGGATTTCAGTCCCGGTCAGCGAACGAGGCCCTCGCGCGCGTCTTTCATCAGGGTCCGGGCCATTGGCCCAACATGACCGGTTGTAGTACAGCAGTCCTTCAAGGCAGCATGGCAACAACAGAAAACCACATTTGTGCTTGCGCTCAATGGGGAAGCCCTTGTAGTAGCCTTAGACCTGTCTGCAAGACCCTGTCGGTGCATGGGTCTTCGCGACCAGCGGCTACGGAACGCCCATCGCCCACGATTACCCGCCTGCCAATTACTCGACACCGATAAACTTGTCGGGTTGTCCGGCAGCGTGCTGAACGATCAGCCTTATCCGGACCGCGAAAACCGGGTACTAATCGGCGCCTGGTCGAATTGGCTCATGAGCGGCGCCGGTCCGGCTATCGGCGCTTGCATGCGCCGCTCAGACTCCTTTCAATTATGGCTGCGGAGGCATCACGGTGTGCGAGGCGCCGCTGGCTGCCTCCGGAAACTCAAACCCGAGGGGTGCGCATGGCTCGTTTCGAAGATGGAATCGTCGTGGCCTCATCCGTGGTTATCCCTACAGCGACCAGAACGGGTGTTTGTATGAGCCATCCTGGTATGGAAGCTGCGGGACAAGGCGGCAGCCAAGCGCTTCTTCCGCCGTCTGCTGGCCGGTCGCCCGCTCGTGCCGGACAAGAATGGTTCCGACCTATAGTTATCAGTGTTGGACGTCACTCCGGTGGGTCTTGACTGCGAGAGCGCTGCCAGCACAACACCGGCGGAGGTGGGTATGCGCTTCGAAGCATTTTCCTTTGGTTCCATCCGCATTGATGGGGTCACCTATCAGCATGACGTGGTGATCGACCACGGGCAGTTTCGCAAACGCAAGAAGAAACCCTCCAGGAAGTTCCGCGAGGCCTTTGGGCACACACCGCTGTCCGGCGAAGAGGACATTCCCTGGAAATGCCACCGGCTTGTGATTGGCACCGGCACCGGGGCGTTACCGGTGATGGAAGAGGTGAAGCACGAGGCGCAGCGTCGGCAGGTCAAACTGGTCATCCTGCCGACAGCGGAAGCCATCGCCAAGCTCAAGGAACACCCCGACCAGACCAATGCGATCCTGACACCGTCGCGCAGCCCAACGCTGAGGAAGTTGTACAGGTAATCGCTGCTGAGACCGATACGCCTGCGGAGACAGTTTCGAAAATGTAGGTCGACACGATGGCTTCCAGACGACGCGCTTCATCACCTGGTCAGCGTTGCCGAACATGCTGAGCGTTGGACATACGTCTTCAGGGGACGAACATGACTGATTTTCAGGGACAAGGTCAGTATTGGCAATGTCCCAATCGGGCGAGATCGACGTGATTCTCGTGACCGAATTGACTCGTTGGGGCCGTTCAACGCTCGACCTGTTCCACACGTTGAACGACTTGCAGGCGTGGGGTGTGTCACTGATCGCCCAGACCGGATTGCAGTTCGATCTCAGCACGCCGCAAGGCAAAAAAATTGCCACGATGATGGCCGCGCTGGCCGAGTTTGAGCGCGATCTGCTGCGTGAGCGTGTCCGGTCTGGCATCGCAGCGGCACAGGCGCGAGGAGTGACATTCGGTCGGCAGCCGGGGCAACGTGTGAAGGCCGACCGGCTCGCACCGAGAGTTCTCGCGCTCGTCAAGGCAGGGCAATCGTACCGTCAGATCGGTCAGCGACTCGCCATCAGTAAGAATACGGTACTCGATATTGTTAAACGCGCCCGTATCAGTGAGCGCGAGCGGGAGAGCAAATGAAAGGGGATGAGTTTCTGGAACGACCTCTGACTGAAGCGGAAATCGAACTGCTCGATGATTTCCTGATCAGCGACGCCGCTCCGGAAGAGGCGATGGATGTCTCGATGAATACTCGATCCAGCGAATTCGACATCGCGACGAGCGCACTCGCCGACAATGGCTGGTGTGTCGTGTCGAACTTTTTGTCACAGACCCAGACGCAGGCCTTGTCGACCGAATGCATGGCCATGCACGACGCGCAGCTGCTGACGCCCGCCCGTGTAGGGGCCGATCACGCTGCCACGCTTTTGCGCGGCGATAGCACGCGCTGGTTCCTACCTGAGGCGCTGAGCACGCCGCAGCAGGCGTTCGCCAATCGCATCGAAGCGCTACGGATCGCGCTCAACCGCGACCTGTTTCTCGGCCTGGTCGATAGCGAATCGCACTACGCGGTATATCGGCCAGGCGCCGGATATGCACGCCACCTCGACTGCCTGCGTAACAACGACACCCGCGTGATTTCCGCCGTGTTCTACCTCAACGAAGCGTGGCAGGACGCCGAGGGCGGCGCACTGCGGCTCTACTTTGCCGATCAGTCATACCACGACGTCTTTCCGCGCGCCGGAACGCTGCTGTTGTTTCTCTCCGCACAGTTTGAACACGAGGTGCTGCCCGCCACGCGCGATCGCATGAGCATCGCATGCTGGATGAGGCAGCGGGTGTACGCCGAGGCGCGTGCGCAGCTGGCACCCGGAAGATTGCGCGTCAGCACATAATGTAGCGGTGCCAAGAAGGCCGCCAACGATGGCCCAGTATTCATCACCGATCGCGGCCGGCCGGCTCACGTACACCTGCTTTTATTTCCAACAGCGGCAGCTATTGACGTCGGGCAAGCAACCACGAACGCACCTCCTCCGTCGAACGCCAGGCGCCCTACGTGCACGCGGGCGCCGGCATCGGTGCTGGCTCAAGGGGCAAACCGGCGACGCGCTACATGGGGTGCCGTCAGGATTCGGATGAGAACGTACGTTAGCCGCTCTGCACAATGAAGAGAATCAATGACTTGGCGCTGGGTGCCAATTCTCGACTGAATCTCGGAAGCAGAGTTGGTGCCAGGAGTTATGGGACGGGGGCTTCCTGACCTCTGCCGTACACAAACGTCCGAATCCTGACGGCACTCCGAGTGGAGCGCGGGGAAATGGCTGAAGCCGACTTCCGGCAAATGATGGATGAGGCTCTCACGCGGCCCGGCGGACCGGGCGCTGTTCAGCCTGGACTGAGCGCGCCGTATGTACGAAAACGACCCCAGCTGGTGACCGACGTGCCGGCTACCGTGCCGCGCGCGCTGCTGCCCGAGTTCATCGCCGCCCTGATCCGCCAGCGTTCGCCGCGGATCCGGATCCGCAACCTGCGGGCGTCCGCGCGATGTGCGGGTCGAATGTCGCTGATCGACCCGTTCTAGCCCTTCGGCCAGTTTCTGCGAACGTCGCCACCGCCTTCAAAAGCGGCCGTTCCGGCTCGGTCAAGCCGAGCCACCCGGACTAAAAGATGTTCAGTGAGAGGCGCGTGCGTTGTCGGATCACGCCGTGACGACGTTCAAGGCGACTTCGATGTTTCCATGCACAGCCTTCGAGTACGGGCAGATTTGATGGGCCGAGTGCGCGATCGCCTCGGCGACGTCCTGTGCCACGCCCGGCACGCGAACAGTGAACTGGGCGCCGAGGAACCAGCCGGGACCGGTCTGGCCCACGTCGACCTGGATATCCACGGAAGCGTCAGGCGGCAACGTGACTTTCTTCAGCGAGGCTGCGATCCCGAGCGCAGTGATGTAACAAGCCGACCAGGCGCCCGCAAACAGTTGTTCGGCGGTCGGGTGCGGCTCGGCGGCGATGAACTCGCGGTTTTCACAATCGGGCGCCGACGTTCTGATGTCGACGACGCCGTGATCGCCGCGCTGGGCATTGGGGTCGCGGTTGACCGTGGTGTGGGTCTTGCCCGTGAATAGGACTTTTTCGATCTTTGTCATGATGGATTCCTTGATGGAGAAGGGGGGTGGGCCGTACTTCCTCGTATGTGCGTCAATCGCAGACGAGCTTTGATAGGGGCGAGCGGAGCCCCCGGTAATGACCATCCTTCATCCACTATAGGGCATGTACGTTTCTTCGGCGGCGGCTGTGCGGCGGACTTCGGTCATTCGCTAGCGCAAGTTGAATGGCCCTTGATGGCCGGATCGCTGCCCCACGAGACGATTGCAATCAGCGCCCGACCACGCCTTCTTTCCGCATCCAGGCAACTGTATCTGCAAGCAGGCTGTCCAACGGCGTTTCAACGTAGTTCAGCTCACGCATGGCTTTCGTCGAATCGACGCGGAGTGTTTCGCAGACCAGCGTCGCACTTTCGGGCGTCACGTCAGGCTCCTTTCGAATGAGCCACGACGATGCTTCGGCGAGGTGAGCGAATGCCATCAATGCCCACGCCGGCGTGGCATCGGTAGGTGTGCGCTTGCACAATGCAGCGCCCACGCGGTGCACGAGGTCGACGTAGCTTGCATGCTCGCCACCGACCAAATAACTTTCGCCAAACCGCCGCCGTTGCCAAGCACGCACCTGAGCCCTGGCGATTTCTCGTACATCGGCAAAAGAACCACTGCCCGGTGGTATGCCCGGTAGCTTCTCGCGGTCCACCATCAAGATGAGACGGGCCCAGTTGTGACGGTCGCCCGGACCCAGGATGTGGGAGGGGTTAAAGACAATCCACGGCACGCTGGAGCGCCGCACGGCCTGTTCGCCGAGGAACTTGGTGCGCTCGTAATTGATCCAGTTCTCGGCCCCTCGCTGCGGCACTGACTCATTGAGCGTTTCACGCGCGAGGTGCGAGTACGCCGAGACTGAAGACGTGTGCACAAAGGCCTCCACACCGGCCGACTCGGCCGCTCTCAGCAGGTTTTCGGTCCCCTGCACATTGGTAGCCGTCTGCGTCGCTGCCCTCGTCTTCCACATGCTGGTATCCGCCGCTGCATGAAACACCGCCTCGCAACCGGCCAGCACGACATTCAGAGATGCGGGATCCGCTAACTCGGCGCGAATTGGCACACCGCCTTGCTCGGCGATGATCGCGTCGGAATCAATTCGACGGGAAAGCGCCCGCACCTCGTGGCCCGCAGCAAGCAGTTCACGCAACAAATGCCCACCTAGAAAACCGCTTGCGCCAGTCAGAAAGACAGCGGCCATGTTCGCACCTGTTTAGTAGACCAACCAGAGGCACGCGGTCGATCTGGCACACCGGGAAAGGCATTACGACCGCACCGCACCCAACGTCAGTTCCGCTTTCCGACCGCTTCGCGCCTACACAATCGGCGTCATTGTGTGCTCCGACGCGCACCGCGCTCAACGCCGCAAGAACCACAACAGCGCGGATACCACGACCGAAATCACGATGCACGTGATGATCGGGAAGTGGAAGTTGAATCCGTCGCGGACGATATGAATGTCGCCAGGCAGCCGGCCGAACGGGATGCGCACGAGCCAGTGCCATCCGAGGCCGGCAAGAATGCACAGTGTGCCAATAACGATCAGGAAACGGTTCATGGGGTGCCGTCACCCACGGTAGCCGACGAGGTCATCATAGCCCCACGCAGGCGGAGTATCCGCGCCGATTGAATTTTGAGCCACCGCGTTGACGAAGGACTCTCGACAACGCTTTCTGCCGCCAATTGCCCTAGGCGGGGGACCGTAGCCGACCCCTAGTGGTGTGCGTCAAACGGATTGCATCTTATTAAGCTTGGCTCTGGCACGCGTGACTTTCGCGAGGATGTCAGAGGCCTTTGCTGTCCAGATGAACGGTTTCGGATGACGGTTATGTTTCTGCACGTACTGCTCGATCGTGCCGATCAGCTCGGGTACCGAGCGGAACGCCGAACGTCGCAACTGGTTCACTGATAAGTCACGAAAGAAGCGTTCAACCATGTTGAGCCATGAGGCACTGGTGGGCGTGAAATGCATGTGAAATCGCGGGTGCTTGGCAAGCCATGCTTGTACCTCCGGGTGCTTATGGGTTGCATAGTTATCAGCGATCAAATGCAATTCCTTGTTCTTAGCCGTGTCGCGATCGATCTTGCGCAAGAAGCTTAGCCACTCCTGGTGACGATGTTTGGTCTTGCACTCGCTAATGACACTCCCATCGAGCGTGTTCATCGCGGCAAACAGCGTCGTCACACCATTGCGCTTGTAATCGTGCGTCATCGTTTGACCACGACCTCGCTTAAGCGGCAATCCCGGCTGGGTCCGGTCAAGCGCCTGGATCTGGCACTTCTCATCGCAGCACAGGACCAGAGCGTGCTCCGGGGGATCAAGATACAGTCCGACGATGTCCTCGAGTTTCTCAGCGAAATGCTTGTCGTTGGATACCTTGAAGCTGTCTAATCGATGCGGCTTGAGGCCGTGCGCCTGCCAGATGCGCCGCACGCTTGCCGCACTTACACCGACCACCGCTGCCATGCTGCGCGTGCTCCAATGCGTCGCGTTATCCGGACGCCCTTGCGTCGTCAATGCCACAATCGTCTTGACCTTAGGCGCGGAGATCTTTGGTTTGCGCCCCGGTCGCGTCTCATCCCTCTCGATTCCCCTCACGCCGTCAGTGATAAAACGACCGCGCCAGCGCGCGACCGTGCCGCGCCAGATAGCCAGTTCCGCACCGATCTGTTTATCTGTTTTGCCCTGTGCGGCGAGCAAAATCATCTTGGAGCGCTCCGCCAGTCGAACCGGAATCGTTCGGCCAGTAGCCCACGTCTCTAACTGTTTGCGTTGTGCTTCGCTTAACTCAACTTTCGCCGCGATTCTCATGAGTTCTCCCCTCCATGCAAACGGAGACTCATAAATCGCAATTAAGTTGCATTATTTATGACGCACTACACTAGTTGCCGTCGGACCTGGCACCACGTCAACGGCAGATTTTAGGATCCAACGGCCATCCATGAGCCTGGTGCGGCCGGCAGGTTCTCAGCTTTTTGCTGGTTGGCGAGCGCGGTTTTCGGTGACTCGACTATGATGATCTGGAAATGGCCTCGATTCCGCAGCAATACAGGAAGATCTCGAAACGGCGATTATGGGAGGCGCAATGAGCGAGCAACAAAATGTTCAATTGGTGCAGCAAGCATACGATGCTTTCAGCAAGGCCGACATCGGGGGCGTCCTGAAAACGCTCGCCGAAAATGTCGACTGGTTCATACCTGGGCCTACAGAGATCATCCCATTCGCTGGTAGAAGGCACGGCCCTCAGGAGGTCGCTGAATTCTTCAGTGCGCTTGCTGCGACTCAGACTGCCGAACGGTTCGAACCTCTCGATTTTATTGCCAGCGAAGACAAGGTCGTCGTGCTTGGGGTGCAGCGCTGGCGCGTAAATTCAACTGGCATTACGTATGAAGATGAGTGGGCTCACGTCTTCATGATCGAAAACGGAAGAATCACGAAATTCAAGGAATACCATGACACGGCGGCTGAAGCGGCGGCCCATCGGCGATAGAAACATTGGTCTACCTTGATTAAAGCCCTAGGCAACGTTCAGCGACTGCGAGTTTGGCCCTCATGTCGATTTTCTTCGGTAATTTTCCTTCGGTACCACCAGCGGCGGCGTGCATCGATCCGCAACATCGCCCCCTCCCGCACGCGCCTGGATGCCTCGTGTGGGTCACCACAACGCTTCGCTTGACGAATAACGCGCTCGGGGCATTCTCTTTCGTCAAAGGCCCGCCCCGTTGCACCACTCACTAGCCCGCTTTTCGCGTGGGACGGATCTGGATGCCGGATTCGGCCCTGTCCCGGCGTTTCAGCGCACCGGAGAAGGCTATCCGCCTGCGCCTCCAGCATCGCACGACACGCCTGGTAAGCATGTCTTTATGCTGAAGTCCAGTTATCGAATATCGCCAAGAGAGCTGGTAGTTGATATAGGGCGAGTTTTCTTTGAATGAACGCCAAGGTCGATGATCGCCCCAAGACAACAACGACCGCTCTCGGGCCCAACCGGTTATTCCAACGACCGAGCGCCAGCGGTAGCGTAGGACCGCTCCTGGCCGACTCCAGTCCACGATGCTCACTGCCCACGCTGCGCAGCAGGAAGAGGGGTGGTGTTCTTCCAAGTAGACGAGCGCAACCTCTTGTGGCACCGGGACTGACTCCATGGCCCCGGGCTCGCCGCACGTCACATCATTCCGCTGTTGCTGCCAGTACTGCCAGTGCCGGAAGAAGGTGCGGACGTCGCTGTAAGCGGATGGGCGAGACCCGCCGCGGACAGCAGCGAGACGGCGGCCTGATCGGGCATGCCATTGGCGTCGAGAGCCCCTGCTGCCGCTAGCGCGCCCAGGTCGCTGTCGACACCTATTTGGCCAACTGTAAAGGATGTCGTTAGAAACGCCGGTGCCGTCAGCGTGACCGCATAGCGCTGCTGTAGATTCGTGACGACTGCCGATTGCGCAGCCTGCACGTCGGCCTGGTTTGCCAGCACCTGCTGGAACTGTGAGTTGGTCGGGAAGCCCGCTATCAGACCGCTCTCGCTCGTGCCGAGTTGCGAAGCGATGTAGACAAACATCAGTTCGGTCTCTGGCGTCGTATTGAAGGTGCCGCCGGCAAATGCCAGCGAATGCAGGCCAATGCCACCAGAGGTCACGGTGAGGATGCAGGGAGGCGTGGCATTGAACGTAATCGCGTAGTGTCCACCGCCGTCGGACAGGGTGGAGCCCGAGCCCTGCACACAACTGAAGCTGACCGTCGCGCTGGCGAGCGCACTACCGGTGGCGGCCGTGCCGGATATAGCGACGGTTGGCGTCACGTTTCCGCCACCGCAACCGTCGAGGCCGATACAGGCGTTTCCGCCGCAAGCGGCGAGCGTTGCGAGGGAAGCCACACAAATTGCAGCCAGCGCCGGACGAACGAAACACGCGTAGTGAGTGTTCATGGTTGCCTGCCGTTGATAGATCGGGATGGGGCAATCGGTTCCACGGAACGGACCAATGCTACGTACAATTTTAGCGCCCCATGCCTGGAGACCGTTCTACACGTCAATCACATTCGCCGGTGTTATCAACTGCTGAACGGTGGCTCGTCGGCTCGCCGACAGGCGAAGGTCGACCCGTTGCAGTCATCCGGCTCGCCGCGTTGGCAACGGCCGCTCTCAAAGACTAACGGTCATTCGCTCACGGGTGGCGCCTGCCGCCTGTCGGCCAAAAGAGACACCGACAGAGAACTTCTTCTCTAGCAGGGCCCGTCAATGTTCCGCGACACCATCGCGCAGCCCGGGCACGATGAGAACAGTAGGTGTCGTGTTGAGAGTCATTAAACTCACCCCGAGTTAGCTTAGAACAGACGTAAAGCACGGGGAGCCCGGTCGGCGCAGCTGTGATGTCCGATGGCTCGCCAGGTCCATCACCTGGGTCGATCTCAAGGGGGTAGGAACCTGATCGCCTTTGCTCATCATATAGCCTCCCGCTCTGCGGAAGCAGCGGCAGGCCGGCAAGATGGTCAACAAGACCATTCTGCGCGTGCGTTACGTATGTGCGTAATCCTCAAATGTGGAGAAGTAAAAAAACGGCGCTCACCCAGATTGACCTGCGCGAGCGCCAAATGGAGATCCCTGGTTAAAACTTGTGCCGCACGCCCACTATCACAAGCGCCTGTGAACTGGCACCCGCGTCAACACCGTACGAGCCGATTACCGCCTGCGCGGCACCGTTACCGTTTTCCCCGCTCGCGTGCGTGTACGCTGCCGTTGCATAGAGGTCGGTGCGTTTGCTCAGAAGATAATCCACGCCAACGTTGAACTGGTTGTATTTCGCCGAGGAGTCGCCGTTCGATTTCGTATAGTTATAGCCCGCGACCGCCTGGAACGTCGGCGACACCTGCCAGAGCGCAAAGATGGATCCGTTCTGGTACTTCTCCGATTCTTTGAACGTCGACGAAGCATCAGGCGAATATTCCGAAAAGCTGTATGCAGCGCCGACCGTCACCGGTCCAAATACATACTGGCCACCCGCACGCGCGATGTTGATCGAGCGCGACGAAGCGTACGCAGCATTGACCGAGCTGTTAAAGAACGTATCGGCCGACGATGTGCCGCGCGCTGACAGGTTGACGTTGCCGTTGTCGACGTGCAGGTAGCCACCCGCCAGACTGAGCGGCCCCGCCGTGTATGCAAGCGCAGCGGAATACGACTGTCCGGAGCCGACCGAGCCCGCTATGCCACCCAACGCGTACAGCGCTTCGACCGTCAAACCGCCCCATACGGGGCTCACCCATTTCACGGCGTTGTTGATGCGTACGCTGCTGTCGTAGTTGTCAACATCTCCCGGCGTCGCGAACAGTCCGCTGAATTGATCTCCAGTTAGCGGCTGCAAAAGGTCGGTAACTGGATCATATTGCCGGCCAAGCGTCAATGTACCCAACCGACCACTGCTGATCCCGACAAATGCCTGATGACCGAATTCGCGGCCACCGTTCTGTAACTGCCCCGAACTGATGTCGAAACTGTTCTCAAGCGTGAAAACCGCAGAGAGATCGCCGCCAAGATCCTCGTTACCCTTTAATCCCCACTCGTTGCCACTGAGGTTGCCGGCGGACATTTTCCACTGGGAGCTATGACCGCCACTGTTGTGGATATACGCGATCCCAGTATCGACGATTCCGTACAGTGTGACCGAGTTTTCTGCATGCGCGTTTATGGCAATAGCGCAAACACCGAGGGAAATCGCGGACAGGAACAGTCGTTTCACGTTCTTACTCAGGTTAGTAATTTAATGTTTGAAGAGAGGCTGACGCCTGTTCTGGACAATTCGCGCCTCCAACGTCACTACAAAAAACATGGATAGCAGGACTCCTCAAAAACATAGAACCATCTCGATCAACCGGTTCCTTAGCTGCAAATGACCAATCTACCTACACGTTGAGTTCAGCGACCGGTCCAATGTCGCCAGAAAACCATCCCCGTGCGAACACATCCCTACCCTTCCATCATTTGCAGTAACTCGTTAACTTTAGTAATCCGAATTTATAAATATGGTTCCATTCCAGTTCCGCACTCTCTTCGATCTCTTACCGTTGCGGGCACACGCGCCGAAAGTCTCCTTTGGATTGCGCTCTACCCGGCAATACCGGTCAGCTGATAACCATGTCTGCAGGACGAGGTTTGTCGAATGCTGATCCGTCAGCCAGGGTTACGCTGGCCAGTGCGGCCACCAAAGCCTCGCAGACACAAAGCGTACTGGTGATCGCGAATGGAAAGGCCTTTGTCTCCCTGACAACAAGTGATGCAGCGGCAAGTGAAGCCAGTGGCGAAAGACGGCTGTCGACCAGGGCCACTACGCACGCGCCCCTTCTGTGGGCTTCAAGAACGCAGATTTCAGTGTCCGACCCATAGGGCGCGCGACTGATTGCCACGATAGTGTCCTGCGAGCTTGCTGAGCGCATAAGGTTCCGGTGCACCCCCCCCAGTTCTGTAACGAGGACAACCTGTCTAGCTGTCCGTTGAAGCGCGGATGCCAGGTAACTTGCGACAGGCAGGCTGCCATCAAGGCCCAGAAGGTAGACGCGCTCAGCACGGCTCAGAAGGCCAACTGCATTCTGAAACCCGTCCTCGTCGAAACGCATGTCCAGGTCCAGTAGCGAAGCGCGGCTGGCCGCTACCACCCTGGAGGCCGGTCGAAGGCTGGCTGGCGTGATGCCTGACGAATTGGCGTCACTTTGCCCCTGAATGCGGAACTGCTCCTTGAACATCGCCTTGAGCGCGGCAAAACCTGATAACCCGAACCGCTTGGCAAATCGAACCACGGCAGAAGGGTGTACATCACAGGCCGCGGCTACGTCATTAATCCGGGCCAGCATCATCTGGCCGCGATTTTGCTCCAGGTAGCGCGCAATGGCCTGCAATTGCCGGCTTAAAGACGAATAGTCGGCGGCGATCCACTGAAACAGCCGATCCTGTGTCAAGTCCCCCGACGCCGGGCCCGCCTCCGCTGCACCTCGCGGCGGGACTCGGTAGTGGCGTCCTTCAGAAGCGGCCCGCTCCTGGTTAACCGAAGTAAAATGGCGCATATTTCGAGTCACTCGACGTAACGCGGCGAAGTTGCCCGCGTATCAGGCTGTTCCGGCCCTCCGCTGATCAGCCATTCGTGCGCCGGGTCGTTCTTGAAGCACCATTGTCGGGTTGGGCCTGCCATCACGTTGAGGTAGTAGCTCTCGTATCCATACGGCACCACCACCGGGTGGTAGCCGCGCGGGACCAATACCGCATCGCCGTCTTCCACAGCCATGCTCACGTCCAGGCTGCGGTCGTCGGTGTAGACCCGCTGGAACACGAAGCCCTGCGGCGGGTTGATGCGGTGGTAGTAGGTCTCTTCCAGTACGCTTTCCTGCGGGACCGCGTCGGTGTCATGCTTGTGTGGTGGGTAGCTGGAACTGTGACTCTGCGGAGTGCGCACTTCCACCACCAGCAATGACTCAGCCGCTTCGGTCGCCGGCAGGATGTCAGCGATATAGCGGGCGTTGGCCGCCACCCCGCGCACCGAACGCTTGATGGAGGACGGTTCGATCAGGCGCGCCGGCAGCTTGCCTTCAGCCGGAGCAGTACAGATCGCCAGTTCCACTGCGCCGTGCGCGATTACCTCGCCCTGCAGCCGCGGCGGAATATAGACCGCGTAGGGCGCATGCTCGTCGAACACACTGGTGCGCATGCCGATCTCATTCCATTGCTGCTCACCAGCAGTGACTGACACAACGCCGGAAAGCACCACCAGGCAGATCTCCCGATCGGGCTCACACAGCGAAATCGTCTCGCCTGGGGTCAACCTCTTCACCTCGAATCCCACGTGCCGCCAACCGGCCGACGCCGGAGTGACGGTGATCAGGTCGCGCCGATTCCTCGCGCCTTTAACCAGTAAGTTCATTGATCGGTCCTCGTTCTACTCGTACTTCGTTACGTGGTCGCTGGATGGGCCCGGCATAGCGAAACCCCTCAGGCAACGCCGCCAAATGGTGATGTTCCAGCGGGCGGCCTCACCCTAAACCTATTGGCCATACTTAGCTACGCGGCACCCGCAGCGCCGCTTCGTACGCTTCGCGTGCGGCCTTCACCTGTGGCCGCTCAGACACTTCCGGCACTGCGACTTCCCACCAGCAACCTCCTTCGGCGGTCGTGCGTGTGTCGTCGGTGTTGATCACCACCACGTAGCTGCGGTCGGCCGCCCGGGCACGCACCAGCGCTTCTTCCAGCCCCGCGATGTTCGGTACGCGTTCAGCAATCGCGCCTAGCGATTGCGCGTGCCTCGCAAAGTCGATGTCCGGCAGTCCCTGCGAGCCGGTCAGGCAGTCTTTCAGCATGTTGTTGAACGGCGCACCTCCGCAGTTCTGCTGCAAGCGGTTGATGCATCCATAGCCCCGGTTGTCCAGGATCACAACGATCAGTTTCTGCCCAAGCATTACGCTGGTCGCCAGCTCGGAGTTCATCATCAGGTAGGAGCCATCACCCACCATCACGATCACCTCCTTGTCCGGACGAGCCATTTTCACGCCCAGCCCCCCAGCCACTTCGTAGCCCATGCAGGAGTAGCCATACTCCATGTGATAGCCGCCAGGGAACCCGGTACGCCACAGCTTGTGCAGCTCCGCAGGCAACGTACCGGCCGCGCATACCACGATGTCTTCCCCCGTCGAATCGGCCGAGCGCTGCACCGCGCCGATGACTTCCGCGTCGTAGGGCAGCTTGCCTCGCGGCAGCTCACGTGGTGAAGTCACCGCATGGACCGTCTCACGCCAGGCGTGCGCGAGTTGCCGCGCACGCTGCGTCCACCGGGTGTCCGCGCGCCAGCCTCCGGCAATGTCCCGTGCGCCCTTCCGCCCTGAGATGAGCGCGTCGTCGGGTCCATCGTCAACGGGTTCCCCGGAGAGCGTGCCAGTGAGCGCGACGAGGCTCCAACGCGCGTCAGCAACGAGTGCCTGGCCGCGCTGCTTGATCGCATCCAGCCCGTTCACATTGATACTCAACAGCTTCGCCTGCGGGAACAGGCTGTGCGAGCCGGTGGTGAAGTCCTGCAAGCGGGTACCCACTGCCACCACCAGGTCGGCCTCCCTGGCGAGTTCGTTGGCGGCCGCCGAACCTGTTACACCAACCGGACCGACTTGCAGGGGATGGTCCCATGGCAAGGCGCTCTTGCCGGCCTGCGTCTCGCACACGGGCACGCCAAAAGTTTCGGCGAAGGTGCGTAGCGCCTCGGTGGCGCGAGCGTACAGCACACCGCCGCCGGAGATGACGATCGGGCGCTTCGCCTGGCGGATTGCCTGCGCGGCATCAATCAGCTCATCGCGCGCGGCGGGCTGCACACGGATGCGGATGAGCGATTCTTCGAAAAACCCGGTCGGGTAGTCGTAGGCTTCGGTCTGCACATCCTGCGGTAAAGCCAGCGTCACAGGGCCGCATTGCGCCGGGTCGGTGAGAATAGCGATCGCCTTCGGCAATGCGGCAAGCAGTTGTTCGGGGCGCACGATGCGGTCGAAATAGCGCGATACCGGCTTGAAGCAGTCGTTGGCGGAGAGGCTGCCGTCGGCATCGCTCTCCACCTGTTGTAGCACCGGGTCAGGGGCGCGCGAAACAAACACGTCGCCCGGCAACAGCAGCACCGGCAGGCGGTTCACATGCGCGAGGGCGGCTGCAGTCACCAGATTGGTGGCACCCGGGCCGATGCTGGTGGTGACCGCCATCAGCCGGCGGCGGAAGTGCGCCTTGGCGTAGGCAATGGCTGCGTGTGCCATACCCTGCTCGTTATGCGCCCGGTAGGTGGGAAAGCTGTCACGGCACTCGTAAAGCGCTTCGCCGATGCCGGCGACGTTGCCATGGCCGAAGATGGCAAAGCAGCCGTTGACGAGCGGTACGCGTTCGCCATCAATCTCGATACGCTGGGCCGCGAGGTATTTCACCAGCGCTTGCGCCATGGTGAGACGAATAGTGGGCATCACGCTCTCCTCCCGGTTTCTTCACGCCATGCATCGACCAGGGTAACGAAGATCGCGGCGGTCTCGCGCTTCAGGCCTGCGTCGTCCAACTCGCCGGCAAACCACTTGCGGCTCGCCTCGTAGAAAATGGTGCGGCCGACGGCGAAGCCGCGGCAGGTCGTTGACGCACGAGCCGCCCTGAATCCTTCGCGTAGCCTGTCGACGGGAACGTTAAGCCCGAGCAGCACCACGCCACGGCAATATGGGTCACGCCCGGAAATTAGCGCGTCGATGGCCGGCCAGGCTTGCGCCGCAGGTTGCTCAAGCTTCCACCAATCCGGGCAGATGCCGAGGTCATACAGCCGCGTGAGCGCGCGCAGCACCGTGTCGGACATCTGCGGCAGGTTCCCCGGCGGAATCACCTCCAGCAGCAGCTCATGACCGCTGACCTGTACCGCCTGATACAGCGCCAGCAACTGCGCCTCCTGCTCCAGGCGGTTGTCGATCGTGTCGTCCGGATGGTATTGCACCAGGCACTTGACTACGTGTTCCTTGGGCCAACTGGCGAGGTGCGAGCCAATCGAGCGTCCCCATTCGAATTCAAGCGGATTCGACATTGGCAGTTCGACCGGGCGGCCGATCCACCAGCCGCGGCCAGTCGCGGCGTTGAGGGCGTCCTGACCGTAGCGGTCGTCGGCGAGGATGCCGACTTTACCGGTGAGGCCATGCTCCTGTTCAACCTCGGCAACCGTCTCCACCAGCAGTTGCTTGAGCTGGCCGATCCGCGATTCGGATTGTCCAGTCTGTTGCGCGACATCAGCCAGCTGACTGCGGTGATCGAAGGCAAACACGAGCAATTCGTCGCGCTGCTTGCGGGCCACCGTGACCCGGTGCAAGTGATTCAGCCGTGCATCTTCCGCGGGACGCGATGGCTGGACATCCAGGAAGTACGCCAGCTCCGCGGGCGTCGGCATCGCGGGAGCGCAGCCGTGACGGCTCACCACCAGGGCACCGCAGGCGTTGGCGTAGCGGCAGCAGGCAGCGTAGTCCTCACCGCGCAGCCAGCCGGAGAGGAACCCGGAAAGGAAGGCATCGCCGGCGCCAAGCACATTGAGTACTTCCACTTGCACGCCACAGTGCAGGCCGGCGTCCTCGATCTTCGCCAGAATGGCGCCATCGATCACCACGCAGCCGAGAGGACCGAGCTTTACCACCAGGGTAGCGTCCGAAATCTCGCGCACACTCCGGAGGCAGTCCATCAGGTCGTCGCTGCCACCTGCGATGCGGAATTCCTCCTCGGTACCTACGATCAGGTCGAACTCGGGCAATATTGCCCGCAGGTGTTGGGTGACGCTGCTGTGAGCGACGAAGCGGGTCTCGCCATCCCCCTTGCTGGCGAGTCCCCACAGAACCGGCCGGTAGTCAATGTCGAGCACGGTACGCACATTGTTGCGGCGAGCGTATTCGAGTGCACGTCTGGCAGCGGCATGTACACCGGGGCGCGACAGATGAGTGCCTGTAATGGCCAGCGCCTTGCTGGAGGCGATGAACGACTCGTCAATGTCATCTACCGACAAGGCCATGTCGGCACAGTGGTCGCGGTAGAACAGCAGCGGGAAGCTCTGGCGGTCCTTGATGCCGAGCAGCACCAGGGCGGTCAGGTGATCCGGGTCAAGCTTCACCTGGCTGACGTCGCAGCCCTCCCGTTCGAGCGTCTCCAGCAGGAAACGTCCCATCTGCTCATCGCCGACACGCGACAGCATCGCCGACTTCATACCGAGCCGGGCCGTGCCGAACGCTACATTGCCGGATGAACCGCCCAGGTACTTGGAAAAGTGTGTCACATCCTCGAGCCGGGCACCAATATCGTTGGCGTAAAGATCCACCAGCAGCCGCCCAAGACAAATCAGGTCCAACCGGCGATGATTTGCAAAACTAGTCGAATTTTTCATGTCAGCCCACAAAACGATCACGTTCAGACTTCAACGCCAGGCGGCTTTTCCCTCAGCGTGTGCATCTCTTCACCACCTGCCATCACGCGCAGAATTTCATCGCGCGTAATGTCGGACTTTCTGAACGTCCCGTGACTGGTGCCGCGGTTGAGCAGGGTGAACCGATCTCCGATCGGGTACGCATGGTTGATGTTGTGGGTGATGAACACCACACCAATTCCGTCATCGCGGGCCTTGTCGATATATTTCAGGACCATGCTGGCCTGGTGTACCCCAAGGGCCGAAGTCGGCTCGTCCAGAATCAGGACCCTGGCGCCAAAATAGGTCGCGCGCGCAATCGCGAGGCCTTGACGTTCGCCGCCCGACAGCGTGCCGACCGCCTGCCCTGGATCGCGGATATCGATGCCAATCTGGACCATTTCCTGACGGGTCACTTCGTCGGCGAACCTGGCGTCGAAGCGACGCAGCAGGCCTTTACCCTTTGTTGGCTCACGACCGAGGAAGAAATTCCGCGCAATGCTCATCAACGGCAGCATTGCGAGGTCCTGAAACACGGTCGCGACACCGGCTTGATAAGCATCGCGAGGACTCTGGAACAGGATGTCTTGACCGTTAATGCGGATCGCCCCCTGGGTTGGCTGGTGCACACCGGACAGCACCTTGATCAGTGTGGACTTCCCTGCGCCGTTATCCCCAAGAAGACAGTGGACCTCACCCGGAAGGACATCAAAAGATACGCCGTCAAGCGCAATTACGGAGCCGAACATCTTCTTGACTTTGGCAAGCTCAATCACTGGATTCATTTCTCAGTCTCCTATCTCGACTTAACGGCTGCTCGTCGCCATTCTGCGAACATAATCGTTGAACAACACGGCCAGCAGAACCATCAGTCCGAGGAAAACCTTGAACCAGTCCGTATCGATCCCGGTGTAGAACATGCCGATTTGAACAGTGCCGAAAATCAGGGCACCGAACATCGATCCAATTGCAGAACCATAACCGCCGGTCAGCAGACAGCCGCCAATCACTGCGGCAATGATTGCTTCGAACTCTTTCTGAACACCACGCAGCGTATCCGCAGACCCCGACTCCAGAACCTGAACGGTGGCGAACAGCATGGCGCTCAGGGCTGAGAACATGAAGAGCAGGATCTTTACCTTGTTGACCGGCACCCCCATGTTGCGCGCCGCATTGGAATCACCGCCGGTGGCAAAGATCCAGTTCCCCAGACGGGTACGAAGCAACACCCAGGTAGCCAGCGCGGAAATGACCAGCCACCACACGACGGAGACAGGGATCCCCGGCACGAGCGGCAAGCCGTCTGGGCGCGTTGCAATCACCCCATGCGCCGCCAGGAACTGGAACAGTCCGGTGAAGAGGTGACCGGAGAAGAGTGAGACCGCCCACGAATCCTGATTTAGCTCGTTGACGACATATGAGATTTGAGTCTTGCCGGTCAGCAGGCGCGTTGCCGCGACCGCCACGCCCCGTAGAATGAACATCGTCGCCAGTGAAACGATAAAGGACGGCAACCTGGTGCGAACCACAAGATAGCCGTTGAACGCCCCGATCATCAGACTGAAGACAAATGCAATCAGTACTGCAACAGGCAATGAAAGACCCAGTTTGGTCACCCCAACCCCGATGATCAGCCCCGAGAGTGCCACCATCGAGCCAATCGACAGGTCGAATTCACCGGCAATCATCAACAATGAAACAGAAACGGCCAGAATTCCCAGTTCTGCGGCAACCTTGAAAATGTTCATCATGCCGTCGGCACTGAACATGCCACTACCGCTGGCAAAGAGAATAAAGAACGCGTAAACAAAAACCAGTCCAGATACAGCCCCGGATTCAGGCCGATGCATGACACGTGCAAACCAGGACTGTTTGGCCATTCGCCTCGAATCGCTACCCGCACCCTTCTTCGCAATCTGTATGCCTTTTGCGCGCTGAGTACTTGTCTCGCTCATTTGTCGCTCTCCATATGGTCTGGCGCTCACACGGCGCTGTCCGATAGTGCGCCGGTAGGCGTTTGGCACAATCCGTCTCATGTACCATCAATCAATCAGGTGTTTTCCACCGATGCATGAACCAGGAACCCCACCGCGTGCAGCCGGCCGGCCCGCGCTTTCTCGTGAGCCGGTTGTTGACCGGCCCGTGCCGCGAGCGATGGGGAATGCCACCCGAAGAACATTCAAGGTCGCCCCAGATGTCCTTCAACTACTCGAATGTGACAATTTTTTTCTGCTCCAACGCCTCGCGCATGGCCACGCCAATCCGGGTGGCGTCGCGCGCCTCCAGCAAGCGGTCACGCATGGTGTCGCCATTTCTGACGGCATCGATAAAGGCTTGTGCTTCCACCACAAAGGCCTGTTCGAAACGGGCGAAAAAGTCCACCACCATGGCGCAATGGTTTGCGTTGCCCTTTTGCACATTGACCTCCGAGGTCGGGGTGCCACCCACGCCGAGACTCACGGAACTTTGGGTACCCACAAGTTGCAGGGACGTCTCGTCGCCATGGTGCGAAGTGCGCGATGCGTGGAAGGTCGCAAGAATGTCGTTTTCGAACAGAACCGTGGCTGTCGCGGTATCCACGTCATGGCACGCCGCCAGGTCCGGGTACATGGCGCGGATGCCCGTCGCCGAAACAGAGACCGGCTTTGCACCGTTGGTCATCCACAAGGCGACATCGATGTCGTGAATGCTGCAATCCAGGAACAATCCACCTGAGGTCGGTGCAAACTGCACGAAGAATCCATTCGTGTCGATCGCGTCCAGCGAGGCGCAATGCAAGCGGAACAGCTTGCCAAGATCTCCATTGTCCAGCCGGCGCTTTGCCTCGACGTAGGCCGGATCGTAGCGGCGCATGAAGCCGACCATCACCGTCACGTTGGGCTGCTTTTCCGCAGCGTTCAGCACGCGCTTACACTCTTCCAGCGTCAGCGCCAGCGGCTTTTCGCAGAAAACGTGCTTGCCTGCCTCCAGTGCGGCGACGATCTGGTCGGCATGGAACGACGTCGGCGTAGCCAGCCACACCGCATCCACCTCCTTGTCAGCCAGAAGGTCGCCCATCGTTTCGTAGAGCTTCGTGATGCCAAGCTCGGTCCTGGCCCACTCACGCTCCGCGGCAACCGGGCTTGCTCCTGCGATGAGCTCGCCACCCCGCACCCGGCGTGCCAGATTACGCGCATGGTTCTTTCCGATGCGTCCCAGACCTACGATGCCAACCTTTACTGTGTTGCTCATTTCATGCCTCATACTTTGTTGGCGACATGGCGGGCGTGACCAACCCTGCGAAGCTCGCATGTCGCCCGTGTTATGGCAGGATGGGAATCGCTAATCGATCACCCGTCCTGCGGCCGGATTTATAGCGTGGGAATCAGCGATAGCCCTGCTTGCTGAGCTTCAGGATCTGCTCGGCATCTGCCTTGTTACTGACGAAGAGCGGGCCGGTATAGATGTTGTTCATCGGCAGCAGGCCGTAGTGCGCATGCTTGTTCAGCATCACCACTGGCAGATAGCCCATCATGTATTGCTGGGCATCCAGCGCGAAGAACACATCGCCCTTGGCAACGCCATCCAGCAGTTCCGGCGACACATCGAAGCTGGCGAACTTGTACTTCTTCAGTGTGCCCTTCTGGCGAAGATCGTTGATCAGCACGTTCGCCACACTGGAGCTGGTCGCGAGGATTCCGTCGACGTTCGGGTGGCTGGCCAGATAGGCACCCGTACGTGAGGTCACGTCGGTCGGGTCCAAGGTCATGGCCACCACCGGCGCGTTGCCTCCCATGCCGTCCTTGAAACCGCGGCAGCGGTCGTCAATCGCAACGTTACCCACTTCGTGGTTCAGGCAGATCGGGTTCTTCACGCCGGCAGCCTTGAAGCGCTCGCCTGCCAGCTTGCCGGCGTCGTATTCGGCGGCGCTGCCTACGTAGAATTTGGCACCGACCTTCTTCACGTCGCCTTCCCCTGAATCGACCACGATCACCGGAATGCCGGCGGCATCAGCCGCCTTGATCGACTTTTGCAGCGCGTTTGCGTCCGGCACCGATACCACAAGACCATCGACCTTAGATGCAACAGCGGCATCGATCATTCGTGACATGGCGATCGGATCGAACGTTTCCGGTGCCTGGTATGACACGTTGGCGCCCGTCTCCTTCGCCGCATCCTCCAGACCTTTCTTGAGCGCGTTCCAGTATGAATCGCCCGCCTGGCCGTGAGTCACGAATGCGATGCGCACCGGCTTGTCTGCAGCAACTGCATTGACCGAGATCGTCATCGCGGACGTAATGACGGCAGCAAGGGCACTATGCAACAGGAAATTCTTGATAGCTGACTTCATCGTGAAGCTCCTCTTCGAATTAGCGGACTTTTAGTTGACTTCCCGGACATACACAGGACGCTGCTCGCGGTAAGAGATATCGGCTGCCAATGCAAGACGCTCTGCCCGCAAGGAATCCTCAGCACCTACCAGAACAGGCTTGCCGTTCAGAACGCTATCGGCAAACACCGCCAGTTCATTTGCATATGAGACTGGGTAGCGATCAAGGCATGAGAAATGTGGTTTGTCTTTTGTGACTCCCTGTTCGTTGGAAATTTCCAAAGTCGTCGGGGCGGTGTTATTGATTTTGGCGAGTCCCTTCGAACCGAGTACTTCTGCCAGCTGATCGTGGCCATAGACAGCAAGGAGCGAGCAATCGATCGTACCCACGCCGCCGTTCGAAAACTTCAGGGTAATCACAGTGGTATCGACGAAACCTTCTTCATCTGCACGAGAAGGATCGGCAATGGCGCCGCCCTCAACATACACACGTTCGATGGTGTCGCCCATCAGATACTGGGCCATGTCGAAGTCGTGAACATGGATGTCGATGAACACATTGCCGGCACTTTTCAGCGCTCCGCGGGGCGGCAACTCGGCTTCGCGCGAGGTAATCTTCACCACCTGAGGGCGACCAATCTCGCCTTGACTGACCACGCGATGCAACTGGTTGAATTGCGCGTCGAAACGGCGGTTGAAGCCGACCTGGAACGGCACTCCGGCATCCTTGACGATCGCGGCAATTTCCTTGCTGCGTCGAAAATGGATATCAAGTGGCTTTTCACAGAACATCGCCTTCTTGAGCGATGCAACGTGCCTGACAATGTCCAGGTGAGTGTTCGTGGCAGAGCAAATGCACACCGCATCGACATCTACCCTGGCCAGCATGTCCTTGTAGTCGACGAATTGATTCGTCACGCCCAGACCGGACAGCCATTCAGTGTGTCTCGCCATCGACGGGGAGGCAACGGCAACCAGTTCGGCACCCTCGACACCCTTTACCAGATTGCGGATGTGCATTTTTCCAATGACACCCGCTCCAATCACTGCAATTCTTAGCTTACGCATAGGAGTCCATATTTTTTATCAAGAGATTTTGCTGTGATATTGCACCTGTTAAATCGTGCTGGCTTTATTGGCGAGTGCAGCCCGCCCCATCGCGACCAACAGCCGCGTATCGCATTCGGCATCTTCCAGTGTATTGAGCGCCGGGCTACTGTTGACGATCGTTTCCCAGAAATACTTGATTTCCTCGACGAAGGCTTCCTTGTAATTGGCCCGGTGCTCGGTCTTCTGCGAGTGATGTCCGTCGGACGTCCACACAGTCAACCGCGTCGGAAAGTGATTCAGCCAGGGCGACGGGAATTCCAGGTTGTAGACCGCGTCATCAAAATAGAGCGTAATGCGCTCGTGGTATTCGGCAACCTTGGGTACGGTTAAATGCATCATTTGCCACAGACTGGTCTGGGCGTCCAGCCGAACTGTGGCCTGACCGCCATCACCATTTGCAAAGAAGGTCGCCCCTTCAATGCCGACGGTCGAGACATTCATCTTCTGCAGCAATCCGTGCACCACGTTGATGTCATGAACAAGGCTGGAGCAATATGCGCCGGCAAAACCGCGGAAACCGTTTTCGTCGGGCTGGCCACCCAGCGCCGCGACAATCTGCGAGGTCTGGCGCGCCTTGAATTCACTTCGCATCGCTTGCGAGATGTCATTGGCGAACACCAGGTCGCCCTGATGCTCGCGGAACGGCCAGGAGTCGGGATCGCACACTTCCACGCTGACCATGCGCAGCCTCGATCCGTCGGACGGGAGCATGTCGCGCAGCAGTTGGTAGGACGGGTCAAAGCGCTTCATGTACCCAACCTGCAGGTGCTTGCCGCTGGCGTCACGGGCAGCCTTGATGCGGGCCACGTCTTCCACCGTGTAGCAGACTGGCTTCTCGGTGAATACGTGACAGCCAGCGTTCAGCGCGTCGATCACCATGTCGGCGTGATAGCAATCCGGCGAGCAGACAAACACGGCTTGCGGCTCCGCCCTGCTCAACAGCTGCTGATGCGATTCATAAACCGGCAGGTTCTTTGTGTTCTTGAAGAACTCACGCACCGTAGCAGACGCATCGGCAATACCGACCAGTTCAAACCGATCGCTCAGTTTCAGAATGTTGGGGATGTGCTCAAGCTGAGCAATCAGTCCCGCACCGAAGACACCAACTCGCAATTTTCTGTTCATGGATGAATTTCTCTACTTGTGACTATTTCGGGTGGCCCGTTTCACTCGATGACGGTAAATCCAGCGGCCTCTGCCAGCTTCCTGGTGTTCTGGTAGCCCAATGTGGCGTACTTGAGCGGGTTGGCCTTGGCCGGATCCTGCTCAGCTTCCACCACCAGCCAGCCGCTATAGCCGTTATCTGCCAGGACTTTCAGGATATCGGCATAGTCGACCGAGCCGTCGCCGGTGACCGTAAAGATCCCGTTCATTACGGCAGCCATGAAGCTCAGGTCTTCTTTCAGCGCCCGCTCGAGCTCGGCGGGACGCACGTCCTTAAGGTGGACATGGTTGATCCGCTTGACATGGCGACGCACCAGGGCATACGGATTGCCGCCCGCGTACATGCAATGCCCCGAATCAAACAGCAGACCGACAGCCTCGCCGGTGTGCTGCATCAGCTGGTCGACCTCCTGATCGGTCTGCACGACTGTGCCCATGTGATGGTGGTACCCCATGCGCACGCCGAAATCGGCCATCTTTTCGGCCAGCCGGGTGACCTTCTTGCCGTAACTGGCCCAGTCGCCGTTGGGCAATTCCGGGCGGATCGAAGCAGGATCGTGGATGGCACCGTGTCGTCCGTAGCTGGTGTCGGCGTAGACCACAACCTTGCTCCCCATTTCCTTTAGCAGCGTCAGGTGTGGCAGGATGGCGTCAAATTCCGCTTCGACTTCATTCTCCGCTATGCGACCGTCATACCAGCCGGAGACGATCTCCAGCCCGTGAGCCTGAACAATCGGGCGCAGCACGCTCGACTGGCGCGGGAACTTGCCGCCCAGTTCGGTACCCGCATACCCAGCCTGCCCGGTTTCGCTCAGGCAGACCTCGAGGGGCGTATCTCCGCCCAGTTCGGGCACGTCATCGTTGGTCCAGGTGATAGGATTAATACCAATGCGTATCGTTGTCATAATGTCCCTCCAGGTTGTTGGAAATAGGGTCGGCCTTTTTCCCAAGCCGACTGAAAATATTGCGGACCTGTTCGACCCGGTTCTTTCAGGAAGCAGATGCCCTGTTCACGTACACCTCGGCCTCCTGCACGCCCTTCGGCAACTGGGGCGAGAAATGTCGACCGTTTACCTCATCGAGCGCGACTGCGAGCGCCCCAAGCAGTCCCGCCCTTTTGCCCAACAGACATGCCTCAATTGGCACCGGGCAATCCATCAGTTGTGCCAACCAATATCTGACCCGCTCCAGCAGCTCAGGCCGTCCGCCGATACCACCACCCAGTATGCAGAGCTCCGGATCGATCACCGTCGCCGTTGCTGCGATCGCCGTGGCGCAGCCCTGCGCGACCTTATCGATGACCTTTTGGGCGCCTGCATCGCCTGACGCGGCGCGTTCAAATATTTCCGGCACTCCCTCAACCGGGCTTCCGCCAGTCTCGCTGTACAGGCGCAGGATCGCCTGACCGCTCGCTACCGTCTCGAGCGCACCGTGCTGCTTGATCTCTGGACCGAGATCCTCGCTAACGACTGGCATGTAACCAATTTCACCAGCCGCACCACGGGCACCCCGCCACAACCTGCCGTCCAGAATGACGCCCATCCCGATACCAGTTCCCACCGCAACGAAAATGAAACTCTCGTGGTTCTGCCCACAGCCCTGCGAGAGTTCCCCGACCGCAGCCAGATTGACTTCATTCTCGAGCAGCACAGGCACGCCCAGGACGCCGCGCAACGTCGCTTCGAGGTCGCCCGGCAAGGCAGGCAGGTTCGGCGAATGATGCACGGTGCCTGTCTTGCGATCCACCACACCTGGCACACCAACCACTACCTGCAATAGCTTGCCGCGTTCGATGCCACGCTTTTCAAGCAGCTCGCCAAGGCCTAGCGACAACTGTTCTGCCGCGCGAGCACCACCTTCCTTCAGTGGTACACGCGTTTCCTCGATCAATACCCCCGATACGTCAGCGATGCCGAGCTTGAGCCGCGTTCCTCCCATGTCGGCGACCCCGACATAACCGGCCTCGGGATTCAATTCATAGGTCACGGCCGTACGTCCAAGCTTGCCCTGTACGCTGCCGACCTCGCGTACCCAGCCCCGGTCCTCCAGCATCGACACCAGTTCGGAGACCGTCTGCTTGGACAGGCCGCTCAGTTTCGCGACCTGAGCCCGTGATATCGGCCCGTGTCGCACGATGTAGTCCATCACGACCTGACCATGCAGTTGGCGCCCCACCGCCGACGTCGACAACACCCCACCCATGTCCAGCTCCCTATCCCGGGCACCACAGAAAGCAGTGCCACCACATTAGTTCCGCTTCAGAACGAACTAGACCATGTCCATATATTGCAGTCAATAGGTTTAGATCCGACTCAGAACTAAATGTTTTACATCATGCAGCTACTTACAACGTTGGCGTACAAAAGAGGGCACGCTGCTGCTGCCACGCGTAGCCCAAGGCGGTCCCTCCGCGCGCTTGGAATCATGCCAATGCGTGCAGTTCGAGGACTCCAGCTCGAGAAGTTCAAAATCGGCAGCCTTGACCGTCTGACCGGATTGAAATCACCCGCTGACCAGATTGCAAAACGCGAAATCGCCCTTACGCGTTTGATGCCGGGAAGTCGCCGCTAGCAGAGCGAACCCGGGCAGGAGAAGACCACGGGCAGACGGATCGCCCCCGCTTCGTCATCACCGGAACGAACTCGAGCAGTCGTATGGGGACAGGGAAGCCCACTGCGCGTCAGCCTGAGTGCGCCTCGATGCCGGATATGGGCCTTTACCAATCAAAAGGTCATTTGATTGTCAACTGGCTGCTCGCCGAGATGCGCCGGGATAGCCCTTCGCTATCGTGGTTGTCTTTTCTATCTGTAATGCATTTCGCACGGGGCCAACGAGCGTCACCGCGCAGTTTCGCCGTCACACTGATGCTACGGGCGCTAATCTCCTTGTGCATTTCCGAAGGTGGCGCGGACCTTCTGGCGGACCTCGCGATTCCGCAACCGCAGCGCCGAGAGCCAGGTCGCGCTCCCATTCGTCATTTCAATTACTTCCTGTTCAATGGATCAAGGCAACTGGGCGCGCATCGCACGCCTGCGCCCAGCCTTGCAGGGAAAGAACTGATTCTAAGGATCAGCAGCGGGCGTTGCTTGACTTGGCGGGTCATATACTTAACATCTGGGGACAGCACGGGAAGACCCTGATGCCCAATCTGGTTCGTAGCGCAAGCCTGACTCACTTCGCGGAAATTGCTCGTGCGTCGGGCCTGGACCCTTATCGACTGCTTGCCGAAGTGGGGCTGCCCGCTGACAGCCTGCGCGAAGTCGATCTGAAAATTCCCGCCGAAAAGGTGGCGCTGCTGCTTGAGCTGTCTGCCGAACGCAGTCGCGTTGAGGCGTTTGGACTGCGTATGGCAGAGACTCGACGGGCGTCGAATCTGGGACTGCTTGCCTTTCTGATTCGCGACCAGCCGACGTTACGCCATGCACTCAACGCGATTGAGCATTACGCACATCTGCACAATGAAGCACTCTTCCTGGGTGTCGAAGAGGAGGGGAATGTGGCCATCATCCGCGAGGAATTCCTGGCGGGCCATAGGGTGCCCGTGCGGCAGGCGCGCGAACTCGCACTCGGCGTCCTGTTCCGCGTGTTACATTTTTTTCTTGGTGAAGACTGGCGCCCGAAAGCGGTCTGCTTTGCACACGATGCACCGCGGGACCGCGCCGTCCATGTACGTGTCTTTGGGCCGACCCTTGAATTCGGTCATGCGTTTAGTGGCATCGTTTGCGATATCCAGGACCTTGATCTGCCACTGCCCTCGGCTGATCCGGTCATGGGCCAATATATCCGCCGCTATCTTGGCAGCATAAATGGGAAGACCAGCATACAAAGGTCGGACGAAGTAAGGCAACTGGTGTCCCTGCTGCTACCTTCAGGACGAAGCACAATCGACAATATTGCGCGGCAGATGGGGATGAGCCGTCGTACCGTGCATCGACATCTCGCTGCAGAAGGCACAACCTTTTCCTCAATCCTGGATGAAGTGCGAAGCGAACTGGCCCTTCGCTATCTGGAGCGCGCTCAGCGACCGATTTCCGAAGTCTCCGGCCTGTTAGGCTTTACAGAGCCAAGCGCCTTTTCACGCTGGTTCCGAACCACGTTTGGGTGCAATCCAAGCCGGTTCCGCGCATCGAGAGAGAGCCATACGCGATACATCTGAGTTCGAGGACGGCAGGGTCATCAGTGGAGAGCGACGATGTCGCGCGCTAAGTGCTTTTCCCTAAGCCGGACGAGCCGGAACCAAACAGGTAGTACGATGCGTAGCCATATAGCCAGCCGATGCCGAAGTGAACCATGAAGGCCGATCTGATTGAGCGTTACGCGGCGAATTTGCACGGCGTGCTGTCGTGCTTTGACCGAATCCTGATCACGGGCACGCTGCCCGGCGCGTGCTACGCAGCGGGCATGACGAGTTTTCTGAACGCCAACGGCATTCGCCTATTCGACTACGCCAGGTTCGCCGAACCGCTGCGCGAACGCATCCGTGTGCGCGCGCAAGAGGTCTGCGCTGCCGCCGGCATCGAGATTGAGCACGTCAACAAGAGCCACATCCGCAAGGAAGATCTGGTGGCACGCGTGCTGCAGGGGCGTGGCGATGCACCCGGGCTGGTGCACGTCATCTCGGCGATGGAGGCCTGCCCGAGCTACAAGCCGTGGCACGACAAGAGCAGCGGCAAGACCTACCTGCGCCCCGAGACGGGCAAGTGTCTGCACTACTACTTCTACTTCATCGATGACGAACTCGGGCTGTGCTACCTCAGGGTCCCGACCTGGGCACCGTTCGGCTTGCAGTTCTACTGCAATGGCCACGGCGCCGTGGCCCGTGCGCTCAAGCGCGAGGGCATCGGGTTCGTGCAGGCCGACAACGCCTTTTTGCGCATTGCCGATATGGACCGTGCACAGGCCATCGCCGACGCGCTGAGCCCCGATATGCTGCATGAGCGACTGGACCGCTACGCGCAGTGGCTGTGCCCGGTGCTCGACGTGTTCGGCCAGACCTACCACTGGAGCCTGCGGCAGGCCGAGTATTCCACTGACCTGATGTTCCGCAGCCAACAGACGCTGGTGCCGCTGTACGACGTGCTGTCGCGTCAGGCGGTGCTGGCCGCGCACGCCGGGAAAGTAGCCGGCTTCCTGGGCAAGAAGGTCACGCCGCAATTGGCGCAGGAGATCGGCTCGCGGCTGTCCACCCGCATCGAGGGACGCTGCATCAAGCACCATATGGGCGTTGCCAGCGTCAAGGTTTACGACAAGTTCTCCCATGTGTTGCGGATAGAAACCACCATCAACGACGTGAGCTTCTTCAAACACCACCGCAAGGTGGAACACAGGAATGGCCAAAGCACCTACGAACTCGCAGCGTTGAGGAAAACCATCTACAGCCTGTTCGACCTGCGCGAGATCATGCTGGGCTGCAACCAGCGCTACCTCGCGTTTTTTGTCGAGTCTGGATGACCCCAGCGCAGGTGAGCGCGACCTTCAACGTTTGAGCTGTCACGGATCGCCGTATAGGAGCCATTTGATCATCGGCGCATAGGCGCCAGCACAGGATCGGCGTAATGGCGCCACCCGATGATCGGCGTATAGACGCCACCTGCGCCATGTAGCAGAACGCGGTTCGAACTTTCCCAACTGGGTACGCTTCGCTCTTTTCTGAGCGGAGCGCCCATGGCCAACCGGAGGTTCGAATTGTTTGAGTACCGCCAAGTCCTTGTCCGCATGCGGCAAGGCGATTCCGACCGCGACATCGCGCGCGTCGGGCTAATGGGCCGCAAGAAGCTCACCGCCGTGAGGCGCGTCGCCCTGGAGCTCGGCTGGCTCGATCCGGCACAGCCGCTGCCGGAAGACACCGTGATCGCCGGACGCTTCGGCCGCACGCCACACCTGCCCAGCACCTGCGTATCGACGCTCGAACCCTTTCGCGAGCAGATTACCCGCTGGTTCGAATCCGACGTCCAGGGCACGACGATTCACAGCGCCCTCAAACGCAACCACGCCTACACCGGCAGCTACTCCGCGGTGCGCCGCTTCCTGACGCATCTGAGCGCCGGACGCAGCGTCGACGCCACAACGATCCTGGACTTCCCGCCGGGCGAATAATCGCAAGCTTGCGATTACTCGCCTAATGGGAAGCGCCTCGTAATAAGAAGGAAATGGCCGGCGTCCCGGAATTTTCTGGTTGATAGGACGCACGACCTTCTCATTATGGGCGCATGCTTTTCACAGCGATTCGAGCCAGGTCAGCAGCTCCGGATTCCGCTTCCATCGCGGCGGTCGACCGGGCTTCGTTGATGGATCGACCTGCTCGAGCGCTTTTCGCTTGGTATCCAAATTAGCGCGAGCATAGTGATTGGTCGTATCCAGTCGCGCGTGCCCGAGGTAGCTACGGATCACCGTCACGTCGACACCGGCAGCGACGAGCTGAACTCCGACACTGTGACGCCACGTGTGCGGCGTGATTCGCTTTGTCGCGAGCGATGGCACGTGCCGCGAAGCTGACTGAACGTACTGCCTGAGCTTGAAGCGAACCCCGGCTGCACTGAGCGGCTGGCCATATCGGTTGACGAAGATAGGCTCGTCATCCGTACGCGGTTGTCGCCTCAGCAACGCCTTGATTACGGCAACCGTTTCCGGCCACAAGGGGCAGACACGACTCCTGCGTCCCTTGCCGAGCAGCTCTACTTGCGCGGGAGATTCAAAACGGATGGCTCGTGGGCATACATCCAGCGCCTCCTGGATTCGTGCTCCCGTGTTGTACAGGAATGCGAGCAACGCGTGATCCCTCTGTCCTTCCGGGCTCGATCGGTCGGGTTCTCGAAGGACCGCCGCGATTTCGTCGGCATCCATGTAGCACATGGCAGGCCGCGATCTCTTCTTGACCGGGATATATGCGATCTCTGCGCATTGCGCGATCACCAGCGGCTCGCGATGGGCGACGAAGGTAAAGAAGCTATGGATGGCGGCAAGTCGACAGTTGCGCGTGCCGAGGGACACCTTCCTGTCCTTCTCCAGATAGTCGAGGAACTCGATCACGTCGCTGGCCTGCAGGTCCGCGAGCGACAGTTGCGCGATCTCCCGTCGCCTCCGGCCGGCTGCAAATTGGAGGAACATCTTCCACGTGTCGCGATATGACCATACCGTATGATGGGAGAGATTCCTCTGCTTGCCCATCCATTCATGAAAGAATGCGTGCAACAAACAGGCGAGTGAATTCGGTTTCATACCACACCATCCTTCGTCTGGAGAGCTGCTGCGCCATTCCTGCGGAAGCGCTCGCCGGCTTCCTGCAGCAATTCTGGTGTGATGTTCAGATAGACCAGCGTCGAGCGGATGTCTTTGTGTCCGAGGTACGTTGCGAGATAGGGAAGCCTGGATTGCGGGTCGATTCCCGACTTGTACCAGTCGCGCATCCGATGCCCTACCATCGTATGTCGCAGATCGTGAACTCGCGGCCCGACTGCTCCGTGCGCGGGTTTGATGTTCGCAAGTCGCAGGACATCCGTCAGAACAAGCCGTATGCCACCCACTGTGTAGCCGCGGTTTCGCTGTGGACTCCAGAACAGTGGGCTCTCAGGATTCGTTGGAGTACCGGCTTGCTCACGCATGTCAAGATAGTTCTGGAGCACTGTCATGACTCCAGGGGCCAGAGGCAAGCGACGTCGCTTGAAAAACTTCGTCTCACGGATCTCGAGAGTCTGCTCACGCAGATCGACATCGCCAAGCACCAGACGCGCGACCTCGCCTCCCCGAAGACCGGCGCAGTAGGCAAGCATGAGCATTGTGAAGAGGGTGACAGGACGCCACGGTGCCTTCGGCGAGGGATACAACAGCGCCGCCTGCAGAATGCGCTGTATCTCATCGTCCGTGTAGAGATAGGGGGATCGCTGCTGTTGTCGAGCCGCACGAGCTACTCCATCGCCGATGGACAGGACCGGCACCCGCGGGTCGATCCGGTGCATCGCTTTCGACACGACGCGGCCTGTTCTCCGAGCTTCGAACAAGTGGTACGGTGACGGTTCTTCCTGACTCCAATGTTCGACGAGTTCGGCCAACGTAAGCCCGGCCAGCTCAGGATGGTATTGCAGGAAGCGATCGAAGCGCAGCAGTCCCTGCTCTTCGGTGCGATAGCGATAACCGAGGACGCGCATGTGCTCATCCATCACTATTCCAAGGAAACTTCCGAAGCGAGGGAGCCGGCGCTGTTTCTGGAGTGCTGCGTCGCCATCCTCACTGACGAGGGCTCGAACGATCGGCGTGGTGCGCGGGCCGTACTGCCGATGTAATTCGGAAAATGGGTTTGACGCGATGAGTCCATGGTCGTGCAACCACTGGACATATCGCTCGATCAGGAAAGTTCGGTGATAGAGGATGTGTGCCTGCCACTTGAGACTGTGTTCCTTCAACCATTGCTGCACAATTGAGACGTCCGGTGAAGTAATCGCACCGCGGCTCGCGAGAAAGCTGTTGAAGTTGCACAGGAGGCCCGCATAGTTCTTGTGCGTGGCCGGATGACGAAATCGTTGCTCCCGCAAAAATTGCTCGACGGATGCTGCATCGATGAACGGTAAGTCAGTCATGGCAAAATTCCTCCTGGCAGATCGAGTCCGATGGTTCTCAGATCCTCGGTCGCGAGCTTCAGATACTCTGCGGTCGCCGCAGCAGACGTGTGACCCAACATGTCGCCGATGATCTTGAGCGGCACACCAGATCGGAGCAAGCTCACAGCGCGTGCGTGGCGAAACGCATGGGGGCCTTTCCTTCCTTGCGGAGTGACTCCGGCTGCTCGCAGACGAGCGCTCGTGACACAGTTGAGGATCGATCCATTCTTGAACGGGCGGTGCGGCGCCTGGATACGCAGGAACACCTCCCGATGTACGCTTGACGGGCGCGCCTTCTCCACGTATCGGAGCACGGCTTCGCCCGGGTCGCGTAGCAATGGAAGCTCGGAGGAGGTTCCGGTCTTTGAGTGGCGCACGCGAAGAACATCCCGCCTCCAGTCGAGGTCGTCCAGGCGCAAATTGACGACTTCCGCGGCCCGCAAGCCGTAGGTCGACAACAGGATCAGGATGGCGTAATCGCGCAGACCGACTGGTGAGAGATCCTTCCGAGTCACCTCGAGAACGCGCTGCACTTCTTCTGGTCGAAGGGCGGCTGGAATGTCTTCGTGCTCGTAGATGTGCGGCCCAATCACTGTGCCACTAAGATCGATGGCCGTGAGGCCTGTGCGCCACAAGTGGCGAACGAAATCACGGAGGCAGACGGTTCGATCTCCGATGGATCCGCGCCGTAGTCCGTCACAACATTGCTTCAAGTACGCGTCAAGGTCGCAAACACTCAGATCAGCAAGCCCCTGCTGGTCTGCTCTCTGCCCGAGTGAAGTTAGGAATTGCAACGCATGCTTGGTGCGCTTGGCTCGTGTCAGTGGGTGCAGACCACGCAGGTCGCGCAACCACGTGTCGTAGTCCTTGACGATATCGCGATGAAAAACTTCGAGCACGGTGCGTGGTGGGTCCGGAACCGGCCATGCTCCATGCACAAGACGAAGCATCATATTGATGGCACCGGTGTATCGATGTCGCCATTTCTGAAACGGTGGCAACCTGCTGTACCGTTTCCGCGAGAGCCGATATTGCCCGCGCAAGAACCGCGTCACGTGCCCCGAACGAACGGTTTCGATCGACAGTCCATTACGGTTGCAGTAATCCAGCAGCTGACGTACGCGAGCCGGATACCACTGCTGGACTCGTTGGGAATACCCCTCGGCCCTCAGATGAGCCAGCAGTTTCTCGATCAACATCTCATCAGTTGATAGCGGAGCGTACATGGGAACCTCCTCGGACATGACCAACCCTGAGGATGCCACGTGCCCCTAATGGAAAGCAGAATCGCGGAAGAATGCGGACTGGCCGGGAACTCGCCAGTGTCCTTCCGATTACGGCCTCCTTCAGATTAGCCGACGCTGCACAGGTCGACTTCGGCGCCGGCCCGGCGCTTGCGCACGAGTCCGGACAGGCGCTCAAGACATGGTTCTTCGTCATGACACTGTGCTGGTCGCGTCATCAGTACGTCGAGCTGGTGTTCGACCAGACGGTCGAGACGTGGCTGGCGTGCCACCGCCGCGCCTTCGAGTGGTTCGGCGGCTGCCCGGGCCGGATCATTATCGACAACGCGAAGTGCGCGATCGTCAGGGCCTGCACGTATGACCCCGAGGTTCAGCGCTCCTACGCGGGCCTGGCTGAGGGGTACGGTTTCAGGATCGATGCCTGTCCGCCGCATGACCCGCAGAAGAAAGGCGTCGTTGAGTCGGGCGTCAAATACGTCAAGAAATCCTTCGTGCCGCTGCGCACGTTTCGCGATCTGGCGGACGCCAACCGGCAGTTGCGCGAGTGGATCATGCAGGAAGCCAGCGTCCGTGAACACGGCACGACACGCGAACAGCCGCTCGTGCGTTTCGCCATCGAGAAGCCGTTGTTGACGGCGCTGCCCGATGTGCCGCCGGTGCTTGCCGCGTGGTCCACGGTCGCCGTTCATCGTGACGCGCACATCCAGCATCACAAGGCCCTGTACTCGGTGCCGTTCGCCCTGGTTGGCAAGACGCTGTGGCTGAAGGCGACCGACACGGTCGTGCAGCTGTTCCATCAGCATGATCTCGTCGCCACCCATCCCCGGCTGCGCAAGCCCGGCGCGCGCTCCACCGTACGCGATCACCAGCCGCCGGCGGCGCAGGCGTGGCTCCAGCACGATCCGCAATGGTGTCTGACTCAGGCCAAGGAGATCGGCCCGTCCTGCCATGCGCTGATTCTGGCGCTGTTCAACGATCAGGTGCTCGTCAACCTGCGTGGTGCGCAAGGCATCGTGCGGCTGCGCAGCAAGGTCGGCGACGCCCGGCTCGAGGCCGCCTGTGAACGCGCGATGGCGCATGCCAGTCCCAGGTGGCGAACCGTCAAGACCATCCTGGATAAAGGTCTGGAGAGCCAGCCCATCCCCGCGTCCTCCCAAACGCTCACCGACACCTACGTCAACGGCGGCCGCTTCGGTCGCGACCTTCAATCTCTGCTGATCCATTAAACCGCCCATGAATCCCAGTCCTGAACTGAACACGACCCTCAAGCAACTGCGCCTGTCCGGCGTGCTCGACTCGCTCGAGCAGCGCAACCGGCAGGCCATCGACGGACAGCTCGCATACACCGAGTTCCTCGCGATGCTGCTGCATGACGAAGTCGCCCGCCGCGACCAGAAGAAGCTCGGCACCCGGCTCGCCCGTGCCGGCTTCGCAATGGGCAAGACACTGGAGACGTTTGACTTCGACCGCCTGCCTAACCTGAACCGCACACACATCCACGATCTGGCCACCGGCCGCTATATCGACGAGAAGGTCGCGATCCTGATTGCCGGGCCAACCGGCACTGGCAAGTCGCACCTGGCTCAGGCACTCGGCAATTGCGCCGCGCGGCAGGGGCGTGATGTCGTGTTTGCCACGCAGACCAAATTGCTGAACAGTCTGCAGGCAGCGCGTGCGACCGGCACCTACGAGCGCAAGCTGAAGCAGCTTGCAACGGTACCGGTGCTGATCGTCGATGACTTTGCCCTCAAGCCGCTGCGCTCGCCGCAGGATGAAGACTTCCACGATCTGATCGCGGAAAGGTACGAGGCCGCCGCGACGATCCTCACCAGTAACCTGGACTTCAGTGAATGGGGCGAGGCATTCGCCGGCAACCGCATCCTCGGCGCCGCGACGCTCGACCGTCTACGTCACGGCGCCTACCGCATCGTGCTCGACGGCGACAGCTTCCGCACACCCAGGCCGATGCCCGAAGCCGACCACACGCGTCTTGCGAAATCGGCTAAAAAAACGCATCCTTGAGTCCGTTCGAATCCGCGTTTTACTCCACTTCCAGCTGGCGCCATTACGGCGATCATCCCCGGCGTCATTACGCCGATCCGTGACACTGATCCATTGCGTGACGACGTAGAACCCGTTGGTCGGGTCGCCACCGATACCGGATGTCATCTCGAATCCGTTGTACTCGTAAGTGCGTTTATCGTCTATCAACTCGTCTCCCGTCATGTGGAGGGGATCGCAGCATGACGCAACGCCTAATATTTTTTCAGCGGCACGATCGTGCTCGTTCTTCTATGCAAAGACGTGCATCTTAACGTCGTCCTCAAAGTCGACCGTCCGATGGGTACCGTTGCCGCCATCGTATTCGCGGCTTACGACACCGAACTGAACAGTGATGGCCCGCTCGATGAATTTGATTTCCCCATCGCCGACCAGCTCTTCCCTGAAAGTCACCTTGAACATTTCAGGGGCAAGGTCCGCATCCAGGCAATTTCGGAAGTCTTCCTGTTCACTCGCAGGCAATTGATCGAAAGTTTTGTCTGCCATGACTGCCTCCTTCATCGATTTCGGCGCTTCGGTGGTTGCCGGGGCTCAGAGGGCCACTCTGTGAAGCTACTGCAAGTTGTACCGTTTGCGCAGCTCGTTAATGATCTCAGCAGCCGCAGACATAGCGATGTCTCGCACATCTGCATCTCTCCTGTCGCGATGCAGGTGACTGATGTTCCAGTTGCAACCTTCAGAGTCTTCTGCGTGTTCGTGGAGTCCCGTCGGAATCCATCCCGCTGTGCTTGGGTTGGCGTCGAGCGCCTGTACCACGATCCCAAGGAGCTCCTGCTCAGTTTTAAGTTCACGCGGCATGTCGGTCTCCACCTTCATTCTCCGGGAATCGATGCGAGATCCTCAATCCCAGTTCTCATCGATCCACAAGATCGCCCAGGCGCGCGCGCAAGAGATCGCGCCGGGTTCATCGACGAACGGATCAAGATCGCTCGAATCGTGCGTGGCTCCGTAATCTCCGCCGCCCAACGACCCTCGTGTGATTTTCGCTCGCGCTACGCATCTGCGATCCGCCGTGTGACGCGTGCGGCACTCGATATGACACTACTTGTGGTCGAACTGCATGGCGGTCACTTTGCAGGCCAGTCTGCCGGCCGCCCCCCGATAGTCCATTCGTTCGGTGGATCGCCATCTGCCGTGTTCTGGTACAGCCAGTTGCCGCAGACGGTGCAATTCCAGTTGCTGCTGACCTTCGTCATATGGCTCGGCGGCCCGAATGCACTGGCGCCGGCAGCCGCAAGGTCACCGTGTGGCGGCACGCTGGATGGCTTGCCAACCAGTTCGCGACAGGCATCGCACGGTTGCACATCTGTCTCCCACGAATTATTTCGAATCGTAGCACGCGGCCTAAGCGGAGTTCGCATCACTGAATATCCGAATGATCCCCGTGAATCCATCGAAAGCGATACGTGGGCACACGACTTTATACAGGGCACCGCTCTTTGCCGGCAGGATTGGCATTCGGTGTTCGATGATGCTGAGGGCTAGGGATGGCTGCGGCCATTGTGACTGCTCGGTGCGGATGAAACTGAACATCACCTTACCCAGGAGCTGGCCCAGCAGATCGATACCCCGGCGAAAGAACGGCGTATGTCGGGATCTGCGTTCCTCGCGCTCGCTGCCGCGCACGAAATGGCAAACGCGTAGCTGATGATAGTCCGCCCCAACGGACAAGTCATTGGCTGTTTCGGCCCGCTGTTCAACTCTTTTTTGAACTTAATTAATCGCGTTTCCCGGGCCAAATTGATATGACCATAGTTGGCCGCTCGGCGGATCGGTGGTCTTTGCAGTACAACGGAGTTCGTAACGAACCGACAGCAAACCGAGAACAACCGCGACGAGGCCAGGCATCGACTCAGCGGCGCGCACAGCAGGTTGAGCACGGCAAGCGCAAGCAGGCCGAAGCTCAAAACAACGGCGCCGAACATAAATCTCAACCGCCCAATGCGCCTCAAACCACGGGACAGCGCGTCTGATAAGAGTCAGTCGCGGGACTGCCGACGAGCAGTCAGCAGAAGCCGGCCACGCGCCGGCTTTTTTTGCCTGGCGTACGAAAAACATCGCCGGAACCGCAACGGAGCCGGCTGACTGGTTGTGTCGCAGGAAGGATAGGTGAGCGAGCCGAGACGAAAGCCCTAGAAATGCTTACATCGCAAGGTCGCAGAACTGCTGGGCGCTCCGGCCCACCGCCAGTCTCCATCTGTCCTCTCGCTATCATGCGCATGAGTTCGATGCCACTCAAGATGATGTGGGCGCAGCGAGAGTTCTTGAAACCCGGCATTGGTCGGACAATGCGTTTGATCGCTCGATGGCCCTGTTCGACGCCGTTGTTCAGAAACTTCGCTTGTCGAATTTTGATTGGCGTCGCAAAAAACCAGAAAAACAGCGCACCTTAATCCCACCGTTCGTCACGCACCTGAACGACACCGGCCTCGATCCGCACCGGAAACACCACCACATCCTCATATGCCGGCGGCGCCAACACCTTCCCCGTCCTGATGCAAAACCGCGCACCGTGGCGCGGACAGACGACCACGTCGCCTTCCACCGTGCCGCCCGTCAGGCTGCCACCGTCGTGCGGGCAGATATCCTCGATTGCATAACACGTGCCGTCGACGTTGAACACCGCAACCTGCGCGCCATCGACCTCGACGCTGCGAACAGCCCCGGCCGGAAAATCCTCGATCGCGGCGACATCGACCCAGTCGGACATGTCAAAGCATCCCTAATTGGAGGCGTGCAGCGTCCGACATCCGGTCTCTCGACCACGGCGGTTCCCACACCAGTTCGACGTGCACGTCGTTCACACCGTTCACTGAAAACACCGCGTCCTCGACCGTCGCCGGAAAAGTCTGCGCGACCGGGCAACCAGGCGCCGTCAGCGTCATGCGGATCTCGACGCGGCCTTCAGTTTCGTCCACGTCAAGACCGTAGACAAGCCCCAGGTCGTAGATGTTGACCGGAATCTCCGGGTCGAACACGGTGCGCAGCGTGTCGATCACGCGTTCTTCAAGACGCTCTGTTGTTGCGCCGCTGGCAGGTTGTGCGGCCTCAGCGCGCTTCAGCCAGTCGAATGTGCTCATCGTCTGCCTCACTCTGTCGAAACGGGGCGATCCTCGTCGTGCAGCGCGGCATGCAGCGTATGCCAGGCCAGCGTCGCGCATTTCACACGCTCGGGAAATTCACGCACGCCGGACAGCACCGCCAGCTTGCCCATCTCCGGCGCGGCTGCCGCCTGCCCTGCTGTGGGTGTTGTCACCATGTCGTGAAAGCGCCCGAACAGCGCTTCGGCCTCTGCTTCCGTTTTGCCTTTCAGCGCCTCGGTCATCAGCGACGCCGACGCTGTCGCAATCGCACAGCCTGCGCCTTCGAAACTCGCCTCTTTGACAACGCCATCTTCGATTCGCAGATAGAGCGTGATCTGGTCGCCGCACAACGGGTTATAGCCCTCGGCCCTGTGATTGGCACCGGACAGTCCATGACAATTACGCGGCCGCCGGTAGTGGTCGAAGATGACTTCCTGATACAGATCGCGCAGATCGCTCATGTTCCGAATATCTCCCTGACCTTGCCGAGGCCGTCGATCAGCGTGTCGATATCCTGGTGCGTGTTGTAGAGGGCGAGCGACGCGCGCACGGTCGCTGGTATGCCGAACCGCTGCATCACCGGCATCGCGCAGTGGTGGCCCGCACGCACAGCGACACCATGTCGATCAAGAATCGTGCCGACATCGTGTGCATGCACGCCGTCGAGCACGAATGACAGGATGCTCGCCTTGTCGCGTGCCGTACCGATCAGACGCAAGCCCGGTATCGCCAGCAATGCATCTGTTGCATAAGCGAGCAGGTCGTTCTCGTGCGCGGCGATAATTTCCATGCCGATGCTGTCGACATAGTCGAGTGCCGCGCCCAGCGCAATCGCACCGGCAATGTTCGGGGTGCCCGCCTCGAACTTCCACGGAATCGCGTTGTATTCCGTTTTCTCGAACGTCACCGAGCGGATCATGTCGCCGCCGCCCTGCCACGGTGGCATCGCCTCAAGGATCGCAGCCTTGGCGTACAGCACGCCGATACCGGTTGGCCCGTAAACCTTATGCCCAGAGAACGCGTAGAAATCGCAATCGAGCGCGCGGACGTCGACCGGCAGATGCGCGATCGCTTGTGCGCCATCCAGCAGCACCGGCACGCTGCGCGCGTGCGCCGCCGCAATGATGCGCGCCACCGGATTGATACTGCCGAGGGCGTTAGCCAGGTGCGTCATCGCGACCAGCCGCGTACGTTCACTGAACAAGCGCTCGTACGCGTCGGCATCGAGCGCGCCCGTATCGTCGATCGGCACGACTCTCAGCGCCGCGCCCGTCTGCTTGCAGACCAGCTGCCACGGCACAATGTTCGAATGATGCTCCATCGCGCTGATCAGGATTTCGTCGCCGGGCTTGAGGTGTGGGCGCGCATAGCTCTGCGCGACGAGATTGATCGCTTCGGTCGTGCCACGCACGAACACGACCTCCTCTGGACGCCGTGCATTGATGAAGCGTGCGATTTTCGCACGTGCTGCTTCGAATGCATCGGTCGCGCGCTGCGACAGCAGATGTACGCCGCGGTGCACGTTGGCGTTGCTATGCTGATAGTAAGCGCTTTCCGCGGAGATGACCGAAGCAGGTTTTTGCGTAGTGGCGCCATTGTCGAGATAGACCAACGGCCGACCATGCACGCGCTCGCCCAGAATCGGAAAATCGGTTCGCCAGTGCTCGACATTGCGCGGATCAGGCGTCTGCATCTGTTCGATCGGCTTCATAGCAACTCCCTGATCCGATCGCCTTCCGGGGTGCGCGCGAGCAGCAGATTTTCGAGCCGGCTGCGCAGCGAATCGATGCGCACACGTTCGACAATGTCGCGCGCAAATGCGTATGTCAGTAGCGCCCGCGCCATGCGCTCTTCGACGCCACGCGCACGCAGATAGAACAACTGGCTCTCGTCCAGCTGGCCGACCGTCGCGCCGTGTGTGCATTTCACATCGTCGGCGTAGATCTCAAGTTGCGGCTTCGTGTCGATTTCCGCGTCGCGCGACAGCAGTAGGTTGTGATTCGCCTGATGCGTGTCCGTTTGCTGCGCATCGCGATGCACGATGACGCGCCCGTTGAACACGCCGCGCGAGGCGCCGTCGAGCACGCCGCGGTAGTATTCGCGACTCGTGCCATGCGGCTCTGCGTGATCGATGCGCGTGTGGTGATCGACGTGCTGCCGGCCACCAACGAAATAGAGACCGTTCAACGTGGCTTGCGCGTTCGCGGCGTTTAGGCTCGTACAGATGCCCGCGCGCGACAATGCGCCACCGAACGCGAACGCATGCGATGCAAAACAGCTGGCGCGTTGCTGCGCAACACCGATCGACGCGATATGAAAAGCCTTCGAGCCTTCCTGCTGCAACCGGTAGTGCCGCACGTCCGCCTGTTCGTCTACGACGATGCGGGTAACTGCATTAGTCCAGTACGCGTCGTCGCCGAGCCCGACAAAGTGCTCGACGATCGTGCAGCCCGAGCGTGCTCCTGCAAGCACAACATTGAACGGCTGCACCGCAAGACCCGCTTCGTCGGTCAGAAACAGTATCTGCAGCGGTTGATCGATGACCTCGCCAGGCGGCAGCACGACGGCAAACCCATCCGTCATAAACGCCGCGTTTAGCGCGGCAAAGCCGTCAGCATATGCCTGGGAGGCGATCGCTGCTTCCAGCCGTTGCGGCATTTCTCTCAACGCCCGGGTGAGCGAGCCCACAAATACCCCGTGTGGCAAACTATTCAGTTTCGACAGCCGCGGCACATGCCGACCGTTGAAAAAGACCAGTCGATGCCCGGCGGGGTCCAGCACGAGTTCATCGATGACGTGCCGCACGTCGCTATCGTCGGTGCGTTGTGCCCTGAACTGCCAGGGGCGTTTCCCGATAGTCGATACATTCGTGTACTTCCAGTCCTCGTGCCGCGTGGTCGGCAAACCAAGCGCGTCGAACTGGTCGAATGCGCTTCGACGCGCGGCGCGCAGCCACGGCAACTCGGCGCCAGGCAAGGTCTTCGCGAGTTGCCCAAAAGCCTGGTGGAAGTAGTCAAGAGATTCGTTTTTCATGGATGCCCCGCACTCGCTGCACGGGCCGATTGCACAGACTCACCCTCGATCCAGCCATAGCCCTTGCGTTCCAGCTCCAGGGCCAGTTCACGTGACCCCGACCTCACGATCCGGCCGTTCGCCAGCACATGCACGCGATCTGGCACGATGTAATCCAGCAGTCGTTGATAGTGCGTAACCAGCACGATCGCCCGTTCGGGACTGCGCATGCTGTTGACGCTCTGCGCGACGATCTGCAATGCATCGATATCGAGTCCGGAATCCGTTTCGTCGAGAATGGCGAGCCGGGGCTGAAGCACCGCCATCTGCAGGATCTCGTTGCGCTTCTTTTCTCCGCCGGAAAAGCCTTCGTTCACTGCGCGATACAGCAGACTCTCGTCCATCTGCATCAGCGTCATTCTGTCCTTGACCAGTTGCAGAAATTCCATCGCGTCGAGTTCCGGCTCGCCACGATGCCGGCGCTGCGCGTTCAACGCCGCCTTCAGCAGATAAACGTTGCTCACACCGGGTATCTCAACGGGATACTGGAACGCCAGAAAAAGTCCTTCGTGCGCGCGTTCTTCGGGCGAGAGCGTCAGCAGATCGCGACCGAGGTATGAGACCTCGCCGTCCGTGACGACAAAGTCTTCGCGCCCAGCCAGCACATGGGCGAGCGTGCTCTTGCCCGAGCCGTTCGGGCCCATGATCGCGTGCACCTCACCGACCTTCACGCTCAGATCGATACCGCACAGAATTTTCTTGCCGTCGACTTCGACTTGCAGATTGCTGATTTCAAGCATGGTCCGAATCCCTCGCGAATCGCCGCGGCTATCCCACACCGCCTTCCAGGCTGACGCCGAGCAGCTTCTGCGCCTCGACGGCAAACTCCATCGGCAGCTCCTTGAAGACTTCCTTGCAGAAGCCGTTCACGATCATCGACACCGCATCTTCCGGCGACAACCCACGCTGCCGGCAATAGAACAACTGGTCTTCGCCGATGCGTGACGTCGATGCTTCGTGTTCGACCTTCGCGGTCGGGTTCTTGACCTCGATATAGGGGAAGGTGTGCGCGCTGCAACGGTCGCCGAGCAAAAGCGAATCGCACTGCGTGTAATTGCGCGCACCTTCGGCCGCTCGGGCGACCTTCACGAGACCGCGATACGCGTTCTTTCCGCGGCCCGCTGAAATCCCCTTCGACAGAATCGTGCTGCGCGTATTGCGGCCGAGGTGAACCATCTTCGTCCCGGTATCGGCCTGTTGATAGTGGTTGGTCAGCGCGACCGAATAGAATTCACCGACCGAGTTGTCGCCCTGCATAATCACGCTCGGGTACTTCCACGTGATCGCCGAACCGGTTTCCACCTGAGTCCACGAAATCCTCGAATTCGCCTCGCGGCAGTCGCCACGTTTGGTCACGAAGTTGTAGATGCCGCCCTTGCCCGATGCGTCGCCCGGATACCAGTTCTGTACCGTCGAGTAGCGGATCCGCGCCCCTTCCAGCGCAATCAGCTCAACGACCGCGGCATGCAGCTGATTTTCGTCGCGCATCGGTGCGGTGCAGCCTTCCAGGTAGCTCACATACGCACCCTTGTCCGCGATGATCAGCGTGCGCTCAAACTGCCCGGTGTTCTGCGCGTTGATGCGGAAGTAGGTAGACAGCTCCATCGGGCAGCGCACGCCCGGCGGGATGTAGCAGAACGAGCCGTCGCTGAACACGGCGGAATTCAGCGCAGCGAAGAAATTGTCGGTGTGCGGCACCACCGAGCCGAGATACTTCTGCACCAGTTCGGGGTGATGCTGCACGGCATCCGAGAACGAACAGAACACAATCCCGAGTTCCGCCAGCTTTTCGCGGAATGTCGTTGCTACCGAGACGCTGTCAAATACCGCATCCACCGCGACGCCGGCCAGGAGTTCGCGTTCCTTCAGCGGCACGCCCAGCTTTTCATAGGTACGCAGCAATTCCGGATCGACTTCATCGAGACTCTTCGGACGATTCTTCTGCGCGAGCGGCGCGGAATAATAGACGATGCTCTGGTAGTCGATCGGCGGATGTACGACCGTCGCCCAATGCGGCTCGATCATCGTGAGCCAGTGGCGATAGGCCGCGAGACGCCATTCGAGCATGAACGCCGGCTCGTCTTTCTTCGCCGAAATGAGCCGGACCACGTCCTCGCTCAGCCCGTGCGGCAGCGCGTCGGCTTCCAGATCGGTCACGAAGCCATGCTGGTATTCGCGGCTGATCAGTTCATCGAAACCGGTTTTGGATGCGCTCATGCGTGGCCTCCGTCAATCGACTTGCGCGCCAGCGTCGCGCCCGCGCGGTGGCCGGGGATACTACGCGCGCGGATCGAGCTGATATCGACCGCGCGCAAAGTGGGGCCCGCCATGTCCGCCAGCGTAACCTGCTGCAACGCTTCGTAGATCAGGCGATTGACCTTCTGCCAGTTGGCGCGCACCGTGCACGCCGCCTCGTGGATACACAGGCCCGGCGTGGTGCTGCATTCGGTCATCCCGATCGGGCCGTCGACCGCGGTGATCACTTCCGCCAGCGTGATCCGCCAGGGCGGCCGCGGCAGCAGGTAACCGCCGTTCGTGCCGCGCAGTGACTCCACGACACCACCCCGCGTCAGCACTTTCAGCACCTTTGACACCGTAGGCATCGCGACGCCAGTAACCGCCGCAATGCTGCTTGCGCTGTGGACGGCATCCGGATCCCGCGCCATCACGGTCATGATCACCGTGCCGTAGTCGGCAAGTTTGCTCATACGCAGCATCGGAATACCTCCGCTTGAATCAGAACCTAAATAGTCCTGGTTAGATTGAAAGGGAATCCGCACGTTTGCAATCAAAAACGCCATGCTGCGTGGGGATTCCTTGCCGCGTCGCCGACCCCTTCCCGTTTGTCGAGAAGCATTCTGACGTACGACGCGTACGTTGATTTCATTCTAGACCTTATGCAAGACCTTGTCGGAGCATGGGTCTTCGTAACGTTCGGCTCCGGTCAGACATGCCCCATCGCCCACGAATACCCGCTGCGTCGCGGAGCGACGTGCATGCCGTTAAAGCCGTGACGATTCAGGACAGCGCGCCCACCCCGGACACTGCCGCGACCACGAATCCACCATGTCTCCCGGCAGTCAAGGAGTTCGTCTACCCGATAGGGATAGCCCGGTCCGTGAAGGCGGGCAGGGCCTTTCTTGCTCATCCACGAAACATTGGCAACCCGACCAAGACTTTAGGGGAGAATTCATGAAGGAACGCCCCATCCTTTTCAGTGGCACGCGGTCGCAGCCGTCTGCCAATGGCGCGATGCGCCAACGCGCAACGTCGCTCAGCCTAAAGCCCCACATCTCCGGCTCCGGCACGCTCGACGGGGTACACGAGGGCGGTATTAATGGCGTCATCGCGGCTGCTGAATTTCTTGGGAATTTTGTGCCTCATCGCCTGTATGAACGTATGAGCGCGATCAACGCTCGAACAAAACGGAAGGTTCCCATAACCCGGGGCCAACTCAAATGCCGTGCAATGGGCGATGTATTCACCTTCCTCGATTACCGTGCAATTCGTCATAACACCTCCACGGTCGCTTCCAAGGAAATTGGAGCACGCGACCAAGGCGACATTTTCATCGCACCACTGGGATCGCCCGTCGCTGCGCCGCTTCCGTCTATGTCCTTCGGCTTACTCATTGCGGTCTCACGCTGGTCAAAATCCGAGCGTAACCCTGCGCCTGCACCATGCCGCCCGCCACCCGCATCGGAAACGTCGCTACCGATTCGTAGGCCGGCGGCGAGAGCGCCTCGCCGGTGGCGAGGGAGAGTGCGCGCCGTGGCGCGGACAGATGATTGCCTCGCCTTCTATCGCGGGCTGTGGTGCAAATCGGACGAGCCGGTTGGACTTGGATTCGAAACTCACATCAGATCAAGGGGGCGGACGCCGGCCTCCGTTTGGCTTCCGACGTGCTCCAGTCCCTGCCTCGCAACTCGTTGATTTTGTCCCTAGCGAACCCCGCTAACCTGATGCAATGGACTCCACCCACCCCTTCACCTGTGTTGTCTCCACGAAAACCGAGAGGCGCTTTCCAGCGCTCTAGTCGCACTTTAAGTGTCTTCGAAGGCATTCGGGGCTGCCGACTTCAAAAACTCATGGCCATCCCAGGTTAGCCGCCAGTCGCTACCCATCGCGCGCACAAGATTTGCGTCAGCCAGCAGGTTCAACTGATACCAGACGCCTCGGTTTGAAACATCGAAGGTATCCTTGACCGCGCCTTCAATGTCAAATTCGCTGAGGTGCGGGGACTTGTTTTCCTCGAGAGTCTTCAATATTGCGAGTGCCAGATTCATATTGCGTTTCACGATCTCCTCCTGTCGTAGATAGGATCACACATCGAGATGGCGACAGGGGTACGACGTTCGCGCAAGCATCCAGGGTGCGGTGTTCGGCACACCTTTTTGTGCTTCCGCGCAGTTCCGCGGAAGGCGCGACACAACGCGACCCGTGCAGGTCCACGATCGACGTTCGTTGGACGAAAGCCACCTGGCTTTCCATCTGACAGAGGGTTTTAGCCGACCAGAAAATCCCCGTGCGGGTCGTCCGCCATCGTGTGTTTGATTGCATTTTCGTGCTCGTCGCGAGTGGCTTCGCGCAGCGACTGCGACAGATCCCCGGCTAGCAACTGCCTCGACCTTGAAATCGGCTTTGTGCCCGGCGCGGATAAGGGTACATCGATAGACCGTGTTTTGTTGTCTTCCGAAAGGCGTCTCTGGGGGGCGCGCATCAAATCAAGGTATACGGCGGGCCGCCGTCTTCTCGCCGGTGGGGGCGCTGATTGCAGAGCCGACCGGCGGAGCCGCAATCGATGTGCTTCCAGCTTCCCCACAGGCTCATGCCACGATCCGGGTGCGCCGGGTGACTTTCCACACCGGTCGCGGGCGCCGCCCGGGATTCAACGCCTGGGTCCCCTCATACCCTCGGTTTCCATCGCAGCATTCCGCTCTTCGCAGGCCTCAATGGGTTCCATGGTCTCATCGATGGAAGCTGTCGCGCGTTCTGTGGCTGCCTTCGCTTCGTCGACAGTGGCGCCGAGTCCTCCGTCGTCGTCGCCCGGGGGCTCCAGCATGTCTCGAAGCATGGCCGCCAACTCCGGTGTGTCCCACGGCGCGCCATGTTGCTTTTTCTTCTTTATGTAGTGCCTGACTTCTGCGTCTTGCTCCGGAGTCAGGGGAAGACCGCGAAAGGTGCTTTGGGGGGTAGCGTCGGCCATGATATTGCTCCCGGATTTGTCTCAATTTGAGTGTAGTCCTGTTGTGGTCAACGAGCCTCAACTATCGGCCTGCGCATCGACTGAACCGTCCATTCGCATCAATTCGTCCTGCGAGCGGACGTTGCCATCGGCACAGATATGTGCCTAGGCGCTATGCGCAATCGCTGCTGATAGCGGCCTGGCTCGCGGCGTCATGCAAACGGAACCCGGTGGCAACACTCGCGGCAGGCGGGACAGGTCGCCTGCGACGAAGGACCCGTACCTTGACGCGATCTCACGGTGCTTATGCAGCATTTGCCAGGAGTCAGCCACTCGGGATCGAAGTCGAATTTCATTCCTCGCAACGATGAAACAGGTTCGTCAGGCGATATCGGCAGACGCCTCCGAATCAAGGTCGGTCCGAGCAAGTCGCAGGTATCTATAGCGGTGCGGAGTTGACGCTTGAAAGAGCAGTCACCTCGCACACGTCGAGAACGATCGACATCATGGCGCAACTGGAAATGATCTAGCCCTCTTTCCAGACAGATTCTCCCAACGCATGTCTGTCTGGAGGTCATAATGCGATCGGCGCATACCGGGAAGCTGCAGGCGGTGGTTCAAACTGCCGAGCAGGCGGGCGGCTATGTCCGGGTGATTACGCGCCTGGACTTTACCTCCCGTGCATTCAGGAGATCGATTTTTTCTGAAGAGGCTTTCGCGACAGCAGCTGCCGAAGAAGACGCGGGCGTCGCGTCTGAAGGCGACGCCCGTGAAAAATATTGAATAGGCGCCGTCTATAGCTTTTCGCGCCTTGCGGCGGTTCGGGAACCGGAGGTCTTCATGCAGCGAACGGTCGAATATCGCGGATTCAAAATTCATGTTGATTTGCTGGCCACATCGAAGGACATGTTCGACGTCTTTTTTCGTATCGAAGGACCCATCAAACCTCCCATGACAGCGCTCGGCGAGCGCATCAAGATCCGGGGCGGCCCGTTTTCCCGTCGCTGGGCCTACTTTGTTGCGGAGATCGCCGGCCAGGCCGCTATCGACGTAATCCTTGGCCCTGCTGAGTAGACGCAAACTCCGGGAGCGCGGTACCTCGCGGTGAGAACCTTGCACGCTCCGCGTGTGCTGCGTTTCGTCGGGTGCCAGGACGCCTCGAAACCCCCGATGGAGGCAATCATGGCTGACATCCTGGAAGGCGGAAAGCTGCGCAATTACGGTCAGACTGTTCCGTTCGGCTTGACGGCCAACCGACCGTCTGCGCGATGCCCTGTAGCGCGCTGCTTGTTGTACCCGGGTGCGCGACGCATCCGCCGGCGCCAATCCCGCCAGTTGTCCACGCCGAGGCCGTCGAAGTGAAGACACAGATTCTTCTGCCGTGTATCGACAGGATATCGACCGTACCGGTGTTCCTGGACGGTGCAGATCTGCTGACCGCACCGAACGGCGTGGCCGTTGACCGGCTATGGCGGGATCACATTCAGCGTCAGAACCGGGAGAACGAGTTGAGGGCGCTGCTGGCGGCCTGTGTCGCGCGACCCGTACAACGGTAGGTAGCGGCCCTTCCGAACGGATGGGCCGGAGCGCCCGGAGATCTAATCGGAACACAGGGCGCCATCTGAACAGATCACCCTGTGCATATGCGGTTTCGATCTTTCCTTGATGAAGCGTCGACATGACACGAGAAAGTCGTTGCGTATTCCTACATGAAGCGTCTAATAGAGCATGCATGCAGACTTCGTCGGCTATCACTCGTACAAAATACACCGCCAGCATTGCGTTGCACAGTGAGCGTCAGTCGGCGCTCCGCTCGAAGGAGCAGGTCATGCAATATCCGCTGTATGTCCACCGGGATGGCGATACTGGCTTTCGCGCCAATTTCCCCGATTTTCCCAGTGCCGATGCGAGTGGCGATTCGTTTGACGAACTGACGCACAACGCCCAGGAGGCTGTGGAGGTGATGTACGACCGCAGCGAGCAGCTCATACCGGCCCCTACATGCAATACATCGGAATTGCGTGCGCTCGAAATGGACGACGGCGACGGAATCTGGGTGTTTGTCGACATTAATCTGACGCGGGTGACGTCGAAAGCCGTGGGCCTTCAACTCAGCCTGCTGGAGAGCCTTCTGCAGCAGGTCGATGCAGCGGCAAAAGAGCGTCACATGACGCGCTCCGCGTTCATCACACTGGCGGTCGTCCATGAACTGGAGAAGCAATAAGGGTAGCAATCGCCTTGCTGTTCAGTTTATGGACAGGACTCGTAGGCGCACGGTGTCCGTCGCGCTACAACGGACGTTACAAATTGAATCCGAACGTAGGATGTGCCGCTTCGTCTCAACTATAGAGACGGCGGGAATGGAAGTGGCGAAACGGTCTGCCTCACCGAGGGAGTACAGCATGATTGAAGACCATGTGAATGCGGAAGAAGTAGCGGAGAACACGAAACAGAGGGAAGCGGCGGAGAATGCGACAGATGATGGCATGCCCGTCGCGCCAGAAAGCAAGCCGGGAGACGTTGACGGTGCTCAGGACATAACACCGAAACAATGGGTGAAAAGCGCAAGGAAGTGGCCAGGGATGGCAGGTGCCTTTATGCAATCGGGAAGGCCGGTGCTCGTTAATCGGGACGCTGCCCAGCCTTGAGGTGGCAGAATTGGAGAGACCGGCGAAGCGCCGGTCTTTTGTTTCCGGGACGCGGATACTTTGGATTGGATATCTGTGATTGGGGCGTCGCGCCTAGACTACAGCATGCAGCTGCGAGAAGATGATCGCACGAAACAAGGATCGGAGAATGGGCACGGCTGCTGCCAGTTCTCTCACCCGTTTCAACATCGTTCCAATTCTGGCCGCAGCACACTGAAGTCTTCTCACAAATCGCGAAGACTTAACTTTTTAGTTACTAAAATATAAACATGGTTCTGACCTCAGAGGAGGCTGCCATGAGCCAGTCAATGATCAGTCTTGTAGTGGGGATCGCGGTGCTGCTATGCATTGCGATATTTGCAGCGGCGCGGTACAGGCGAGAACACAAAGACGAGCCGGTTACCCGTTGGCTAGACACGCATCCAATCCGGGACTGGATGTGCCATAAGCACTGAATTGCCACAACATATGATTTTCGGAAGCGCTGGGGTGCGCGAGTGCAATTTCTCTACTGCGTAGTCTGTCGCCTCGAGTAAATCGGGAATAGATAGAAAAGGTTGATATGACGTACGCAATGTGGGGCATTTTGATCGGGCTGGCGCTGATGTTCGGTGCGTCGCTGCGGCCGTATAGGCACAACCTCCTGCGGAAGCGGGAGATCCATTGGCTGGATGAACACCATGTACCGGACAGGCTACGCAAGCAATTCAGATCGTAGCCCCCGAAATGACACGCGCTGGGCAGACTGCCCAGTTGCAAAGACTGTTTCATGAAGGAGTTGGCGAAATTACGCAGGCAGGTCGCACGATGAAGCTGTGGCAGCGCGGAACAAGCAGAAACAAAAGGCGCAGGAACAGGCAGGCGGCGAGATGGCGATAGAAGGGACGGAGGCCGACGCGGAACATAGTTGCGGCGAACTGTCCGAGCGGGGCAAGCAGGTTTGGCGAAGTGGTGGCGGGATCAACGGCGGGGGGAAGGAATGATGTGGCCTTGTCAATCTAGAGCGACGCGGCCGGCGTAATGCATTCGCCCCACATCGTTCATGAATCGGGAAACCGGCATCGAGTGGCTCCGGTGAACATGCACAGGGTGGCAAAAGGCACTGCGCAGGACGCTCGCGGCAGCGAGCGGTCCCCGATCTGATAACCCGCCCGCATGGTGCCCACTGAGACTACGCGGCGGTCCTGAAGGGCGTCAGCGTGGCCCCTGCCACAACGCGCCCTGCAATCGCCGGTGTTAGCGGCGGATTCAAGCCGTCAACCGTTGAGCTTGGAATCAGGATCGTCGCCCCGCGTTTCCTGGTCGTTTCATAGATGATGTTCATTGCTCGCAACTGAAGCGTACCCGGATGGTTATCGTAGACCTGCGCCGCCTCGACAAACTTCGCAACGATCTCAGTGTTGATTTCCACCGAATTCTGACCCACCGGGTGGGTCAATTCTGAGTGAAAATCAACAACGGAAAACTTTATCCACGGGTGGCCGTCCGCTTACTGGCGTCGATGTCGAACGTCCGAAACTGGCCGACGGCTGCTGTGGGCGCTGGTGCCGCGAAGCAGCCCTTCGCCGGAATTCGCCGTTCATCCATCGCCTGCTTTGGGCGAACAGGCGAACATGGGGAACTGCGGCTCCCGGCCGAGGGTGTGTCAAAACGTCTGCCTTCGTCGTCAAGTGTGGAAGTCGACCCACCAGAACGCTCCGTGTTGGCTTCGCGGCACTCGGGGAGGGGTAAAGTGACACCCCAAAACCTAAGAATTTTGAGTTTTCACACACCCTCGGCCACATTCAGCCATTCGTCCAATGCATTCAACGGACACTCGAACGTCGCCTCGTCCACGGCAGCGGACATTTGGGATCGATCGGTCGTCGCAAGTCAGTACACGGCAAGTTTCCGTTGTAGACGGTTCCCTGCCCCGTAGTTATCAGCGGTTGTGCAATGTCGTGACTCGGCGTTGGCTTCGCGCGTATGCCATCGGCACCATGCCGATATGGACACTAACGAAATCCGACGACTGATTGTCAACCTGATCCGCAAGGGCGCGATCATGGATCGTTAATCACAGCTGCGCACGCGCTTCGGCTTACACCCGCTGCCTCATCCAGCATGCGATGCTCATGCGATCGCGCGTGGCGGGCAGCACCTCGTGTTCAAACTGTGCCGAGAGAAACAACAGCAGCGTTCCGGCGCGCGGAAAGACGTCGTGATATGACTGATCGGCAAGGTAGAGCCGCAGTGCGCCGCCCTCGGCGTCCTGCCACGCTTCGGTGAGGTAGAACACGGCGGAGATCACGCGGCTGTCGTTGTTGCGCAGGCAGTCGAGGCGGCGTGCGTACCCGGCGCCTGGCCGATATACCGCGTAGTGCGATTCGCTATCGACCAGGCCGAGAAACAGGTCGCGGTTGAGCGCGATCCGTAGCGCTTCGATACGATTGGCGAACACCTGCTGCCGCGTGCTCAGCGCCTCAGGTACGAACCAGTGCGTGCTATCGCCGCGCAAAAGCGTGGCAGCGCGATCGGCCCCTACACGGGCTGGTGTCAGCAGCTGCGCGTCGTGCATGGCCGTGTTTACGCCGACCGAAAATTCAGCCACATGTAGGGATCGCGCCGACTGAAAATTGAGCCGGGCAATCAACCTATCCTGCTAGTTTTTCTGGCAGGGTGTTTGGGGATGATCCCGATGACGATGATTGGCAAGGTGCGGCGGATGTTCCACCGCCAGAACAAGTCGGTACGCGAGATAGCGCGTCTCACAAGCCTGTCGCGCAACACGATTAGTAAATATCTGAACATGGATGTTCAGGAGGAGCCGAAGTATCAGCGGCGCGCCCAGCCGACCCGGTTGACGCCGTTTCATGAGGTGCTGGTGCAGGCGCTCAATGTCGACGCGCGGCGGTGGCACGCCAGCCACGTCTCGACCGTCTGGTCGAACACCAGCTCGACGTACTGATGACGCGACCAGCACAGTGTCATGACGAAGAACCATGTCTTGAGCGCCTGTCCGGACTCGTGCGCAAGCGCCGGGCCGGCGCCGAAGTCGACCTGTGCAGCGTCGGCTAATCTGAAGGAGGCCGTAATCGGAAGGACACTGGCGAGTTCCCGGCCAGTCCGCATTCTTCCGCGATTCTGCTTTCCATTAGGGGCACGTGGCATCCTCAGGGTTGGTCATGTCCGAGGAGGTTCCCATGTACGCTCCGCTATCAACTGATGAGATGTTGATCGAGAAACTGCTGGCTCATCTGAGGGCCGAGGGGTATTCCCAACGAGTCCAGCAGTGGTATCCGGCTCGCGTACGTCAGCTGCTGGATTACTGCAACCGTAATGGACTGTCGATCGAAACCGTTCGTTCGGGGCACGTGACGCGGTTCTTGCGCGGGCAATATCGGCTCTCGCGGAAACGGTACAGCAGGTTGCCACCGTTTCAGAAATGGCGACATCGATACACCGGTGCCATCAATATGATGCTTCGTCTTGTGCATGGAGCATGGCCGGTTCCGGACCCACCACGCACCGTGCTCGAAGTTTTTCATCGCGATATCGTCAAGGACTACGACACGTGGTTGCGCGACCTGCGTGGTCTGCACCCACTGACACGAGCCAAGCGCACCAAGCATGCGTTGCAATTCCTAACTTCACTCGGGCAGAGAGCAGACCAGCAGGGGCTTGCTGATCTGAGTGTTTGCGACCTTGACGCGTACTTGAAGCAATGTTGTGACGGACTACGGCGCGGATCCATCGGAGATCGAACCGTCTGCCTCCGTGATTTCGTTCGCCACTTGTGGCGCACAGGCCTCACGGCCATCGATCTTAGTGGCACAGTGATTGGGCCGCACATCTACGAGCACGAAGACATTCCAGCCGCCCTTCGACCAGAAGAAGTGCAGCGCGTTCTCGAGGTGACTCGGAAGGATCTCTCACCAGTCGGTCTGCGCGATTACGCCATCCTGATCCTGTTGTCGACCTACGGCTTGCGGGCCGCGGAAGTCGTCAATTTGCGCCTGGACGACCTCGACTGGAGGCGGGATGTTCTTCGCGTGCGCCACTCAAAGACCGGAACCTCCTCCGAGCTTCCATTGCTACGCGACCCGGGCGAAGCCGTGCTCCGATACGTGGAGAAGGCGCGCCCGTCAAGCGTACATCGGGAGGTGTTCCTGCGTATCCAGGCGCCGCACCGCCCGTTCAAGAATGGATCGATCCTCAACTGTGTCACGAGCGCTCGTCTGCGAGCAGCCGGAGTCACTCCGCAAGGAAGGAAAGGCCCCCATGCGTTTCGCCACGCACGCGCTGTGAGCTTGCTCCGATCTGGTGTGCCGCTCAAGATCATCGGCGACATGTTGGGTCACACGTCTGCTGCGGCGACCGCAGAGTATCTGAAGCTCGCGACCGAGGATCTGAGAACCATCGGACTCGATCTGCCAGGAGGAATTTTGCCATGACTGACTTACCGTTCATCGATGCAGCATCCGTCGAGCAATTTTTGCGGGAGCAACGATTTCGTCATCCGGCCACGCACAAGAACTATGCGGGCCTCCTGTGCAACTTCAACAGCTTTCTCGCGAGCCGCGGTGCGATTACTTCACCGGACGTCTCAATTGTGCAGCAATGGTTGAAGGAACACAGTCTCAAGTGGCAGGCACACATCCTCTATCACCGAACTTTCCTGATCGAGCGATATGTCCAGTGGTTGCACGACCATGGACTCATCGCGTCAAACCCATTTTCCGAATTACATCGGCAGTACGGCCCGCGCACCACGCCGATCGTTCGAGCCCTCGTCAGTGAGGATGGCGACGCAGCACTCCAGAAACAGCGCCGGCTCCCTCGCTTCGGAAGTTTCCTTGGAATAGTGATGGATGAGCACATGCGCGTCCTCGGTTATCGCTATCGCACCGAAGAGCAGGGACTGCTGCGCTTCGATCGCTTCCTGCAATACCATCCTGAGCTGGCCGGGCTTACGTTGGCCGAACTCGTCGAACATTGGAGTCAGGAAGAACCGTCACCGTACCACTTGTTCGAAGCTCGGAGAACAGGCCGCGTCGTGTCGAAAGCGATGCACCGGATCGACCCGCGGGTGCCGGTCCTGTCCATCGGCGATGGAGTAGCTCGTGCGGCTCGACAACAGCAGCGATCCCCCTATCTCTACACGGACGATGAGATACAGCGCATTCTGCAGGCGGCGCTGTTGTATCCCTCGCCGAAGGCACCGTGGCGTCCTGTCACCCTCTTCACAATGCTCATGCTTGCCTACTGCGCCGGTCTTCGGGGAGGCGAGGTCGCGCGTCTGGTGCTTGGCGATGTCGATCTGCGTGAGCAGACTCTCGAGATCCGTGAGACGAAGTTTTTCAAGCGACGTCGCTTGCCTCTGGCCCCTGGAGTCATGACAGTGCTCCAGAACTATCTTGACATGCGTGAGCAAGCCGGTACTCCAACGAATCCTGAGAGCCCACTGTTCTGGAGTCCACAGCGAAACCGCGGCTACACAGTGGGTGGCATACGGCTTGTTCTGACGGATGTCCTGCGACTTGCGAACATCAAACCCGCGCACGGAGCAGTCGGGCCGCGAGTTCACGATCTGCGACATACGATGGTAGGGCATCGGATGCGCGACTGGTACAAGTCGGGAATCGACCCGCAATCCAGGCTTCCCTATCTCGCAACGTACCTCGGACACAAAGACATCCGCTCGACGCTGGTCTATCTGAACATCACACCAGAATTGCTGCAGGAAGCCGGCGAGCGCTTCCGCAGGAATGGCGCAGCAGCTCTCCAGACGAAGGATGGTGTGGTATGAAACCGAATTCACTCGCCTGTTTGTTGCACGCATTCTTTCATGAATGGATGGGCAAGCAGAGGAATCTCTCCCATCATACGGTATGGTCATATCGCGACACGTGGAAGATGTTCCTCCAATTTGCAGCCAGCCGGAGGCGACGGGAGATCGCGCAACTGTCGCTCGCGGACCTGCAGGCCAGCGACGTGATCGAGTTCCTCGACTATCTGGAGAAGGACAGGAAGGTGTCCATCGGCACGCGCAACTGTCGACTTGCCGCCATCCATAGCTTCTTTACCTTCGTCGCCCATCGCGAGCCGCTGGCGATCGCGCAATGCGCAGAGATCGCATATATCCCGGTCAAGAAGAGATCGCGGCCTGCCATGTGCTACATGGATGCCGACGAAATCGCGGCGGTCCTTCGAGAACCCGACCGATCGAGCCCGGAAGGACAGAGGGATCACGCGTTGCTCGCATTCCTGTACAACACGGGAGCACGAATCCAGGAGGCGCTGGATGTATGCCCACGAGCCATCCGTTTTGAATCTCCCGCGCAAGTAGAGCTGCTCGGCAAGGGACGCAGGAGTCGTGTCTGCCCCTTGTGGCCGGAAACGGTTGCCGTAATCAAGGCGTTGCTGAGGCGACAACCGCGTACGGATGACGAGCCTATCTTCGTCAACCGATATGGCCAGCCGCTCAGTGCAGCCGGGGTTCGCTTCAAGCTCAGGCAGTACGTTCAGTCAGCTTCGCGGCACGTGCCATCGCTCGCGACAAAGCGAATCACGCCGCACACGTGGCGTCACAGTGTCGGAGTTCAGCTCGTCGCTGCCGGTGTCGACGTGACGGTGATCCGTAGCTACCTCGGGCACGCGCGACTGGATACGACCAATCACTATGCTCGCGCTAATTTGGATACCAAGCGAAAAGCGCTCGAGCAGGTCGATCCATCAACGAAGCCCGGTCGACCGCCGCGATGGAAGCGGAATCCGGAGCTGCTGACCTGGCTCGAATCGCTGTGAAAAGCATGCGCCCATAATGAGAAGGTCGTGCGTCCTATCAACCAGAAAATTCCGGGACGCCGGCCATTTCCTTCTTATTACGAGGCGCTTCCCATTAGGCGAGGCATTCCAGTTTGACTGGTCCGAGGAAGGACTGGTTGTCGGCGGCATTTACCGCAAGCTGCAGGTGTCGCACATGAAGCTATGTGCGTCGCGGGCGTTCTGGCTGGTTGCCTATCCGAGCCAGGGGCACGAGATGCTGTTCGATGCCCATACGCGCTCGTTCGCGGCCTTCGGCGGGGTGGCCCGCCGGGGCATCTACGACAATATGAAAACAGCCGTAGACAAGGTTCACAAAGGCAAGGGCCGCACGGTCAATCCGCGTTTCGCAGTGATGTGCTCGCACTACCTGTTCGATCCGGACTTCTGCAACGTCGCCAGTGGCTGGGAGAAAGGCGTCGTCGAGAAGAACGTGCAGGACAGCCGTCTGCGCATCTGGATTGAGGCGCGTGCGCAACGCTTCGGCAGTTTCGCCGAACTGAATGCATGGCTGGCGACCCGGTGCCGGTCGTTGTGGGATCAGGTGAAGCACCCGGACTATCGTGACCTGAGCGTCGCCGACGTGTTCGAGCAGGAGCGCGCCCATCTGATGCCGATGCCGACACCGTTTGACGGTTATGTTGAGCGCGCAGCACGGGTGTCGTCGACCTGCCTGGTGGTGATTGGCCGCAATCGCTACTCGGTGCCATGCGAATTTGCAGGCCAGATGCTCAGCACGCGGCTCTATCCGGGCCGTGTTGTGGTGGTGGGCGATGATGCCGTGGTGGCCGCCCATGAGCGACTGGCCGACGAAGGATTGGTGCGATACGACTGGCAGCACTATATCCCGCTAATCCAGCGCAAGCCCGGGGCGCTGCGTAACGGTGCGCCGTTCCAGGACATGCCCGAGCCGCTGCAACGCCTGCGTCGGGCGTTACTACGCGAGCCAGGTGGTGACCGGGTAATGGCGAAGGTTCTGGCGCTGGTCCCCGAACGCGGTCTGGATGCCATAGTGGTTGCAGTCGAGCTTGCATTGGAGCAGGCGCCGCCCTCCGGGCGCGTGAGCGTCGAGCATGTGGTGAACGTGCTGTCGCGCATGCGCAGCGTGCAGATGCCGCCGAAGATCGAAACTGCGCTACAACTGACGACACCGCCGCTGGCTGACACATCGCGCTACGACGGGCTGCGCCCGGCGCTGCAACAGCCGGAGGCCGGTCATGCGTGATCTGATCGTCGAACTCAAACACTTGCGGCTGCACGGCATGGCTGCCGGCTGGGCCGAACTGCTCGAGCAGGTGAATGTCGACGCGGCGTCTTCGCAATGGCTGCTCGAACGGCTGTTGCAGGCCGAGGTCGCGGATCGGGCCGTGCGTTCGGTCAGCCACCAGATGAACGCGGCGAAGTTCCCGGTGCATCGCGACATCGCCGGCTTTGACTTCGATGGCTCGCCGGTCGATCGGCAGCTCGTCACGCAACTGGCCAGCATGACGTTCACCGAGGGCGCGCACAACCTGGTTCTGGTCGGGGGACCGGGCTCGGGCAAAACGCATCTGGCGACCGCCATCGGCGTGTCCGGCATCATGCACCACGGCAAGCGGGTGCGCTTCTACTCGACCGTGGATCTGGCCAACGCACTGGAGCAGGAGAAGGCGCAGGGACGCGCCGGGAGGATCGCGGCGAGCCTGCTGCGCCTCGACCTGGTCATTCTGGACGAACTCGGATATCTGCCCTTCAGCCAGGCCGGCGGGGCGTTGCTATTCCACCTGCTGAGTCGCCTGTACGAGCATACAAGCGTTGCGGTCACAACGAATCTGCACTTCGCCGAATGGTCCAGTGTGTTCGGCGACGCGAAGATGACCACGGCATTGCTGGACCGGCTGACGCATCACTGCCACATCGTGGAAACCGGCAACGAAAGCTACCGTTTCCGCCATAGCAGCGCCAGTGCAAAGAAGCGTATCCGCTCGCGTGAAGCGGTGCGCAGAGCCGACGGTGCGAGCGCGAACGAATCAGCCTGATCGTCGCTTGCCGCGCAGTGGAAGCCGCTACGGGCTACGCCCTTCGCAGCTTCCACTGCGCAATACATCCTCACACGAAGGAGGACAAGCACTCCGCAAACCCATACACTTATCCACAACCGGTCCTGCTTCGGACCGGTCTCCACCCCGGCTCAAAGCTCGGTCGGCGCGGTGGCTCAAAATTCATTCGGCGCGGACACTCATCCCGATCTTTCACCCCCAGGGGCATTGCATCCCCCCCGGGGAGCACATGCCCCTTCACCCGTTCAAGGAGCATGTCATGTCTGTCTACTACTACGATGTCCCTGCTTCAGCTGCGCCGTCATCGGCGCTTCGCCCGGCGTCCCGCGAACAACGTCTGCGTGACGGCCGTCTGGTGGACCTGTCGCGCATCGCCTGCGAGGCCGGTTTCAGGGCGCCTGTCGCGATGTCGAAAGAGGCGTTGCACCTGTGCCTCGCCGGTCTTGCCGACGTCGCTCACGATGCCATTCACTGCCCATGTTCATCCTGTGTTGCGGCCACGCGTCTGTGGTCGATCCTGTGGGCTGCAGCCGCCGAAGTCATGCATCGACACGAAGACAAGGCGGTCTTTTTCAGTGCGCGCCTCGATCCTGACGATGGAAGTGCAGCACCGGCCTCCGAGGTTCATCTGAAACTGGTCATCGATGCGGGAACCACTGACCGTCCGGTCGCAACGATCCTGCTGCCCGACCAGGACTAGCCACATCTGCCTCGTAAGCGGTCAGACCGCTTGCCTTATCGCTTGCCTTATTTACCCGTCGCGGGGACGCTTCCCCGCCAGGGGCATGCTCCGCGAATTTCTTGCTGGAGAACATCATGCAACCTGACTCTGAAGTCCAGACCTCGAACGGCATCGTCAAGGCCGTGTGCGTCCCTGAATCAAAGCGTATAAACACGCTGCCACGCTATTTCGGGCAGCAGTTGATGACGGGTGAGGCAATGGTCTACCAGTCGCTGCAATCCGTCTGTCATGGCTATTCAGGCGGCTTCTGGGACTTCTTCGAACTGTCCAACGGAGGCTTCTACATGGCCCCTCGCCTCGATGAGCCATTGCGCATCCAGTGCGACGGCAATGGCTTCGATGGTGAGATGTCGTGCGACGCCGCCGGCATCGTCGCCTGCCTGACGGCCTTCAATGCCCTTGCCTGGCAAACCCGAGACGCGCACTTCGGTGAGCTCTTCTACCAGCTGCGCGACTTTGCCTCACAACACGTGGAAGCGACATCGATTTTCGCCGCCATCGACTGAGCCGCCGTGCAGTCGTTACCGTCATCAGTTCTTTTGACGAAGCGCGCCCCTGTAGGGGCGCCTTTCCGCACACACAGCGCGGCGCATGAAAGATGTGGCGTGCCTGAACCAGGCCCGGCAGGCGTGACAAAGGGCGTCTGACAGGGATCTGGAGACGGACGAGTAGAGCATTACGTTGACCGACGGGAAAAGGAGGTGGAGCGATGAAACGCCTGATCGAAACCGACCCGGCCTGCGAACGCGGCATGCATCTGAGCGACTGCGGCGCGAACCGGTACCGGCTCTGGCGCGCATGGGACACGTCACGTCCTACGCTCGCGTTCCTCATGCTGAATCCGTCGACAGCAGACCACCTCGTCGATGACCCGACGATCACACGGTGCTTCGCCCGCGCAGTCGCGAACAACTTTGGCCGGCTCGAAGTCGCCAACCTGTACCCACTTCGTGCCACCAACCCCGACGAACTACTGTTGCATCCAGACCCGCTCGGACCACGTAACCGGGCGAACGGTGCAATCCTGGAGGCAATCGACAGCGCTTCGATGGTCATCTGCGCGTGGGGCTTGCACGAGGCTGCCGCGAGGCGTGCGGCCGGCGTCTTGCACCTTCTTCGCATCACCAGTATGTCCGGGAAGCTCTTTCACCTCGGCCTTAACCTTGACGGCAATCCGAAACATCCGCTGTACATCGCGGCTGCTACGCAGCCAGTGCCGCTTGAGTGCGTCGCACGACCAAAGCTGGGCAAGGATTATCTGAAATCGCGCGCGACGCGCGAGGTGTGAGATGAACATTGGAGGAGGAAAGCGCGTGAGCGCAAAGGAAGCCGCCGAGATCCTGGGTGTGCCGCGATACGCAATCAGCCGCATTGACCGCGCCGGCGAGATCATCAAGCGCTACAAACTCGGCCACAAAACGCACGTCTACGAACTCGATTCGCTCTACAGGTTTCTTGCATCATGCCAGTCGACACCGTTATCAAGGCCGGCCGCAAGCGCTACCGTTGGTCGTTCGAGCGCGTCATCGACAATCACCGCATTCGAAAAACCAAGCTTTTCCCTGCGGGAATTTCTGCCCGGGAAGCGGACGAACTAGCGCGGAAATGGGAGGGCGGTTTCAAGAGTGAAGCGCAACAGCGGGTTTAATGTTTAGAGCCTTGAGGTTGACTTGCTGAAGCAAGGGTCGCGGCGAAGACCTCGAATGGCGAATGGAAGGCGTGAGTCGCGCGAGGCCGGCTGTTCAGACTGTCTGCAATGGCGTCGAGTTCGTCCTGACTGTAGACCGAAAGGTCTGTGCCTTTGGGCAGATACTGGCGCAGCAGGCCGTTGGTGTTTTCACAAGTGCCGCGTTGCCATGGACTGTGCGGGTCGCAGAAGTACACCTTCACGCCGGTCGCGGCGGTGAGTTCTTTATGCCGCGACATTTCTTTGCCCTGGTCGTAGGTGAAGCTCTGCCGTAATGGCTCGGCAATCGAATTGAGTTTGGCGGAGAAGGCCGCCAGTGCTGAAGCGGCGGTGGCGTCTTCCATCTTTGCGAGCAGCACCAGGCGGCTGGTCCTTTCGACCAGAACGCCTACTGAAGACTGGTTGCCGGCACCCTTGATGAAGTCGCCTTCCCAGTGTCCAGGCATCAACCGGTCTTCGATTTCGGGCGGCCGCACATGAATGCTGACCATGTCGGGAATCTGTCCACGCCGGTCTGTGCCCCGTGTACGCGGCATACGCGTGCTGTGGCCATGGCGCAGGCAGGCAATGAGCTGACGGCGCAGTTCGCCGCGCGGCTGGGCATAGATGGCCGTGTAGATGGTTTCGTGCGAAACCTGCTGGGTCGGGTCGGTCGGATACATGCGCTTCAGTGTGCCCGATATCTGCTGGGGTGACCATTTCCACTCGAGCAGGGTGAGAACGATGCGCCAGCAGACGCTTTGCAGGCAAAGCTTTGTGGGGCCGCGACCCGCGCTGCGGCGTGCGGCACTGAGCGCTTCGGCCGACACGGACGCGTAGCCAGCAGGCAAGCTGTTTCGCGCCAGTTCACGGCTAACGGTGGCTGGCGAGCGCCCGAGTATCCGGGCCATGGCCCGGATACTCGAACCCTGCAAATGCAGACTTGCAATGGTCAAGCGCTCTTCAGGCTGAAGTTGTTGATACTGAGTTCTTTCGTGCATCGCAACACCTTATACGAAACAGGTGTTGCACTTCAGATTTGAGGCCGCCGAGCATGACCTCTACGCAATCGCGAGTGGCGTAATCAAACCCGTTGTGACTATCGGCGATTGCGTGCGTGCGCACGTTGCCGACAGGAGTGGGTATTGGTAGGATGCCCGAAAAAGAATACAGATCCTTGAAAAGTGGGCACCGGAATTCGCCGACCAGGATGCCACGGACCTGCACGCGTGGTCGAAACAGTTCGTCGGATACCTGCGAGCTGCGCGTGACCACGAAGGCCACCCCAAGCCACAACTGTCAGACGGAACAATCAGGAATGTTCTGGCCTATTTGCGGGCCGCCATCAAGTACGCACACAAGGTCGGTCGGATCGACCTGGATCAGACGGCCCAGTTGCTCATTCCCGCGGTCAAAAATGAGCGACATCACTACCCGCAGCGCAAAGAGATGCTAGAGATCGCGCGAGCGTGCAAGAACCGTCAGGTGCGGGCAGCCATCAGGATCGCGTTTTACTCGGGAATGCGCCGCGGTGAAATCCTTCGCGCAAAGCTGACGCAGCAGGGGTACTCACTGGACGATACCAAAAACGGACGACCGCGCGTGGTCCCGGTGCACCCCAGAACCGCCGTGCTCGCGCGTCGGATACGCTTCACGATCACGTTGAAACAGTTCGAGACCGAATGGATCAAGGCAAGAGAATCAGCTGGTCACCTGGACACGAAATTCCACGACCTGAGACACGCGGCAGCGTCGGAGATGATTAACGCGGGCATCGATCTGTTCACCGTTGGAGGTGTGCTGGGGCACAAGTCAGTCGCGTCGACGAAGCGCTATTCGCACCTTGTCACCGCGCGGTTGGCACACGCTGTCGGGAAGATTGGGCAGAAGAAATAGGTGGCCTGAAATCCGGTTTCGGGCAGAAAAGTCCACACCTTTGACTTGACGCTGGTGTGGACAATTCGCTGAAACCCTTGTCAGGCTTGGTGGGCCGGGTGGGAGTCGAACCCACGATGTCCTTTCGGAGGCGGATTATGAGTCCTTTCGCAAATCCCTTTAAATCATGATGTTAGGCGATTTTCCGCTCCGCAATTGTGGCGGATTTGACGTGAAAAAGGCCTTTTATATCAGTCTCCGCGAGAAAATTGCGGAGCGGATCGTCGATCACAATGCGATACGAAAAGTCCGCTTCCCAAATGAGGCTATTACAGGATGATTGCCCGAAATCCTGCTCCGCAAACCGCCGCGTTGTCATAATTCTGTATTCACTACATGAAAACCCAAACCAGGCCTGATGGGCCCGGGGGATTAGACCACCACAGCGGATCAGGAATCCTTGTAGGCGGTTCGCGACCCATCGTGTCCCGTGCCCGGCGATGACCGTGCTTCCAGGCGAGGCCTAGGGCCGGAGTCGACCCTGAGCCGACAGTCGTCTTCTGCAAGTCAATGGCTGCTTTCGATCGCGAGGCGGTCGCTCATCGTACTGACTCGTCAACAGATCGTTTTCGAGGAAAGCGTCTGCATTCCTCGATTCGCATTTCAGCAACGACTTGGGCTGCCTGCCAATCAGGCATCGAAGGCATTGACCGAACCAATGAAGTCCAGCTTCCCGACGTCGACGCCATTCGTGCGCAAAATTGCGTAAGCCATGGCGACATGGAAGTAGACATTCGGAATCACAATCTGCAGCAGATAGTTTTCGCCAGTTAGCTTACCTGGCACCCAGGATACTTTTACGATCTGATTGGCTGCGTCAGCGTACTGGTCTACCGCCACGCCTTCGGCGAAATCAATCGTCTTGCGGATGCGCGCACGCGCTTCGTCAAGCGTTTGCTCATTGTCTTCATGTCGCGGTGGCTGCTGCCCTGAAAGAAAGGCCGCGCCACCCTTTAAATAGTCGCACGCGCTTTGTATCTGATAGAGCAACCCGCCCATGTCGGGAGCGAGGCGAGTCGATAACAGAACGGCAACATCGAACTTCTTCGCATTCGCGAAGCGCTCCGCCTTGTCGAGATACGTCTCCATTGTTTTTACTGCTTGCACGCATTGCGCGATAGCCTGTGCATACATCGGACTCTCCAGGGACATGTGTTTTCTTGAAGTAACGCTCTGACACGACACCGCGAAGGCGTAGGCCGGAAAAACTTTCATCTCGCTTTCCAGCAGATTGCCCAACGAGACCGCACGTTTCGATTCCACCAGACCGCACTGCGCACGATCCGCAGGCACCTGACGTTCCAGCTTTTGGGTGGCAACTTCCCCTACAATACTGCGACCTATTCCCACGTGAGCGAACGCGTTGGACCGACTAGAAGCCATGGAAATGTTGCTGACCGCTGTGGACAGAGGAAGCCTGTCGGCGGCAGCGCGCGAACTGAAAATACCTGTCAGCACGCTCACTCGCAAAGTAGCCGACCTCGAGGAGTTGCTTGGAACCCGGTTGCTGATACGAACCACGCGAAAACTGACATTGACCGACGCGGGCATGTCATACGTCGCGGCGGCTCGACGCATCCTCGATCTCGTTCGCGAACAGGAGCGCGAAGCCACGGGCGAGTTCGCGACAGCAAAAGGAGAGCTGGTCGTCACTGCGCCCGTGCAGCTCGGTCGCCTGCATATCTTGCCCGTCATCAATCAGTTCCTCGCGCAGTATCCGGACATCACCGTTCGGCTCCTTCTCTCCGATCGAAATCTTGACCTCATCGATTCGCACGCCGATCTCGCGTTGCGGATCGGAGAACTCGCGGACAGCAGCATGATCGCCACGCGCATCGGTTCATTGCGGCCGATCGTCTGCGCGAGTCCGGCCTTCCTTGCCAACCATGCGCCGCCGCGCGAACCCGACGATCTCGTGAAATATTCGTGCGTCGTCTTCAATAGCCCGTATCTGTCGCCGTGGCGCTTCCGCCTTCCCACGACGAATAAAACCTATGTGCTCGGCGTGAAACCCCGGCTCGAGGTCACGTCACCCGACGCTGCAGTCAGCGCCGCCGTGGACAACGCAGGCATCACCTACGTATTCGAGCACGATGCCGACGAAGCGATCCGGAACGGGCAGCTCGAGATCCTCCTGCCACAGTTTGAGATCGAGCCCGTGCCCGTCCATCTGGTTCATGTGTCCAGAAATCTCATGGCCATCAAACTGCGGCATTTCATCGACTTTGCGGCGCCCAAACTCAGGCAATCGCTGTCCAGATTCGGCAAGCAGAAGCGGCACTAGCGCTGTTTCGCTTCCCTCCGCACACTGTCACGCCCCGACCGCGTGCCCTCGGCTGCCCCGTTAAGGCCGGCAGCCTTCAAAGCTCATGACTCCTCGCTCTGGTCACCGAGTACCCGATCATTCCGGTTCTCGATGACATCCCGCGTCGCCTTCGTCGCACCCGGACCGGCAGCAAATCGAACGTCCCGATACGTCAGCGCTTGCCCGTTCGTTGCGCGAACCTCTACGACTTCTACGGGATTCCCACTCGCATGCTCCACCAATGCGATCGGCGGCTTGCCATTGGGCCTTAGCCACTTGTCGCCCCATTGCATCAGCGCGACCAGCACCGGGTATAAGTCCGCCCCCTTCGAGGTCAACCTGTAACCGAACGTATTTGCGCGTTCTGCGATCGGGAAGCGTTCGAGTATGTCCAGCTCGATCAAACGTTCCAGCCGTGCAGTGAGGACATTGCGGGCGATGCCGAGCCCGCTCTGAAATTCGTCGAAGCGCCTGCTGCCTTGCGTGCACTCGCGAACGATCAGTAGCGTCCACCACTCGCCCACCTCATCGAGGGCGCGAGCGATCGAACAGTCCATTCCATCGAAGCGTTTTCTATACATGATGGAACGTATCGTAGCCCAGGTTTCGTCACGCAACTTAACCAGATTGCGGGGAACAGCTTCCCGGTTTCGGCCAGTAGTGTGACGCAGCGGTGTTGCCTATAGTTGCGTCACGAAACTTAGCCGGCAGTCGTTCACGGAGAAGCCTCCCGGGATAGCGGCCTGGTTCTGGACTGACCCGCTTTCTTCATACAAGAAAGCAAAGATTGATCATCTAACGGGCGAGCTGGGACATGACTCTATGTCGTACAGCCTGTCAACATACTTAGGAATGCCATGAATAACCGTATTGATCAGGCCGAGGTGGGAGTCGCTACTCCAGCAAACCCGGCGACGTCCGGCTCCGTTCGATGGGTCGGTAAAGGTGTTGCAGCCGCTGTGATCGTCGCCGTGGCGGCGACGATCACTCACAGGCACTGGTCGAGTGCAGCGCCCGTTGCCGCGCCGCCGCCTCCGTCGGTTGCCATCAGCGCGCCGTTGCAGCGCGATATCGAGGGCCGGCTCGGGTTCCTCGGCCAGTTCTCGGCCGTGAATCGTGTCGAATTGCGTGCTCAGGTCGGCGGCACGCTCACGCAGATCAACTTCAAGGACGGCGACATCGTGCATAAAGGCGACGTGCTCTTCGAGATCGATCCGGAACCCTATCAGATCAAGTTGAGCCAAGCGACGGCTGGACTCGAATCCGCGCATGCCCGGCTGGCTCTCGCCACGCGAGAGCTTGCCCGCGCGCAGGAACTGCAGCGTTCGGAGGCGGGAACGGTCGAGAACGTCGACCAGAAAGTCGCTGAACAACGCGCGGCTCAAGCGGCTGTCGACAATGCCAATGCTCTGGTTCGCGATGCCAGGTTCGACCTGGATCGGTGCAAGATCACAGCACCGTTTACCGGGCGCATCGGAACACACCTCGTGTCGACAGGCAATCTGGTATCCGGCAGCCGCGCCGGCAGCGGCCCCACGACGCTGCTCGCGACCATCGTTTCGCTGGACCCGATCTATCTGGATTTCGACATCAGCGAAAACGACTATGCCGCTTTCCAGCACTCTCGTGAAAACCAGAAAGGACCGTTGGCAGACGCAGTGACTATTTCACCGACAGGCGACAGTAACTATGAGCGCACAGGCACGCTCAACTTTATCGACAACACGCTCGACCGTTCGAGCGGAACCATCCATGCGCGCGCAACGATTCCCAATAGCGACCTGTCGTTGACACCCGGCGGCTTCGCACGCCTGCGGCTGGCAACGACCGCACCGCAACCGGCATTGCTCGTCCCCGATGCCGCCGTACTCCAGGATCAAACCGACCACATGGTGTACGTCGTGGGAGAAGACAACGTGGCCACCCCGAGAAAGGTCGAGGTTGGCGACCTTCGCGGCGGCCTGCGAGTCATTCGATCTGGACTCGCCCTGACCGACCGCATCGTGATCGACGGTATTCCGGCTGTGCGTCCCGGCTCGAAGATTTCTCCGCACGCCGGAACGATCCAGTTCTCGGCAGAGCACGGCGACGAAGGAGCAAAATCATGAAACTGACTCACTTCTTTATCGAGCACCCGCGCTTTGCAGCGGTGCTCAACATATTCGTTGTGCTCATCGGCCTCGCAACCATGATGAAGCTGCCGGTGGCCCAGTATCCGAACATCGTTCCCACGACCATTCAGATCACGACTTCGTATCCGGGTGCGTCGGCGGATACCATTGCGCGCACGGTCGCAACGCCGCTCGAGCAGTCCGTCAATGGCGTCGAGAACATGGATTACATTTCGAGCCAATCGACCAGCAACGGTCAGTTGACGATCACTGTGATCTTCAAGGTCGGGACGGACCCGAACACAGCGCTTCTGCTCACGCGGAGCCGCGTGGAAGACACGCTGTCGCGCCTGCCCGCCGAAGTGCAACTGCAGGGCGTCCAGGTGAAAAAGACCATTCAGGCGCTGCTGCTCGGCGTTCATGTCTATTCGCCCGACGGTTCCCGCAGTCCCGAATACCTGTCGAACTACATGCTGAAGGTGCGCGATCAGATCGCGCGTTTGCCGGGCGTGTCGGACTTTCAGCTGTTCGGCGAGCGGCAATACGCAATGCGCATCTGGATCGATCCCGACAAGGCCGCCTCGTACAACATCAGCGCCAGCGAAATACTCGCCGCGCTTCGTGCGCAGAACGCCGCCGTGTCGGCAGGTGTGCTCAATCAGCCGCCTGTGTCGAACAATGGGACGGGTGCCTACCAGATCAATATCGACGCGCTTGGCCGCCTCACCACGTCCGAACAGTTTGGCGACGTCGTGGTCAAATCCGATACACAGGGACGCGTAACACGCATTCGCGATATCGGTCGTGTCGAGCTCGGTTCGGTGGACTACGGCTCCAAAGCTTATGCCGACCGGTACGCGGCCACGCCGTGGTTCGTCATTGCCACGCCCGATGCGAACGTGGTACAGGTCGAGCATGACGTGTGGGCCAAAATGGCTGAACTGAAGAAGAGCTTCCCGCCCGGCGTCGACTACATCAAGATCTACGACCCGACTACGTTTGTTTCCCAGTCGATTCATGAGGTAGCCGTAACCATCGGCATCGCCATTCTGTTGGTGGTCGGTGTCGTGTATCTGTTCCTGCAGAACTGGCGTGCCACGATCATCCCGGTCGTTGCGATTCCCGTGTCGCTGGTCGGAACCTTCACCGTCCTTTCGCTGTTCGGCGCGTCGATCAATAACCTTTCCCTGTTCGGACTGGTTCTGGCCGTCGGGATTGTCGTGGACGATGCAATCGTGGTTGTCGAGAATGTCGAACGGAACATGGCGCTCGGCATGTCGCCGAAAGAGGCCGCTCATCGAACGATGAACGAAGTTTCGACGGCCATTATTGCCATCGCGCTCACGTTGTGTGCGGTGTTCGGGCCCACTGCGTTGATGTCCGGCATCTCCGGGCTGTTCTTCAAGCAGTTCGCGATCACGATCGCCGCGTCGACCGTCATCTCATGCTTCGTTTCGCTAACGCTGAGCCCGGCTCTGTGCGCGGTGCTTCTCAAGCCGCACGAGATGGAGAAGTCTCACGGCGGAACGACCGCGCTGGGCCGCGTCCATCATGCGATTTTCGGTCGGTTCAACTCGTCGTTTGAATGGTTGTCGTCCCGCTACGGAAAGATGACGGGCCGCGCCGTACGCGCGACGACTGTCATGCTGATCGTCTATGCCGGTCTGATTGGTGCGACTGCCTTGCAGATGTCGAAAATGCCCACCGGTTTTATTCCGGATCAGGACATCGGCTATCAGGCTGTGATCGCGTTCCTTCCTCCGGGATCCAGTCTCGAGCGCACCGACAAGGTGATTCGCGAGATCAACGACATCGTGCTCGATACGCCTGGGCTCAAAGGCGTGACTCACACGTCACCTGTGTCGGGCCTCGACGTTACGACGGGCACGATTGCGCCCAACGTGGGAACACTTTTCTACGGGCTGCCTTCGCTGTACGGCAAACATGTCCCCGGCGTCAATGCGGCGTCGATGCTGGTCGAACTGCGTAAGCGGGTCGCGGGTGTCAAGGACGCGGTGGTCGTCGTGATCAATCCGCCGCCCGTGCAGGGCCTGGGCGCGGCGGGTGGCTTCAAGCTGATGCTGGAAGACCGCGGCGGACTCGGGCCGCAGGCACTCGCCGACGCGGCGCGTGCACTCGTGGCTGCAGCGAACAAGGACAAGGTGTTCGGTGGCGTATTCACGCTTTACAACGCGGGCGCGCCATCTGTCTATGCGGACATCGACCGCCTCAAGGCAGAAAAGATTGGTCTCACGCCAACGGATGTGTTTTCCACGATGGACCTCTACCTTGGCTCGCAGTACGTGAATGACTTCAACTTCATGGGGCGTACGTATCAGGTGCGTGTTCAGGGCGATGAAGCATTCCGGCGGACACCGGAAGACATCGGACGGCTCAGGGTGCGCAATTCGACGGGTGACATGGTGCCGATCAGCAGTGTGGCGACGTTCAGAAACACGACCCAGCCGTATCGCGTGCCGCGCTACAACATGTATCCCGCAGCGGAAATCATGGGTGCAGCGGGCCCTGGATACTCGTCTGGCGATGCCATTCAACACATGGAACAGCTCGCAGCCCAGGTGCTTCCGAATGGCATCACGTACGAATGGACTGATCTCGCTCATCAGCAAAAAGAGCAGACCATGTCTCCGCTCGTGATCTTCGCCGCTTCGGCACTGTTCGTGTTCCTCGTGCTCGCCGCGCAGTATGAAAGCTGGAAGACGCCTCTCGCGATCGTGCTGATCGTGCCGATGTGTCTGCTCGCAGCGGCGATCGGTCTGAACATGCGAGGCATGCCGATCGACATTCTTGCGCAGATTGGCTTTGTGGTGCTCGTTGGACTGGCCGCCAAGAACGCGATTCTCATCGTCGAGTTCGCAAGACAGCGCCAGGAGGAAGACGGCGTCGATGCGGAGGACGCCGCCACCCATGCGGCACACGTGCGGCTGCGGCCCATCCTGATGACGTCATTCGCCTTTATCGCGGGTGTGGCACCCCTCGCCATTGCTAGCGGCGCCGGCTCGGAAATGCGGCAATCACTCGGCACGACGGTGTTCTTCGGGATGCTCGGCGTGACGCTCTTCGGGCTCGCATTCACCCCGGCGTTTTACGCCTTCGTTCGCAAGCTCGGCGTCAAGGGCGCGCTTGCCGTGCGGCAACTCGGTAGTGGAGAAGTGAAATGAACGGCTTCGTATCCAGAACTTCGAAAGCGATCGTAGGTAGTCTGATCGTCAGCGCCTTGCTTGCGGCCTGCGCCGTCGGGCCGGATTATGTTGCGCCCGACACGCAGATGGCGCCGTTTCACAACGCGAAGGTCGTCGCTGACCGGCAAACGACGTTGCCGGCCCCGAAGCTCGAGAGCTGGTGGACAGGATTCAACGACCTCGAACTGGTCAAGGTGGTGCAACGGGCGCTCGATCAGAACCTGAATCTCCAGGCTGCGATTGCACGTGTCGCCCAGTCGCGTGCGGCGGCTCAGGCGGCTGGCGCCCGCCTGCTTCCGACGGTCGATGCCAATGCGTCGTACACGGCAGCACACCAGAGCGTGCAGAGTCCTCTTGGCACGATCGCGAGCGCGTTTCCCAATTACAGCCGCGACCAGAAGGAGTATGTCGCTGGTGCGACGGCAAGCTGGGAAATCGATCTGGCCGGTGGTCTGCGGCGCGCACACGCGGCAGCCACCGATGAAGAGCAGGCCGCCGAGGCCGCTCAACTCGGCACGCGCGTGACGGTCGCTGCCGACGCTGCCGACGCATACCTGCAAATCAGAGGGCTGCAGGCGGAACTGGCCGTCACCCAGGATCAGGTGGATACCGATGCGCGTCTGCTGGAGCTCGTGAAAGCGCGCAAACAGGCCGGTGCATCCGACGAACGCGAGGTGGCGCAGGCTGAAGCCTTGTTGCGTCAGGCACGTGCCACCCTTCCGAGCTTGCGCGTGTCGCTCGAAGCGCAGTTAAACCGGCTCGATGTGCTGATGGGCGCACAGCCGGGGACCTATGCGGCAGAACTCGGCACGAATGCGGGTGTCATTCCGGACGTGCCTGCCGTCGGCAGCGCGGATCAGCCCGTCGATGTCCTGCGGCGCCGCCCTGACATCATTGCTGCCGAACGCCACCTGGCGGCTTCCAACGAAGCGATCGGCGTGGCACTTGCCGATTACTACCCGAAGATTTCGCTCGCTGGCGCACTGGGATTCGACAGCATCTCAGCCAGTCACTTCCTGAGCGCGAAGTCGTTCCAGCCAGCCGGGACAGGTGCGCTGCAGTGGCGTCTGTTCGATTTCGGCAAGGTAGACGCCGAGGTCAAGAATGCGCGCGGGTCGTACGCGGAGGCATTGGCGCAGTATCGGGAGGCTGCTCTCAAAGCGACCGAAGACGTCGAAGACGCCTTGATGACGCTTTCGCAAACGGAGATTCGTGCGCAGGAAATTCAGCAGGAAGTCGACGCATTGACGAAGGCGCGCGACCTTTCAGAGAAAGCGTATCGCGCGGGTTCGATCGCGCTCACTGATGTGCTCGACGCCGACCGGCAACTTCTCGAGTCACGCGACGATCTCGATGCAACGAAGGCAGACGCTGCCCGCGCTGCGGTGAGAACGTTCCGTTCGCTGGGCGGAGGATGGGACGCTCCGCATCAACAGGTCGCACAGACGAACTGACTCCGACGCACGACTTAACCGGTTTATGGGGAACAGCTTCCTGCATTTGGCCCGTAGTGCGATGCAGTCGGCTTCCCTATAGTTTCGTCACGAGACTTAATTCGCAATCTTTCTGGAGAAGCCGACATGGATCGCCGCCTTCTAACACTCTCACTCGGTATGTTCGCGCTGGGCACCGACAGCTTCGTCTTCGCGGGCATCCTTCCTGAAATCGCACACTCGTTTGGCGTGAGCATCGGCGCTGCTGGCCAGTTGATCAGTGTGTATGCACTGAGCTATGCCCTGCTCGGTCCGACCATCGCAGCGCTTGCTGCGAACGTTCCACGAAAGCGTCTGCTGCTCAGCGGCATCGGATTGTTCGTCATCGCCAATCTCGGCACCATCGTGGCGCCGAATCTCGGCATCGCGCTGGCCACGCGAGCTTTCGCAGGTCTTGGCGCAGCCATGTTCTCGCCGACTGCCAGCGGAACAGGTGCGTCACTGGTGCCGGCGGAGCGTCGCGGGTACGCGTTGTCCATCATCGTGGCGGGATTGACGACCGCTACCGCGCTGGGCTCGCCCATCGGTGCCGTGATCGGCGGGCTCGCAAGCTGGCACTGGACGCTGGTTCTCGTTGCTGCACTCGGTGCAGCCGCGTTCGCCGGTATCCTGGCATTCCTGCCTGACGTGCCGTTGCCGCCGGCCATCTCGCTCAAGGAGCGTCTGTCTCCTCTTACCGATTCCCGCGTCGGACTCACGCTCACGACGACGGTGCTTGCACAGATCGGCACATTCATCATCTTCAGCTACTTCTCCGTTGTGTTCGATCGTGCGATCGGCCACAGCGCCCCTGTGCTGGGTGGATTGCTTGTGCTATGGGGACTGGCAGGAACCTTCTCGAATCTGCTGACAGGACGGATCCTCGACAAGATCCGTTCGCACAAAGTCGTTCTGATCAAACTCTCTATCGTTGCAGTCGTCATCCTCACGATGCCGATCACCGGCGCACATCTTTGGAGTGCAGCGATCGCGGTGACGATCTGGGGCGCCTGTGCATGGGGTGTGCTGGTGCCACAACAGTTCCGTCTCGCGAGCCTGAATCCGCCGATGACGGCTGTGCTGGTCGGTCTCAACACTTCAGCGACTTATGTAGGTGTGTCCATTGCTGGGGCTCTCGGTGCTGCTGTGATCCCGGTCATCGGCAGCCATAACCTGGGGTACCTCTCCAGTATTCCCGTGGTCATGGCGATCCTTGTCTCCGGGCTCGCGACGCGCCGCATCGCGTCGTTTGCAAAAACAGCAAAAGGCGCCGTAGCGGCTTGAGTTTCAATCCCTATACAAGGAAAAACGCAATGTCTAATGCAAGCACATTCCGTCAGTTGCACGACAATTCGATCCCGCTCCGCTTACCGAATGTCTGGGATGCCGGTAGTGCACGTCTCGTTGAGGCGTTGGGTGCACCCGCAATCGCCACGACAAGCGCCGGCTTTGCGTGGGCATTGGGATATCCAGACGGCCGCATACTCCCTTTCGATGAGGTTATCGCTTCAGTTCGGCGTATCGTCCGCGTGCTGAACGTGCCCTTGTCGGTTGATATCGAGAATGGCTATTCCGACAATCCGAAGACCGTTGCGGACCATGTCATGCGACTGGCGGATCTCGGCATCGCCGGCATCAATATCGAAGACGGCTCAGACCCGGCATCGCTTCTCGCCTTGAAGATCGAGGCGATCAAGGACGCCCTTGTGAAGTCGGGTTCGGATCTCTTCGTCAACGCACGCTCCGACGTCTTTCTTACAGGCCTCGCTGAAAAATCGAAGCAGCCGGAAGAGTCGATTAGTCGCGGCAATCTGTATGCCTCAGCCGGTGCGGACGGTCTTTTCCTTCCGGCCCTCGTGCAGTCATCCGATATTGAGACGATTGTCGGCGCAACCCGACTGCCTCTTAACGTCATGGCCGTGCCAAGGCTCGCCGACGCAGCGACCCTCGGAAAGCTGGGAGTGCGGCGGTTAAGTGCGGGTAGCGGCATCTCGCAAATCGTGCTCGGCAAAGCGAAGGCCCTCGCACAAGACTTTCTGGAGGATGGTCGTTCTGAAGCGCCCGATAACAATCCCTTGCCGTATTCCGAGATCCAGGATCTTTTCGCCAGAGTGACGAATCCGTGAGCGGCAGACGTATCCCGAAACTTCGATCGCTCCCGTCTATCCGTCTATGTGCTGGTCGATACATGCATTCACGGGTACATGCTGATGTCCGCTCATACTACTTTTCATTACTCAACACACAATGGAGTTTTTGATGATACTTAAAGGCAAACGCGCTCTGGTCACCGGGGCGAGTCGAGGTATCGGGGCTGCAATCGCGAAGGCTTTAGCCGCCGCCGGCGCAGATGTGGCGATCACATATCAAAAGTCGACAGAGCAGGCCGCCAGCGTTGTGAATGCGATCGAAGCGGAAGGCCGGCGCAGTATCGCAATCCAGGCGGATAGCGCAAATGCATCGGCCGTTCAGGCGTCCGTACAGAAGACCGTCGAAGCATTGGGTGGGCTCGATATCCTGGTGAACAACGCCGGCATTCTTCGAATGGGCGATGTAAAGGATATTTCCATCGTAGACATCGACGCGACGCTTAACGTCAATGTGCGTGCACCGATCCTGGCCGCAAAAGCCGCAATCCCCCACCTGAGGACGGGAGGGCGAATTATTTCGATCGGTAGTTACTTTGCCGACCGCGTCCCGGCCTCGATGCTCGGCATCTATGCTGGCTCCAAGTCCGCTCTCGTTGCGTTCACCCAGGGCCTGGCAAGAGAACTCGGCCCACAAGGAATTACGGCAAATCTTGTCCAGCCTGGCTCCATCAATACAGATATGAACCCGGTCGAAGGCCCGTTCGCGTCGACGCTGAAATCACTGACGGCCACAGGCGACTACGGTAAAGGCGAAGACATTGCGCAAGCAGTGGTCTTCCTCGCGAGCGCCAACGCCAGTTACGTCACCGGCACCACGCTCACCGTCGACGGTGGCGCCAACGCTTAAGGGTCAACACAGGCGTCGGCGTGGGCAGCATGCGCGCAAGCAGGGCTTCGTACTCGAAAGCGCATGCCGCGCGGGCGCACGAGGCCCGGCCTGACGGTCGCATACGGTCTTTCGCTACGCATTGTCGCGACCGCTGCATCGCGCTGAGGTTTGCTAAACGCGAAGAAGCCGTCGTTCGCGGGCGAGTCTTGAGCGGCACCTTTTGGCCCGTCGCGGAAGATCATCGCCTATCGTCGACTCGCTCTCCTTCTTGCCGTGTCGAACTTCCGTGAACGACCCACTTCGGCCGTCGGCGTCGACCCTAGCCTACTGGCGGCTTTGAGGGGCGAACGGTCGTCCGCGCCGCGGGCCCGATAACCGGTGCTTGCTCCAAATCTTGATAAGTCTCGCTCTTCCCGTGCGTTGACGTTCGTCGCCTTGTTCGGTAACTTGCTCCATTTGCGGCAAACGTGGGCAGTATTGATGGGCTCAAACTATTAAACAACGACAGAAATTGAAATCGAGCTGAATGGCTCGCCCTATCGAGTGCCGGTACCGCGTCATCGGCGGTACGGTCGTTGTCCATTTCGAAAGCGAAGTCAAGTTTGCCGAGTACGGCATGAGCACGCCTGAAGTCGTCGCAAAGTGGGGTGTTGACAGAAGTTTTGCATGTGGCACAGCCACCCGCCACACAGGAGCTGGTCTTGGATCAACTCGGTCATTTGCTCGTCGTAGGTTTACTTCGCGCGCTCTCAATACTTCCGTACCCATTGGTCGCGAGGCTTGGCAGCGCGCTCGGCGCGGCCCTGTATACGCTTCCCAGCCGCCGCAAACATATCGTCCTTGTCAACCTGCGCCTCTGCTTTCCGGAAAAGTCGGTACGTGAGTACGATGAGCTTGCGAGGGAACACTTCCGGCATGTCATCCGCAGCTATCTCGAACGAGGCGTTCAATGGTTCGGCAGCGCGCAAAGGATAAGAAATCTCGTCCAGATCGAAAGCGCGATTGATCTCGAAGACAGGAATGCTCCGCCTACCATCTTTATGGGGTTTCATTTCGTGGGCATCGAGATCGGGTGCATACTTTACTCGCTGAAGATGCCTGCCGCTTCCTTGTACACGCACATGTCGAACACGCGTCTTTGCACCCTCGCCAAACGGCAGCGCGGCCGATTCGGCGCAGAGATGATCGACCGTTCGACAAGCGCCAGAAAGATCGTGAGACTCCTTCACGAGGGCAAACCGGTCATGCTTGCTGCGGACATGGACCATGGCATCGAAAACTCTGTTTTTGTGCCTTTTTTCAGCGTCCCTGCGTGCACTCTGACTTCTGTTTCGCGACTTGCGAGAATGGGGCGCGCGCGTTGTGCCGTTCGTCACGGAAGTACTGCCGGATTTCAAAGGGTATCGGTTGACCCGTCTTTGCGCCGCTCAGCGATTTCCCTTCGGGAAGCGACACGAATGATGCGCGTTGCATGAATGCGTTTCTCGAGACCCAGATACTGAAATTCCCAGCCCAGTATTACTGGGTGCATCGACGCTTCAAACATCGTCCACCGGGCATGCCTGCGGTATATTGATCGTGCAATGGGCCCAGCTCGTTTTTACGTTGCCGGCAAGCTATCGAAACCCGCAAACGAAACCGACGCGAACGGCCGGCCGGCCCACGACGCAACGGACATGGTCCGCGCACGAAGGTCCGTTGCCTGGGCGGAGCGGCCGCTTAAATGGCCACCTGAGTGCTAAAACGAACGTCAGCAGTTGGCCGATCACTGTCTTATGCAATCAGCATGTGCTTGCACCCCGACCTTCATATGGCAGCGATCGGCAGCACGCGAGCCACTACGGACATAGAAGCCGGCGCCACGTGTACGGCCGCTTCCTGGGTATTTCGGACATCTGGACGCCACTGAAAAGGATAGGACGTTCCTTCATACTAGAGCTTCTCCGTTGAAAGGGAGCTCGCCATGCTTCATTCTGAAACGTACAAATTTCAGTACACCCGTCAGCAGGGTCGGCAGCGAACCTACGACGTGGTGCTCAACATTGTTCAGCGGGATTCTGGCGTTTTTGCTTACGAGTCGTGGGTGCATTTCGCTCACGAGTTCAAAGGCAACGGGCTCGTTTTCCCGCTGAACGCAAAAACTGCAACCGATGCAGCAGCGGAGGCGCGCGGACGTATCGAGGACGAGATCGAGCACCTTGCAGGGGTTGCTGAATAAGCCGCTCATCGCGTCTACCATTGGGTTCGCGGTTTGGGTGTTTGCTCTCGGCGGACCCTTTGTTGGACTGTAGTGGTACACGCCAATCCTAGGTGCGACATTGTTGGCGGTTTATACCTTCGCCGCGCCGATGTTGTTGATGCGAAAACCGAAGAGGTGAAGGATTGCGCGGACGAGTAATCCTATTCACACCGGTATAAATAGACTGTAGGGTGCTTAACTGCCAAGCCCGACTGAAGGTGGCACGTCTCGGAGTGGATCAGCCGTTCGAATGACGGTTTTGTGGGACGGGCGATCGGCAACAAATGGCCGCATGCAGCCCTTCGCCAATACCCGCCTTCGATCCGAAAGAGGCGTCCTTCGCTCCAGTCGAAAGCGAACGCTCGTTGGAGCGTCTTGCTGGCCAGGGCCGGCTTCCGCCAGGGACTGCTTTGGCGAGGTTGAACCCGGAGGTTCAGCCCCCCTCTGCCTTCGATGATGCCGTATACACAGAGATGGCCCGATGCGGTGAGCGGCAACGCTCCGCGCCCTGCTGCATCACCACCTGTTGCGCAACTCGCGAAGCTTGAGAAACACCGTCCTGGGATCGGGTTCTTCCGGGAGATCCGGGAAGCTTTCCCGCAACCTGGCGATCACGCTTGCGCTTGTGAGCCGGAAGAAGGTGTTGAATTGCTCTTCATCCTTGAGCGTGGTGACGATCGAGGTCTTCGGGTCATGACCGGCCACGCGGGGAAGCAGGGCCCGGGCAGCGGCGTTTTCCGGCTCGAGCGACAACGTGAACCTCAGATTGTTCTCGATGTAGTCATGCCCGGGGTAGATCTCCGTGTCGTCCGGCAGTTTGGCGAGCTGGCCCACAAACGTGGCATACAGCTCGCCCGGATCGCCGCCGTTGTGGCAATTGCCGGCGCCCGCATTGAAAAGGGTGTCGCCGGAAAACAGCGCCGGCTGGTCGGTATGTGATCGCAGGCAGATGTGGCACATGGTGTGGCCCGGCGTGTCCATGCATTCAAGTTCGACCCGCTTCCCGACCTTGATGATGTCTCCGGCCTTGACGCCGCGGTCCACCCCCGCGATGCGAGCGCCGGCCCTGAAATGAGCAAGCAGTCTGGCGCCCGTGGCCGCGACCATCGCTTCGTTGCCGCCGGTGTGGTCCCGGTGCTCGTGGGTGTTGAGGATCTGCGTGATCTGCCACCCCTTGGCCTTCGCGGCGGCGAGGCACTTTTCATGATCCAGCGGGTCGATAGCAAGTGCTTCGCCGGTTTCCGGACATGCAACCAGGTAGTTGAAGTTGCGGTAGGCATTGCCAGTCCAGATACGCTCGACGATCATCGTGTGCTCCCGAGGGCTTGCTGCCGACGAACAGGCATAGGTAGCAAGCCATGTTACCGACCCGAAGCCCGGGGAACCGGATCGCCGCGGGGGCAACCCGTAGGCTTCGATCTTCGGCTATGGTAGCAGCGGTCGTCCAACGCCTGTTGGGATTGCTCTAGCCAAGACAGTCGGAGCCTCGTCAGACCACATTTCCGCGGGTCACCGGGCCCCAGACGGCTCATACTGCAGACGAATCCCTGGACCGGGGGCGCAGGTCAAACAGGTTCCAGAGCGGTTCGATGGTACCGACGTGGCGATAATCCTGCCCGGAATCGGTCGGTGCGAAGAGGAGTTCCGCGCCCCAAAAGTGGCGGATCACTCCGACACCTCGCCCAAATACGTTCAGCATGCCTACTGCCGCCTTGCACCGGTTTCAGTTCAGCGGGCCGGCGTAGCAAACTGGAGTCGCCACCGCCGCCGGCCTGGAATCGGGTCCGGTCAACACCGGACGTCGGCAGGCTCCGGCTCCTGACTTGCCGACGTGTCGCCAGCGAGCTCGTGTAGCTGCAGCTGCCAGAGTCACAAGGGCAAGCCGGTTCCAGCGATCCCGCCTGGAACGGCAAGGCGAAATCCACTATCGTGTCAGTTGAGGTGCATTGCACGCGCGCAGGATCCCCCGGGCGAGATGTCTCGCCCGATGCCGCCGGCGACGATCGCAGGACCGAAGGTGTCCTCTGGGACGCTGCGCGGCGCTGCTGGCTTGTTAGCGTCGAAGGACTGCACGCTCAACGCGCTCACGGTCGGTCGATCACGGATGGAGGTGTCTCATGGGCACTAAAGGTCTGCTTGTCAGGTTGGAAGTCAAGGCCGGCTACGACGACGCCAGGGCGGAAGACGTCCTGCGCTCGGCTCTCGCGATGGGTCGGGCGGAAGCCGCAACGACCGCGTGGTTCGCGATCAGATTCGGGCGATCGGAGTACGGCATCTTCGAGGTGTTCCCAGACGATGCCGGCCGCGAGGCGCATCTGGCGGGGCCAGTTATACAAGCGCTGTTGGATGCCGGCGGCAGCGTGTTTGCCGGGGCGCCGCCGATTCAGGAGCTCGAGGTCCTGGCCGACAAGTTGCCTGCAACATCATCGGGCGAGCCGGTCACGAAGGCGCTGCTCCTCACGTTCAAGGCAAAGGCGGGCCATGAGTCGCAGGTCGCGCAGTTCCTTCGCGACGCGCAAGCACTCGTGGAGCAGGAACCCAAGACCGTTGCCTGGTTTGCCATCCGCCTTGACGACAGTCACTTCGGCATCTTTGACGTCTTCCCCGACAACGGCGGTCGGTTTGCGCACTTGACGGGTCATGTTCCTCGGGAGCTTGCCAAGCATTCGCTGTCATTGCTGGGCGGCGTGCCGGATATCGGAATGCTCGACGTGGTCGACGCAAAATGGGCCGACCAGTCTGCGGGGGCGCGGTGAACGGTCAAGCAGACGGCGAACGAGGCCTGATAGGGAACCTTCCCCAAAGGTCGGAATCTGCCTCCGGTCGTATCGTCAGGGTCAGCGCAAACAGTCTTACAGTGAATATCGCGTCGCGCGGCGGTGTACCCGGCCCCGAGAGTTTTCAGGCAAGACCGTCCGTGTTCGACCCTCAACGGACGGTGGACCAGGCGCCACTTAATCGGCAGCTTCCCAGGTACAACGGTCATTCGCTCCTTCGAGTCGGTCGGAAGTGCGCGCCGTAATAATCGTGGGTTTGCAACGCAGCGTATTCCTTCTCGATCTTTCTAGGCGAGACGTCAAGTCTGTCTCATCGAGCGTCTCGCCGGGCTTCCTCAATTCCCCGAAAGCCCTTATCAGCTCTGCTATATCGACATTCTTCCTCGGATTGGTGCGCGGCAAAAAGGTGCTGTCGTTTTATGAAGACCCACCTTGCACGATTGACCAGGGCGACATGCTGAGCGTCATTCAGTCGACGCGTATGCCTGGCCGGTCCGGCGAGTGACGGCGGTAGTTTTCACCGGTAAGCCGGCAGCGCGGCGGACAGCTTGATGAGGCGTACGTAGGACATTCGAACCTTTTGTGACATTGAATTAGCCATCTCAATAGAGTTGCGCCTCAGTTGAGATTATCGGTGCTGGGACCATGGGCAACGGCATTGCTCAGCTCGTTGCGATCGCGGGTTTCAAGGCGGTTCCCAAAAAATGACCTTTACTTCCTCCTTGTCCGGGCTTAGTTTGGGAGATCAGGATGCAGGCATCTCGGGATCTTGTGAGCCTACACCGACGCCGATGCTTCCGGCCCGCCATGGATTTGTGATGCAACCCAGCTTTTCCCGCTGATCGATTCTGAACACATCTATCGGGCTGCTATGACTTTCACCTGCGGAAAGTGGAACCTGAGGTTTGTGCTGACACGCGCATTATCGACTTCAATACCCGTGCTGAGTTTGAGTCTACCGCCCGTCGAAGCATGGGCGCAGGCGACAGTAGCCACTGAAGAAATCTGCATGCCTCAAGGAACGTATCCGATGATCGGCGGTGGCACGACCGCCTTTTCTCACGACAAGACCTGCTTTAGCCGACCCGCAACTGACGCCTATTCGTGGGAGAGGAAGAGCGCACGCGTGAAGAAGGGCGCCCCGGATCCTTTCAACGGAGCCCGGATCGTGCAGTACGATTACCACGATGCGCTCTACCACTGTGCCAGGCGTCATATGCGGCTACCGACGGCCGAAGAACTGAAGGCGCTATTTGCCTACGCAAACGCTGGTAGTGAACCGCCCCGGGAATCGTGGAGGCTGGTTGGTTTAAGTTAATGCGGGCTCAGCGACAGGTGTTTCAAGTTGCCGATAGTAGTTTGCCTCAGCTTCAGCGGGCGGGATATAGCCGAGGGGTTCCATCAATCGATGATGATTGAACCAGGCCACCCATTCCAGCGTTGCCAACTCGACGGACTCTCGTGTTTTCCAGGTGCGACGATGAATCAGTTCGGCCTTGTACAAACCGTTGATTGTCTCGGCCAGTGCGTTGTCGTAGCTGTCGCCACGGCTACCAACCGAGGGCTCGATGCCCGCTTCGGCCAGTCGCTCGCTATAGCGAATGCTAACGTATTGCGAGCCTCTGTCGGAGTGATGTATCAACGTTCCATCGCCGCCTGGGCGTCGCGCATAAAGTGCCTGTTCAAGTGCATCCAGAACGAAGTCTGTAGTCATCGACGAACTGACGCGCCAACCGACAATCCGCCGGGCAAACACGTCGATCACGAAGGCCACATAGAGCCAGCCCTGCCACGTCGAGACGTAGGTGAAATCCGAAACCCAGAGCTGGTTCGGCCGGTCTGCCCTGAACTGCCGGTTGACCCGATCCAACGGGCGCGCGGCTGCCGCATCGGCAATGGTCGTGCGAACACGTTTGCCTCGCATCACACCACGCAAACCCAGTTGCTTCATCAGCCGCTCGACAGTGCAGCGCGCCACCGCGATACCCTCCCGGTTCATCTGCTTCCAGACTTTATCCGCGCCGTAGACCCGCATGTTGGCTTGCCAGACACGCTGAATCTCCGGCCGCAGGCGTTCATCGCGTATCGCGCGAGCGCAGCGGCGCGACGGATCGCGAAGCTGCGCAGCATGGCGCCGGTAGCCCGACGGGGCAATCCGCAAGACCTTGCAGATCGGCTCGACCCCGAAGGTGTCGCGATGCTGATCGATGAAGGCCTTCAGGACTTCAGGCGGCGGTCGAGCTCCGCCTGGGCGAAAAACGCACTCGCCAGCTTCAGAATCTCGTTGGCGCGGCGCAGTTCCTTGACTTCGCGCTCCAGCGCTTTAAGACGTTCGCGTTCCGACGTGCTCACGCCCTCGCGCTCGCCGCTATCGACTTCATCTCGTTTGACCCACCCCAGCAATGTCTGGCTCGTGCAGCCGATCTTGGGAGCGATGGATTCGATCGCTGCCCACTGCGACGGATACTCGCCCCGATGCTCTTGCACCATGCGCACTGCACGTTCCCGGACTTCAGCAGAAAATTTGTTCGACTTGTTCATGGCTCCATTCTCTCAAGAGTTGGAGCCTCCACCAAATCCGGGGCGGTTCAGTAGCAGTACAACTGAGGGAAGCAAATATGCGATCGTCGCGCCAAAAGACGATTCACGTTATCCAGGCGGTGTCTACGGTTGGGGCGGCGGCAGCACGTATTGGTCAAACACCTTCGCCGGGAAGGGGTTCCGCAAGGTTGTCAACCTCGGCGACGGTCGAGCAAGCATTCACCACAGTTCGCAGAGTGGCTACGTGTCGTGTGTACGCTGAAGGGTGCGCTACACTGCCGGTTGGCGGTCTTTACCGTGTCGGCTGAGTGATCAGTTCAGCCACTGCGTTTCTGCGCGAGTTCGCGCGCTTCACTTAGTCACCAAGCTGCTCGCACGCTCCCGCTTCGGGGGCGGCGTGCGAGAAGTCTGTCTTTACCCGTAAATCGGCAGCAGCAGGAACAACTTGATGACGATCGCATTGGCGATGTCGATAAAAAACGCGCCCACCATCGGCACCACCAGAAAGGCCAGATGCGAGGGGCCGAAGCGCTCCGTAATGGCTTGCATGTTGGCGATCGCCGTCGGCGTGGCCCCGAGACCGAAACCACAGTGTCCCGCGGCCAGCACCGCCGCGTCATAGTTGCGGCCCATCACGCGGAAGGTGACGAAAATCGCGTAGACGGCCATCGCGATCGCCTGCACGGCCAGGATCGCGAAAAGCGGTAGCGCAAGCGACGCGAGGTCCCATAAACGCAGGCTCATCAGTGCGATTGCAAGAAAGAGCCCGAGGCTGACATTGCCAATCAGCGACACTGCGAGTTCGAAGATCTGATACCAGCCGCGCATCGCGAGACCATTGCGCAGAACGACGCCGACGAACAACACACCGACGAACGCCGGGAGCTCGAACGCTGTACCGGTCAACCGGCCTGCGAGCGCTGAACCCACAGCGAGACAAACGGCGATCAGCGCAACTGTTTCGATCACGGCTTCCGCAGTGATCGGGCGCACGGCTTTGGGTTCTTCGAATCCAATCGTGCCTGCGACGTCGGTTTGCGGGGCGGGGGCGAGCCCATGGTGCGTGATGAGAAAGCGACCAACCGGGCCGCCGATCAAGCCCCCGAGAATCAAACCAAACGTGGCGCAGGCAATCGCAATCTCGGTCGCCGATGCGAGCCCGTGGCGCTCAGCGAACACCTTGGCCCACGCGGCCCCGGTGCCGTGTCCGCCGGACAGGGTTACCGACGCGCCGAGCAGGCCAAGCAGGGGATCCTGTCCCAACGCCCAGGCGAGGACGATACCGAGCGCATCCTGCATCACGAGCAGGCCAACCACGACGCCGAGAAAGACAAGCAGCGCCCTTCCGCCGGCTCTCAGCCCTCCTATATCCGCACTGAGACCGATGGTGGCAAAAAAGGTGAGCATGAGAGGGACCTGAAGCGCTGCGTCAAAACGTACTTCTACCTTCAAGGCGCTGCGCAACACAAACACGAGCAACGCGACGAGCAGGCCGCCGACGACCGGTTCGGGGATGCTGTAAGTTTGCAGCATGGGTGTCCGCGCGCGGATCTTCCGCCCAAGCAGAAGGACGAGAGCAGCGGCCATGAGCGTTTCGGGTGTGTCGAGGCTCAACATGTTCTTCTCCCAACGGAGATCAGTTATTCGGTCTCGTTCGGCGTCGTTGTACTGGAACGACTCGCCGCGAACCTGAGCAACAGGTAGCCGGTCACACCCGATAGCGTCGAGCCGACAATCACGCCCAACCGAAGTGGCGTGAAATATTCAGCTCCTTCGAAAGCGAGGGAGCCGATGAACAGACTCATGGTGAAGCCGACGCCGCAGAGCGCGGCGACGCCAACCAGCTGGAGCCAGCTTGCGCCGGGAGGGAGCTTCGCCAAACCAAGCCAGACCAGCGCGGCGCTCGCGCCGAAGACGCCGGCGAGCTTGCCGACGAAAAGACCTGCCGCGATACCCAGTGTCAGCGGCTCGGCCAGCGCCGAAAACGTGACGCCGGCGAACGAGACGCCGGCGTTGGCGAACGCAAAAATTGGCAGAATGGCGAAGGCTACCCAGGGGTGGAGGCTGTGTTCAAGCTGGTGCAGGGGAGCGTGCCCCTCGGCGTCCTTCGTCTTCAACGGCACGGCGAAGGCGACGGCAACCCCCGCGAGCGTGGCGTGAATTCCGGACTTCAGGACGAATACCCACAAGACCACGCCGACAATCACGTAGGGTGCGATGCGCGTGACTTTCAGCAGGTTCAAGGCAATCAGCGCCGCGATCGCCACGACTGCAGAAAGTAGCATCTGGGTAGAAAGCTCGGCCGTATAGAACAGCGCAATGATGATGATTGCGCCCAGGTCGTCAGCAATCGCCACGGCGGTCAGGAATATTTTCAACGACACCGGCACACGCTTACCCAGCAGCGACAGGATTCCGAGCGCAAACGCTATGTCGGTGGCCGTGGGGATGGCCCAGCCATTCAAGACCGCACCCGTTTCCCGGCAAGCGAGGAAATAGATGAGGGCTGGCGCTGCCATTCCGCCGGCGCCAGCCACGACGGGTAACACGATCTGTGCGGGTGTCGACAGCTCGCCTTCGACAACTTCGCGCTTGACCTCCAGTCCGATCAGGAGGAAGAAGACGGCCATCAAGCCGTCGTTGATCCAGAGCAGGAGCGGCTTCGCAATGGCGAACGATCCGAAGCGCATCTCCACAGGGATCTTCAGAAGATCGTCGTACGCCTGCCGAAGCGGTGAGTTGCTGCAGATCAACGCGAGTACTGCTGCGGCGGCAAGCAGCAAACCGCCGGCCGATTCCAGTCTAAGGAACTCGGTCAGGCGATCGGTCATCTTTCGAATCGCGTTGTCGATCACGATGCCGGATCCGTTGTTTGCTTGTCTGCATCCGGCGTCGGGCGACGCTGGATGGCGTTGTTGGCTTCGTCAACGTGGGCGTTCTACAAAAGATGATAGTCCGCGCGGGGAGTCATTGAAACCCTTTTTGAACTCCGGTCGAGCTGGGCCGCTAAAGGTCGCCTGAAGGCAAAACGAAGGGTTTTGGCAACTTATTACTCACAGAAGCCCTTGTGACCCCGGAGCTCACGCGAAACGCGGAAAGACCCCAGCCGGCCTCGTGGTGGCCAGCGAAAGCTTCACTGACCCGACAGTGGTCGTCATGTTGGTGGTCGTGGCGATCGTGGGCCTGCTGATCCTCATGCCGCTATCGAGGACGCTTGCTAGGGATGGGCGGAGTTCAGGTTGACCGTCCGATCACCTTGAGAGAGGACATTGCCTGACTTCTGCGCGCGGCGCAGAAGTCTCAGTAAAAGCCCCTTGTCAACGATCTGGCATCCGGTACCGAACGTCTATAGTGGCCGGCTTCTGCCTGACGGCGATCGGCGGCACGCGACCCGTTAAAGACGCCCGGGATCGCCGCGAGAATGTCCGTTTGAGTTCGAACAAGCGACGTAGCCTCCCGCCAGGAGTCTCACTTGCGGCAGATCGGGCTTATGAACTTTGCGGTGACGAACGGCGTCCGCCATTCCGTCCTGCTAACGAGGTAAGCGCCGCTCGAGGTAATTCTTCAACTGAAAGCGCCCACAGCGAATACGCGACGCTGCGCTGGAACAACGTACCGACAGCAGCGCGAAGCTCGCCCCTGCCCAGCGCGTACACCGAGTCGGTCACGGCAATGGCGCCGTGCATCAGGACGCTGGCATGCCGGTAGCACCCCATCATGCAGTCATTGCAGGGCTCCCGTTGATCGGGCAGGCGGTCGAGGTCGAAGACGGAGCCCATTGGCTCAGGCCACGCCTCGCAACGCCAGACATCGAGGTTCCAGTCGATATAAAAATACTTGCTGCCGCCGATACATGGAATCAGTTGCTGTTCGCCGCGCACGAACCGCGCGACCTCGGCCAGCGCAGCGCTCGGGTCCATTACACGAAAGCGCTTTTTGAGGCGGGCGATTGCGCTCAACGCTTCGAGTAGCTCGTCACGGCTTATGTCGACGAGCGTCGATGTTTCGTCGTAAACGAGCGACGTGGAACCGAACGCCTCGCGCCTTGGATAGGAAAACGTGACGGCATCGAAGCCAAGCCGGTTGAGCGTCTCTGGAAGCGACGCGTAACGGACCAGACGACTGACCGTAACCGATGCATAGACCGGGATGCTGAAGGCGTGCGCCTGAGCGATTCCCTCACGGATGCGGGCCTCCAGACCGCGCAGGCCGCGATTGCGCTCGTGCTCGCTCATGTCCGCGCTATCGATCGATATCAGGAGACGCTTGAGGCCGGCCGCCGCCAGTTGCTTGATGTGGCGGGGGAGGAACCAGCCGTTCGTGATCAGACCGCAATCGATGCCGGCTTTCGTGGCCGAGGCCACGAGCGATTCGATCTTCGGGTGAACCAGCGGCTCGCCCCCCTGGAGCGTCATGTAGCGAATCCGGCGTCTGCGCAGGATCGGCAGCGCACGCGCGAACTCATCGTATTGACGACCAAGTGTGAGCTTGCCATATGTGTCACTGGTCACGCCAACGTATGCCTGTCGCCCGAACATCAAGCCGCCTTGCGCGAGTTTTCCGTTATTGACATCGAAGCCGCTCTCGAGCTGGAAAACAGCCTTCAGACCGCCGCCGAGATCCTCGGCGCCTTTCAGGCCCCATCGGCTGCCTTGAACGTAGCCGCTCTGCAGCTCGTAGACCTTGCTGCCGCCCACGTTATTGGTGAAGTCGAATCCTTCGTCGATCACGCCGTAGAGCGTCACCGAGCTTTGCGCCATTGCGGGAACGACACATGCCGACAATACGGATGCTGCGATTACGTTGCATCCTTTCATCGTATCCTCCAAACCTGGTTACCAACTGATAACAACTTTTGTCGATTTTGCTTTTTCTTTCTCTGGAATATTACGACATCCTAAATGTACTTTTTGTCAGACGTCTCCTTTTTGTAATCGATCTATCGCCCCATGCAAACCATACTTAGAACAAGAAGAGACTCCGTACATCATGGTGCACTGGCACTTGCCAGGCATCCCGTAAAACGGCAGCAGATCCTGTGTATCAGATTGACATCGAGAAGCTAACCGGTTACGAAAACATCTTCGTCGTCGACTTGAGGAGGACTACGAGAAACCCACCGCAAGGGATAGCAACGACAAACTCGAAGTTGCCAGGACACCGTACAGTGCCGCACCGTTTAGCATGCCTTGCTCCCTCGGCAATCCCCTCGTGAAAGAGGTGGGTTCACTTGTGTTCGCCGCGAAAGGAAACGCGGTAGTCGCGGACTTTGCGGGCGATGTCTCCTCTGGCCATGGCATGGCAGTCGACATCACCAAACGTAATCATTATAATGATTATACTGTTTGTCAAAATTAAATTTGAGCGCGCGTGGTGGGCGCTAGTCCTTTGCGCTCACAGGAGGATGGTATGACACGTGATATGGCCACCCGGCAATCCAGCGAAGGAACCGTCGAATGGTTACAGCGCCTGCAGGCGCGCCGTGGGTGGGTGTCCCCGATTTACGAGACGCTGAAGATCTCGGTCGTTCAGGCGCGCGCTGGATCCGTTCAGTTGTCGATGCCCGCATCATCGTTTGCAGGCAATCCCACTGGAAAGCTGCATGGCGGCGCACTCGCCACGATACTCGATTGCGCCATGGCGCTGGCTGTGGACTCGGCTCTCGGCGCCACGCAAGTATCTGCGACCGCCGAGATGTCGGTTCGCTTCCTGGGTGCCCAGGAGGCTAACGGCTCGACCGTTTTGGCCAGCGGCTCGGTGACCCAGTTGGGACGACGCCTCGCTTTCACCGCCGCCGAGGTGGTCGACGAGTCCGGAAGGCTGCTTGCGAGCGCGGCCGGCACTTTCGTCGTGAACGAGGCAAGGCTCACACCGACGGCAAACTGATCAGGTTGGTCGCACCACTCGCATCGCCAGGGCGGACGATTTCTCTCCGCCCGCCGACGATTGCCCATCGCAGCGGCAAGCGTTCTGTTGAGCGGCACGTTCGTCTTATTGCATAGATTACAATTGGTGTCATTTGCAGCGTTTCCTTCTCGCGCCCGACGTGGCGGCGACGACTATCGCCCGCGCCCTGACGGCCGGTTGGGATACGTTGTTCCTCTGTCAAGGCGGCACAAGCTGCGGCCAGACCTTTCGGGTGCGAGTGTCCCCACATGTCAAAGATGATTAGACGAACTACAACACGCTCCTCGGCGAGCCTGGCTCAGTCGACCTCACGCTCGGCAACCACGGAGCCGTCCCGCGTCGTCCTGCCCAAAAGTATTGCTGCAAGATCCGGGCGGACCGCGATGAGACAGGCGCGTTACATCGCAGAGGACATCAGGGCAATGATTATCCGCGACAGCCTAAGTCCAGGCGATCGGCTGCCGGGCGAGAAAGACCTGATGGCAACTTACGGCTCGGCAAGAGCCACGGTACGCGAAGCGCTTGCGATTCTGGAAAGTCACGGCCTCGTCGAAGTTACGCCCGGGAAAAACGGCGGGGTCAGCCTTGCGGATATACCTACGGACACAGTGTTACAGGGACTGCAGACTTATCTCTATTTCCGCAATCTGACATGGCAACACATTTACGATGCCCGGGAAAGTATCGAACCAGAGATCGCGCGTTCGTCGTGCGAATCCCTGACACCGGACGTCCTGCAGTCCCTCGAGCATACGGTCGAACTCTGTCGCGCAGGACTCAGGGGTGAACTGGACCGACGCGCGCATAAGAACGCCGAAATAGATTTCCACGAAATCATAGCCAGACATTGCCCCAATCCATTGCTCCGATTCGTCGGCTTGTTCCTCTGCAGGGCGGAAAGGGAGATGATTGAAGATCTGCTCACGTTCGACGACGAGGACTCGTCGCTGAAGGTGATCAGGGAGCACGAGGAATTGATCGAAATGTTCCGCCGTGGGGATGTTGAGCATGTGCACTCGTTGATGCATCGCCATCTTCTTGGAATGGCGGAATCCATCGAAAGCAGGCGTGAAAAACGCAACGGCGGAGCACATCATGAACCGCCCGTTAAGCGGCAGAAAGCCAAGGCAACCCGTTGAAAAGCCGGCAACCCCTGTTGCACTGGCGCGAGCGGGCCTTACGGCGTGTGAGCGGTCGGCGAGCGCCGTCGCTCACGGAGCTTGTTGACCTTATGGCGGTTTCGGTCCAGCTAAGCTAGGGGAAGATTCACGCATGGCCTCGGCCGGCCGGGCCGAGGACATGTCGTTACGCACCTTGCGATGGAATACGCTCAAAAACCTACCTGCCCTCTGCCCTTGAGCTCCAGTCGCGCTCGAACCTGGTCCGGGGTAGCGACCTCCTTACCGAGTTCTTCAATGATGCGTCGAATCTTGGACACTTGCTCCGCACTACTTTGCGCAAGCTTGCCGCGACCTATTGTCAGGCTGTCCTCTAACCCTACACGAACATTGCCCCCAAGCAGCACGCCCATTGTTCCAAGCGGTATCTGATGCCGGCCGCCGGCAAGTACCGAGAATTCGTAGTCTCGCCCGAGGAGGCGATCCGCAGTATGCTTCATATGGAGGAGTTGTTCCGGTGCAGCATCAATTCCGCCGAGAATGCCGAGCACAAACTGCAGGAAGATCGGACCGGTTAGCAGCCCGCGCGACCGGTAATGCGCCACAGTTTGAATATGCCCGACGTCGTAACATTCAAGCTCAAAACGAGCTCCTCGCTGAGTGCCAATACCGGACAGGATCTCCTCAATGTCAGCGAACGTGTTTTTGAATATTGTCTGTCGTGACGCTTCAAGGAACGGCTTTTCCCAATCGAATTGCCACTCGTTGCGGCGCTCGGCCAGCGGGAACATGCCAAAATTCATCGATCCCATGTTCAACGAGCACATCTCCGGATTAAGTCGGAGCGGTGCGGCAAGGCGTTCATCGAGCGACATGGACGAACTGCCTCCAGTCGTCACGTTGATGACAGCGTCCGTGGCTGACGCTATTCGCTCCACGACATTGCGAAAGAGATCGGGGCTTGATGACGGCTGACCATTCAAGGGATCCCTGACATGAAGATGGATGATGGCCGCACCAGCTTCCGCAGCCTGAATAGCATGCGCAGCAATGTCCTCGACCTTGTATGGCAGATAAGGTGAGAGTGACGGTGTATGGATGGATCCCGTGACTGCGGCGGTGATGATGGTAGGTCCCGAATGCATTGGTTTGTCTGACATGCTTGCCTCTATTTGCGAAAAGACGATTAGTCGAGCGACCGTTTCGCAGCAACGCCGCGGATCCTTTGTGGCCGATGCCGCGAATTGGAAACCGGGCGTCAGCAGCAGCTACCGGCGTTTCAGCCGGAAGCCACTGTGCTGGAAGAACCTGGTGCGGCCATCCCCGGATGGATACGGTCGCCCGCTGAAACTTCCGGGTTAGAAAAACTAGGCATCGCGCCGCGTCATGCGCATCGCGTAGTTCTTCATGATTTTTGCAACGTCATTGCAGTACTTGTTGTGTGAAAGGCTGCCGCACCAGGTTATCGATCCCACCGAGAAGACTGATCCCCCCCAACCCGTCTCGTACCAGATCATCTCGGCCTTGATCAAAGATGCAAGTGGGCCGTGATCAAGCGACTCGTCATGCGCCGTGAGTGCGTCGAGCGCGGCGCCGAAGGCCGCTGAATGCCCTTCAGACGTCGCGAGGAGAGTGTATTGTTCCGGCGAACCCGCTATGGTTGACATAGAGTCGAGTTCGAACCCTGCTGCACCGCCCCCCGAGAGCCCGTAATCCCCGATGATTCCCGAGGGGACGCCATCAAGCAGCCAGCCTCCAGGCTGTTCACGCGCGTCATCGTGAACGCGATAGTACGAGCCTTCGAAAGGCCCCTGCGCCGAAAATCCAATGCCAACCAGCCGCTGTGGAGGCCGGCCACTGTCCCGCCAGAGGCCGCCCAGTCGGCCATCGAATGCGTTATGGAGTTCGCCCGGGAGACTGGTCCAGTTCCTGATCCCGTTGTTGCCGCGGCGTAACTCAAGCGCGCCGGGAAACAGGTCGGATACGGCGATCTTCCAGTAGAATCCGTTACCCCCAAGATAGGCAAGATTGCCACCTTGCTTAAGATATCCCTCGATCGCGTCGAGTGTGCGTTCGGTGTGGTACTCCGGATGGGTGCTGGTGAGGACCGCGCGGTAAGGCTCGAGGATGGCCGCACCGTGACGCTCAAGGTCGTCGTCCGTGACGATGTCAAACCCGATACCCTCGCGTTCGAGCCAGTCGAGCAGATAGTGATCTGCAATGTAGTGGCGACAGCCCGATCCGCGTGGCTCATTGAATGTCATGAAACCAGGGCGCATCGTCAGCATGGGCCGTAGACGGGTAGAAAAGGCGACGCCGCTGCCATCAGCGTGCAGATTGTAGGTTGATAAGCCAACCTCCGGATGATCGTCCGGATTATGTGGATACGCCTGCCAGGCATTAACCTTGGCGCGGAATTCTTCATCGAAGTTGCCGCGCGCAAAGTTTGCGTAGGCCTGGTAGGTGTACGTCGGTATGACGATCGCGAGTGCGTGGCCCGGTCGTCCGGGACGCGCGCTTACCCAGAACGGCACCCAGTCACGATCAACTCCTCTGTCGTCCGCAAGTGCCATCGCGTAAGAGCCGGAAGGCAGATCGTCGGGCACAGTGAAGGTAAAGGACGTTTCCCAATTGACGTCGTCAATGTCTTCCTGATGGAAATGAATCGCCGCATACTCATCCGGGGCAGCACGCCAGCAGAACTCGCGACCGGCCCAATTCGAGGAGCGGACTGCGCGCGTAGGAAGATTAACGATTCGACCGTGACGCGCACTCGGACCGCGGTCAAAAATGTCTGCTGTATCAATTCCAACCGAGAAATCCCATGCTGCGATCACGATTGCACCGGCGTAGATTCTCGGCGCTTCGATGCGCCCATTGAAATGAAGCTTTGGCGCATCGGCGGACAGAGTCGCGATTGCAACGGCGGGCGCGGGACCGCGCCAACCATCGGCAGACACGACTGCTTGTGCTTCCGCGCCGACATAACGCGAATCAATCGGCGTAAAAGACAGCTTCAGCGTTCGCGTCCTGGCGTCGAAGCAGAGAGAAACATCAGACCATCGCGCTCCAACGGGGCAATTCGCGCGCAGATTCACGGTTGAACCACTGTCATCGGACCAGGTTGCAGTCGCCCCGTCACCACCGATACCGATCTGCCATCCTTTTGTCTTGTCCGAGTCCCACTGCGACATAATGCATTGTGAGCCGCTCTTTGCTAACGTCGGTAGCACCCGGACTGAAACCGACCAGTTATCGACAGGGTTAGGCCACGGTACGCCAGGCACATGAATCCAGGATCCTCGATGAATCAACTGCTCGACTGACGGTGCGCTGGTCGAGTAGATGTGGCCCAGGTCCACCATACGCAAGCCAGGCCCCGCAGGATTCACATCTGCATGGATCACTCGAACAAGTCGCGCCGCGAAAGGGGATTCCAGGCGACTGGATACCTTGAAGGCGATGGATTCGCCTGATACGGCCGAGAGTCGATCGCTGTAGCCGACCAGGTCCATGGTAGTTTTCAACATTGCGGCAACTCCTTTGATTCAAGCGCGCAAGGCAGACTGCCTATAAACGCACCGGAAATCTCCGTCATCCATTGATTAAGGATTCGCTTGACGATTATCGCTTTACGCACACACTAAACCCACATTTTCTATAAGTATTTCTTTCCTAGTCAGAACCGCGACGGAGGCGCTTTGGCGGCCACTTTATCGAAAGCAACGTCAGAAAATATCCTGTAAAGCGCTTAACGCGGCGGCCGAATTGCCAATGAAATACACGACCTGCACCGGTTGACCTGGGCGCCAGGAACGCCAGCCATTTTTTCTCGGCTTTCTTGAATGCGCCAATCAGTAAAAATGATATCGCGAGGTATATCAGCGCAGCGATTGTAAAGCTCGAGAACGTCATGTATGTCGCCGCGTTCATGTCTCGCACGACCTTCATGATCTCCGGCACCGTCGCGGTGAAAGCAAGCGTCGTGGCATGCAACATAAGGATGATTTCGTTGCTGTACATCGGCAACGCGCGGCGAAGCATAGCCGGGATCATTACGACACGGTAGACCGCACCTGAGGACATTCCGAAGGCTCTCGCGGCCTCTATCTCCCCACGAGGAATGGCCCGCATTGCTCCTGCGAATATTTCCGTAGTGTACGCTGAGGTACTCAGTGAAAATGCCAAAACTGTGCAGTTCATGCCGCTTCTGAAGAAAGTACTCAGAATGTCGCTCGCTCTCACAAATTCGAGGCCATAAATTCCGGTGTAGATCAACAGCAACTGCACATAGAGTGGCGTGCCGCGGATCGCGAACGTGTATGCCTTTACTGCCCCAGAAACATATCGATCAGGCGAATTTCGCGCAACGGAAAGAGGCACCGCGAGTACGAAACCAAATGCGACTGAAAGAACAAGCAACCATAGCGTAACTATGAGTCCGCTGAAGTGATCACCGTCGAAGACAAGGAGTGGTTGCCAATACTGTCTAAGTAAGCCAATCATCGTGAAATGCCCCGAGCATGTCTGGAGTAGTGGCGCTCCAGCCGGTCAAGCGCGACTGTAGAAATCGCAGCCAGAACCAGGTAGACACAGGCTGCAACCAGCATGAAGAAGAAACTGTTGAAGGTACTACGTCCAGCATTCTGTGCGGCCTTAACTAGGTCTGATAAACCGATGATCGATACCAGCGCCGTTGCCTTCACGATAACCTGCCAGTTGTTACTGATTCCTGGTAAAGCGTGCAACATAAGTTGCGGGAAGATGATCCGTTTAAATGCGGTCCAATACGTCATCCCATACGCCATCGCTGCCTCAATCTGCCCCCGGCTGATTGACAGATAAGCCCCGCGAAACGTCTCGACGAAATATGCTCCGTACACGAGACCAATTGTCGCGGAGCCAGCCCAGAACGGACTGATGTCGACCTGCGTTGCCCCGACGCGGTCGGTCACCACATTCAACGCGATTTGAATGCTGTAAAACGTCAGCAGCATCAGTACGAGATCTGGGACCCCCCGGATGAGTGTGGTGTAGCAGGTGGACAGGAAGAAGCTTAGCCGGTTTCCCGATAGCTTGGCCGTCGCCCCGAGGAGCCCTACGAGAAACGCCACGACAAGCGATAGCAGTGACAGTCTCAGCGTCTCCAGGGCGCCATAGAATATTTCCGTGCCATAACCGCTTAGCATGCCCCGCTCCTTCTGATCCAGGAATCGCCTTGTGATCGACGTAGGTTCATTTGAGACTACCTGAGAGGAAACGCTGGAGTCGCGGACTTTGGGGGCGAGCGAAAATCTCTTCTGGAGCCCCCTCCTCTTCTACTTGCCCCTGATCAAGGAACATGACACGGCTTGACACTGACCTGGCAAATTCCATTTCATGTGTCACCAGCACCATCGTTCTCCCCTCTTCCGCTAGTCCTTGCATGACCCTGAGAACCCCGCCAACGAGTTCGGGATCGAGCGCCGACGTCGGTTCATCAAAGAGGAGGACGTCTGGTTCCATGGCAAGGGCGCGCGCGATTGCAACCCGTTGTTGCTGCCCCCCGGACAAGTGCGATGGATACGCGTCGCAATGGGTCCTCGGCATGCCGACCTTCTCGAGATAATGGAGCGCGCGGTCACGCGCTTCCGACCGACAGACCTTTGCAACACGATGTGGAGCCTCCGTTACATTTTCCAGCACCGTCATATGCGCCCAAAGGTTAAAATGCTGAAAGACCATTCCGAGTCGCGCTCTCAGTCGTTGCAGCTGCTTTTTGTCTCTAACGATGAGATCACCGTGGGCGTTCGGGAACGTCTGAATCTCCTCGTCGTGCAACTTGATGGTGCCCCCGTTGGGGCTCTCCAAGAAATTGATGCACCGGAGAAAAGTGCTCTTGCCCGACCCGGAAGAGCCGATCAGGCTGATCACGTCCCCCGCGCGCGCCTCCATAGACACACCTTTGAGTACGGAATGCCCGCCAAAATTTTTTGTGATGTCTCGTATGCTTAGTGTGTTCATAAAAAATACTCATCCTGGTGTCTCGGCAGGCAGTCTGTGTCTCAGCAGGCGGTACTCCGCCTCAGCACCCTCGCTCGTTGAGCGACGGATACTGACGCGGCCTGCATCGCGCAGAACTTAGGTTGGCACTATGGCCTATCTCCTGCTGCAGCGGCGCGTGCGGAGCGTGCCAGTATCGCCCGCGACTATGCGTCATCTACTCCCGCCGCTTCGATGATGATCTGGAGCAAGACGTTAGCCCCCGCCTCCAGGTCCTTTGGAGATGCGTTCTCGACTTCGTTATGACTGATCCCACCTTCGCACGGGACGAAGATCATCGCCGCAGGTGCGATGCTGGCCAGGTAAACCGCATCGTGTCCGGCACCACTAAGCAGATCCATCGAGGAATAGCCAAGATCTGCGCTCGTCCGTCTGACCGAACCCACCAGGAAGCTGTCGAAGGGCTGAGGCGCAAAGTGAACGACCTGTTCGACTTCGACGGGCAATTCACATTCCGAGCAAAGTCTTCGGAACTGCGCATCCAGTATGTCAAGGAGCTCGGCCGAATCGGCACGAAGGTCGACAGTCATCGTCACCTGGCCTGGAATGACGTTCCGGGAGTTCGGGAACACGGACATACAGCCAACGGTTCCCCGCGCGTTCGGGGAAGATTCGGTTGCGATTCGATTGATCCCTTTGACAAGGTCAGCCGCCGCAAGCAAGGCATCCCGACGCAGATTCATGGGAGTTGGACCGGCGTGTGCTTCCTGTCCTTGAACTTTGACGTTGTACCACCGCTGACCCAGCGCTCCGGTGACGACACCGACGGTGCAGGCCGCCGTTTCGAGAGCCGGGCCCTGCTCGATATGCGCCTCGAAATATGCTTTGGGTGAGTACGATGGCTCAACGCAACCTTGATAGCCAATAGACTTCAGCGCATCCTCGACCGATATCTGGTCCGCGTCTTCGCGCGAAAGCGCGTACTCGAGTGAAAAGGCCCCGCTTGCCACACCGGATCCCATCATGACTGGAACAAATCGGGATCCCTCTTCATTCGTCCATACGACGACTTCCACTGGCGCAATGGTCCTTAGTCCCTGGTCGTTCAGTGTTCGCAGCACTTCAAGACCTGCAAGAACGCCATAATTTCCGTCGAACTTCCCGCCAGTCGGTTGCGTGTCGATGTGACTTCCCGTCATTACCGAAGGCAAATCAGGGTTCGTCCCAGGACGGCGAGCTACGATGTTTCCAATCTTGTCGATTCGCACGGCACAACCGAGTTCGGTTGCCCAACGGACAATCAGATCTCGAGCCTCCTTGTCCAATTGTGTCAGTGCGAGTCGACAAACTCCGCCCTTCTCCGTTGCACCGATCTTCGCAAGGTCCATCAGACTGCGCCAAAGCCGGTGACCGTCAATTCTCAGATCAGACAGCGCCAGGATTCTGTCGCTCACGTTGCACCTCTATCACTATACATTTTCGATGTCTTCCATTGTTTCTAGCTCTATTCAGTAGGCAGGAGCCTGTCTCAGTACAGATCGTTAATTCGAGATGTCGAAGTCAACGTACTTGTGAGTGATGGTCGTGTAAGTTCCGTCGGATCGGATCTTTTGCAGCGCGTCGTTGATGGACTGCCTGAGACTGGGGTCGTCCTTGCGAAGGCCCATGGCGGTATAGTCAGCGATGCCGTTCACCACGATAGGTCCTCCAGCAAACTTGAACCCACGACCCCGCTCGGTCTTGAGAAAGCCCACACCAGCCTGGATCTGCTCCACCAGAACGCCATCCAAACGGCCATTTACAAGATCTGCGAGCGCCTGGTCCTGGTTGGCGTACGGGACGACCTGCACGCCCGATTTAGCCCACTGCGCTTTTGCAATGGTCTCCTCTACCGAGCCCTGGAGAACACCGACGCTCTTGCCCCGCAAGCTCTCAGCGGTGGGTTGCAACGCGCTTGCCTTGGACACCAGCAGCCGGCTATGCGCGCTGTACAGCTTGTCGCTAAAGTCGATTTCCTTCTTTCGCTGCTCGGTCGCCATCATCCCCGAGAGAATCACGTCGATTTTTCTCGCTTTCAGGCTGGGAATCAGACCGTCGAAATCTCCTTCGACCCATTCACATTTCGCGTGCAACTGGGCACAAACCGCGTTCCCCAGATCAATATCGATACCGACGAGCTTACCGTCAGGCGACTTGGACTCGAAGGGGGGATAATCGGGGGATGTGCCGAACCGGATCGTCGAGATGTTTTTGGAGAACGAGAGCGTCGGCAGGACGATGAAAGCAATGACGACAGCCAGCAAAACGTGAAGCTTTTTCATGATGTTCACCGATTCTGTTGATTACAGTCAGGACTGGTACGCGTGATTGCCAGTTTCGCGGGACCTGTACGGACCCTCACCTTCCGAGCTCTGAAAGAGCCTCACGGGACGACCTCGCAAACTTCTCGACGATCTCAGCAAGTTCGTTATCCGTAGCAATGTAGGGCGGCGCTAGGATGACGGTGTCACCCGATACTCCGTCGACATTGCCGCCAGACGGGTAGCAGATGAGGCCATTCGCCAGCGTCCTCTGTCTAATCTTGAGATAGAGCTGCTTTTCGGCGGCGAACGGTGTCTTGCGCTCCAGGTCTTCCACAAATTCAACGCCCCAGAAAAAGCCGCGGCCGCGGATATCGCCGACGGCTTCGATATCCGCCAACTCTGCTTTAAGCATGTCGCCGAACCGCTGCCCGGCGGTCTGGACCCGTTCGATTAGATGATCCCGCCTGATAATCTTCTGAACAGCGACGCCAGCAGCGCACGCGGCCGTATGGCCGGTGAAGGTGTGCCCTGTCATCGGGCCGCCGTACGCGCCGTTGATGACTTCTGCGACCTTCTGTGTATAGACGGTCGCCCCCAGTGGAATATAGCCGCCACCCAGTCCTTTCGCGATCGGCATGATGTCGGGGACCACGTCATCAAACTCCAGCGCTCGCCACGTTCCGCATCGGCCGGAGCCACACATCACCTCGTCCGCGATCATCAGCACCCCGTGGCGGTTGCAGACTTCCCTAACGGCTTTGGCGTAGCCCTTCGGCGCAGGAACAACGCCGCCTGCAGCGCCGACGACGGGCTCGAATACAAACGCGGCGACATTGTCGGCGCCCATGCGCAGGATTTCCTGTTCCAGTTCGTCGGCGCAAGCCCTGCCCAGTTCATCCGCAGGCACGCCTTTGAGGGGCCGATACTCATTCGCAGGACTGATCAACGATGCTGGAATGAGAGCGCCCTCGAAGGGTGCCTTGCGCTCAAGAAAGCCGGATATGGAAAGGGCTCCAAGAGTGTTCCCGTGCCATGAGCGCTGACGCGAGATAAAGCGTCGACGGCTAGAGTTGCCAAGCGCGCTGTGATACTGCAAAGCGAGCTTCAACGCCGACTCGACTGCCTCCGACCCCCCGGATACAAAGACCATCGACGTAAAGTCCGGTCCACACGCCTCCCGGATAAGATCGGACAGCTCTTCCAGAGGGTCACTGGTGAACAGATACCGATAGCCATGGGCGATTTGTCTGAGCTGTGCAGCAATGGCCTCGTTGACCTCTTCATTCCCGTGTCCAAGACTGTAGACGGCCGGTCCAGCCGAGCCGTCGATGTATTGCTTCCCGGTGGTGTCGAAGACATATACGCCTCGACCATACTGCACCTTCGGCAACTTCGGAGCGGCGATCGTGGTGCCGCCCTTAAACTCGACCTTGGTCATTTCGCACCCCAAACAAGCTTCCGACGAAGTGGCATGGTCAAACAATGCGCAGCGCCGCCCTCAATCACGAATTGTTCGAGGTCAGGATCGAACACATGGAAACCTTGTGCACGCAATGCAGCGTTGATGCGAGGATTCTGTTTTGAGGAAAGTACCCGATCGTCGCCAAGGGCGACGGCATTGGCACCCATGCTCATCACCTCGCGGTAACCGACATCAATCAGTTCATACCGTTCTCGCAGCCACGCAACGTCGTCCGGGTCGAGAATGTCTGTGGCGCACAGCGCTACCTTGTCGTTGACAACACTGAACAGAACGTCGAGGTGGAGAAAGTACGCAGGAACCTTGATAAAACGAGTTTGCCAGCCAGCCTCCGCAAACCACGCTGCAACCTGCTCGGCAGCCGCATACGTCGTCCGTACTTCGTTCACACCAATGACGACCTGGCCCGGCGACAGGATCTGGACATCTCCACCTTCCAGGCTTCCAGCAGTCACCCTTTTCCAGACCGGGATATCAGACGACGCGCAGAAATCGACGATCGGCCCCCACTCTGCCTGTCGCTCGGGTCTGGCCATCTGGCACAGCAGTAAGCCAAAGGGCGTCATGACACTGCTGTCTCGCGTGTATGTCTGATAAAACAGGTGCGGGTCCTGCTCAAGAAGACGGCAGGTGACCCCTGCTTCGGTCAGCGCGGATCGCAGCTCTCGATGCTGGCTCATCGCTGCGGCAACATCGGCGGTCTTCCCCGCGTCCAGCGCGCCAGTGACCATGGTGTTTGAGCGCGCCCAATCGTAGTACATCGCATCGCATACGAGCACCTCCGTGAGGCGTCCATATTCGCTATCGACGAATGCGTGCGTGTCGACGCCTTCTTCCAGTTTTCCCGACGAGACTTGGTTCATAAAAAAATTTTGTCCATTGTTTCGTTAAGCCAACATTTGCCCCGACCGCGGATGCACGGCTTCGCCTTGACGGCACCGGGGCCTACAACCTCATCCATACGAATCATTATAATGATTATGCTTCGAAGAGCTCGGTAGTATTTTCCCTACCCGTCACCCACATGAACGACACCTTCGTTGTTAAGCGGGAGTCCGGAGATCTGGGGCCGCTTCAGAGTTAGACGCCAGGCGGGCTCGAGGGTGGCGCGGTGATTGCCCAATTCAAACAAGAATCATCAAGCGGTGACTCACGATTGCCGTCAATCCGGCCATTGCTGCCAACGGGTGTCGCCCGTGAATCCGAAGCCTCCAGGTGGTCTAGCCGGACACGGGCACGCCTCGGCATCAACCTCAAACCGGTGTATTTCGTTGCCCAATCCGATACAGAAGGGCTCTACGGCGCGGAAAACTGGCCGGGACTACGGCGGACAAGCTGATGGATGAGGAGGCCTACCTGGTTTTGCGCCGACGACTGCTCGGGTAAGCAGCAGCACTTCAAGAAGCTTGGGGACGATCGCCATAGGCGACTACGCACCTTCACGGTGTCGGGCATAGTCGCCAAAGATCGTCGTGCTTGCGCGACAAAGCGGCGTATTTTTTATAGGCAGCAGCAAGCGAGTACGTCAATGAGTACAGCCACGACATTAGTTACGCAATATCCCAATAAAATCAATTACCTGCGATTTAAATGATAGTCCTCTCCTGGCACCAACGAAGCGCAGTAAGGCTTCCAGCGGTTTCGCAACACGCGAAAAGCACCCCTTCTTTGTCTTTGCTCCGCAAAACGTGTGAAGGCCTGTCGCTTCTGGACGGGCCTTTGTGCTTTGTGGCCACCACCCTATATCCTGAGACACGACGAAGCCGCCGGCGAGTGGGAGATGAATGTTTGACTGCCGCTAGCGGCGTTTTCGGGGTGGTTCGTGCGGTCAATAGAACATTCTTCCCATTCCCCTTGATTCGCGACTGAGCGTCACGACGCACCGGACGGCGGTCCCACGTTAGCCGCCGCTGGTCGCCTCCGGCGCGGCGGTGCAAGAGATGCCGGTGTCATCGCCTCGGGCCTGCCGGCACGGCCGGTGCGGCGCTACTTGCCGCGCTGGCTTGGCTCCTTGCGCGCGAGCGTGCCGCCTCGCACAGCGCGGCCACGGAGTCGCGCAGCCAGTCCAGGGTGAACGAAGCCCGGATGATGGGCATCATCCGCTCGGCAATGGAAGCCATCATTACGATCGATGAGACTCAGCGCATTCCTGTTCAATCCCATGGCGGAGCGATTGTTCGGATGTTCGGCGATGGCGGCCATCGGCGAGCCCATCTCGCGCTTCATTCCCGAGCGCTTTCGCGCGGCGCATGCAAGGCACGTCGACAGATTTGGCGAAACCGGCGTGTCGGACCGGCAGATGGGGCATCAGCGAGTGTTGTTCGGCCTGCGCGCAAACGGTGAGGAGTTTCCGATCGAAGCGTCGATCTCGCAGATCAACGACAGCACCGGCAAGCTCTATACAGTCATGTTGCGTGACGTGACCGAGCGCGTGCGGGCCGACAATGATCTTAAGCAGTCGCGCGAAGAACTCCGGGATCTGTCCGCGAAACTCTAGAACGTACGTGAGGAGGAAAAAACGCGCATTGCACGCGAGCTGCACGACGACCTCGGCCAGCCGCTCAACGCGCAGAAGATGGACCTGGCGGCGTTCGAGCTGGCGCTGCGCAGGCAGCGCCCCTCCAGTCCAGACGTGCTCGACCCGTTGCGCCGAATGCGCGGCCTGATCGATACGACGATCGCATCGGTTCGGCGCATCGCCGCCGACCTGCGACCGGTGATGCTCGACCACCTCGGGCTGCTGCCGGCCATCGACTGGCTCGTCCGCGATTTCATGGAACGCTACGGCATTAACGTCGAGCGCCGCATCGATCCCGGCGACACCAACTTCACGTCCAACGGCTCGTCGACGTTGTTCCGCATCGTTCAGGAGGCGCTGACCAACGTCGCGAAGCATGCTGAAGCCATGCTTGTCGTGCTCACACTCCAGATCGAAGGCAGCTACTGCGGGTGGCGGACAATGGGCACGGCATCGTGGATGCCGACGGCGGCAGCGGCGCTCACGCCCGTACGGGCAGGTCGTTCGGCTTGATTGGCATTCGCGAGCACGCGCACATGCTGGGGCGGCTCACTCACGATCGATACCGCGAGCCGCCAGGGTTTTGCGATCACGGTGACATTTCCGCTCACGGGCGGAGTCGGCGAAGATGATGCGGCCGCGCTGAGGGCAATCGCGTCCACTTACAGCGTGCGGGCGACGTTCGCCTCCAGCTCGGGCGTACCTCTCAGGCGTAGGCATGCAAGTGCGCAAGGTCTATGGAACCGTTGTATTTGCCGCTACCTCAGACGGCCCGTTCCTTTTTGCGCGGATTCCTCCGGGCCACTATCGTCTGACCGCGACTTCCGACGGCGTAATGCGGACGCGCACCTTGGATGTCCCTGCGCGCGGCGGAGTGAGCTTCACGTTGATATGGCCGCAGATACGCCCGGCTTCGTCAAACTGAGCAGGGCGATCCCCCAGGGTATCGCGTACCCGCCCACCTTCACGCCTATGCCGGGCAGGAGGGCCCCTTGGGGGATGCTTGTCGGATATACGCCGCATCGCTGCGGAGCGCACCGTGAAAGTCACCCCGCTTTTGAGCTGCAATGCCACAGATTTGAGAATTCGCCCGTCTGTTTTCGAGGCGTTTCCCTTTAATATCAATGCACACACTATACAACTTGCCCTGACCGAAACCGCCACGCCCCAGAAAATCCTTTGAAATCAACGAAGGTACTATACAACTAATGGGATGGTCCGCCCCGCCTTAGCGGTTACGTTACGCTGGCAGTGTTCATACTGAACTGGAGAGACCATCATGGACGACGCAACGCTCGTTGGCATCGATCTCGGCAAGCATAGCTTTCATGTACATGGGCAGAACGGACAAGGCAAAGCCGTGTTTCGCAAAAAGGTAAGCCGCAAGCAACTGATCGAATTCTTCGCGACGTTTCATGCCTGTACAGTCGCCATGGAGGCCTGCGCCGGTTCGCATCATATGGCGCGAAAGCTGGCTGCATTGGGACACACGGTTAAACTGATCTCGCCGCAATTCGTCAGGCCATTCGTCAAATCAAACAAGAATGACTTTGTCGATGCGGAAGCGATCTGCGAAGCAGCCTCGCGGCCAACGATGAGATTCGTGACGCCGAAGACGGAATCGCAGCAAACCCTTTCGGTCTTACACCGCGTGCGCGAGTCGATAGTGCGCGACCGCACCAGGACCGTCAATCAGATGCACGGCTTCCTGCTCGAGTTCGGCGTCAGCTTGCCGGTGGGCAAGAGCGTCGTTAAGCGTTTGCCTGCTGTGCTCGCCGGACATGAACTACCGCCCCGGCTGATTGCGATTCTCGAACGCCTTCACGAACACTTCAAGTACCTCGACGAACAAATCGGTGAGCTTGACCAGGAGCTGGCGCGTCAACTCGCTGACGACGATGTCGGACAGCGTCTCATGAGCATACCGGGAGTCGGCCCGATTACTGCAAGCGCGCTCGCCGCGGAAATGGGTGATGGCAAGCAATACGGATGCAGTCGCGACTTCGCAGCATCGGTTGGGCTCGTTCCCCGACAGTACAGTACGGGCGGGAAGATCAATCTTCTCGGGATCAGCCGACGCGGCGACAAGAACGTCAGGCGCCTGCTGGTCTTGTGCGCACGAGCTTACATGCGATGCCTGGAGAAACGAACCGGTCGTCTGGCAGAGTGGGTTCGCGCGATGCTGACGCGCCGACATTCAAATGTAGTTGCGTGCGCGCTGGCCAATAAGCTGGCGCGAACCGCATGGGCGATCGTTGCACGCCACACGACCTTTGACGCCAAGGTCGCAAGTCCTGCGGCCTGAACGAGCGTAGTTTTACCTTCCTTACGAACCACCTCCATGGTTTTGCGACGCTGAAAATTGATGACGTGAACGGCACACCGGCCTGACGAACAACCTGGCAAATAAAGAGGCTTTCAAAGCCGCACAACTTTAAAGGATCGTCAGGCGCGAATCTCATCGTGGCGCGGGGAGCAGTCCCCACAACGACGCCGAATAGATTTAGGCAAGCCAACAACGACATCGAAACTCAGGGTTGCAAAAATGGGGCGGACCATAGATTTATTTTTGCTCAACAAGGTGGCGCTGATTGACGTATTCAATCTGCACGCCGGCCGCAGCACAGACTTCCTGCGCCCGCTCGCGAATGCGATTGCGCAACGGCTCGGCAAACCGTGGATAGTCGAAAATCCGGATGCCGTGCGCGTACAGGAAGCTCGTCATGCCGCCCGCGTAGCACGCCCCCGGCAGTGTGCCCGTGATGATGATCCGATCAAGGCACGACAGCACCCATTGCTCCAGGTGCCGTGAATGAGCCGTAGTCAGCACGCCTCGCGTGAAGTAGATATCTTTGTGACCAATAGGTATACCATCGAGCTTACCTTTCAGCTCGCCTCTCATCATCCGCCCTTCGGCTGCTTTCGCCGCTTCCCGATCTCGTTCGGCCGTTACCGTAATGAAGCTATGCAGTGAAGCGTCGATTGAGTCGATACGTTCGAGGCAGTCTGATACGAGTTCTACCGGTGATAGCTTCCGCGCTGCTATCAATGCCGACGCTTCAGCGATTGTTGGGATGTGCATAAAACATTACTCGTCGGCGAACTGCGTGAACGAATCCGCTATAAAAATGTGGGCAGCGGCATCTGTAGTGACACTGTCACAAGCGCGCAATCGGTCAAGAATCGGCCCTAAGAGCGATGGCGCTTCTCTCAAATGAGGCATGTCGGAACACTCAACCTCGATGCCGCCTCGACTCAACGCGGCGGCCATGAATACATCGTCGCTGTCTTCGACAGGTTGACCGGCTTGTATCTGCATAGACGTTTGGATTGGTAAGTGCTGTTATCTGCTAGACATCATGTATGGACCTGCCGCACCTCAAGGTACGCGGATTAAGCTTGAGGTGGGCTACACCGCGGCTCAGTGCCGCATTGAGGGGGCAGCTCATGAACAAGTTTAGCAAGTACGTGGGTCTGGATGTGCATCAGGAAACGATTGCCGTGGCGGTCGCCGACACGGCCGGCGAGCTGCGGTATATGGGCGAGATCGTGAACACCCCCGAGGCCATCGCGAAACTGGTGGCGCAACTCAGGCGCGGCACGGGACGCACGGGACGGTTGGCGTTCTGCTACGAAGCCGGCCCCTGCGGCTACACCATCCCCCTGCGTCACACTAGATGTCGCCTCTGAATTTTCTTAATTTGAAGAACTCAGAGGTGCAGGTTGAATGCCAAACGGACGTATTCTGTCGAATTCAGGGAGCAGGCGCTGGCAAAGGTCCTGCAACGAGGCAACCGGTCCGTAGGAACGGTTGCCTCGGAACTGAACATGAACGTATTAACCTTGAGGAAGTGGATCCGCGTGTCTAACGCCGCAAACCGCAACCCGGGGCCAGTCGATGCACGGCGCCCGGAAGACTGGTCTTTGGAAGAGCGCCTGCTGGCCTTGCAGCAGAGCCATGGACTGAGCGACGAGGCACTGAACGCGTGGTGCCGTGAACGGGGTCTGTTTGCCCATCACCTGGACCAGTGGCGCGCCCAGTTCTGCTCGGCCGGCACCTCAGGCAGCGCACGTGCAAACGCTCCAGAGCTGCGCGAGCTGAAACAGGCCAATGCGCAACTGCAGCGCGAACTGAAACGCAAGGAAAAGGCTTTAGCGGAGGCGGCCGCGTTGCTGGTACTTTCAAAAAAGTATCAGGCGCTGTTCGGGGACGAGGACGAATGAGCTCCCCCGAAGAGCGCGCGACATTGCGGGAGCTGATCGGTGAGGCGACCACAGCCGGGGCTCGTCAGGCACGCGCATGTGCCGTGCTCGGGCTAAGCGCGCGCACCGTGCAACGCTGGCAAGGCGGCGGTCCTGAAGCAGTGGATGGGCGCACCTTACGCCATCATGATGCTGTTCACAAGCTGTCGACCGATGAGCGCGCTGAACTACTGGCGGTGGCCAACTCTGTCGAATTCGGCCATCTGCCACCGAGCCAAATCGTGCCTCGCCTGGCCGACCAGGGCCGCTACATCGCCTCTGAATCGACGTTCTACCGGGTGCTGCGTGAAGAGAAACAGCTTGCTCATCGGCGCAGTGAACGACCAGCCCGCGCCCGCAGCAAGCCTCGCGCAGTATGTGCCGACGGGCCCAATCAGTTGTTCAGCTGGGATATTACTTACCTGCCGACGACAGTTCGCGGGCAGTATTTCTATCTCTATCTGTTCATGGACGTGTTCAGCAGGATGGTCGTCGGCTGGCAGGTCTACGCCGAAGAGAGCAGCGCCCAGGCCAGCGAGCTCCTGAAGGATCTATGTGCGCGGGAAGCAATCAAACCGGGCCAGGTGATTCTGCATTCGGATAACGGCGGCCCAATGAAGGGTGCCACGATGCTCGCCACCCTGCAGGCTCTGGGCGTCATGCCGTCATTGAGTCGACCGGGCGTGAGCAACGACAACCCGTTCTCGGAATCGTTGTTCAAAACACTGAAGTACCGGCCGGCCTATCCTCTGCAGGCGTTCGACACGCTGTTTGCCGCGCGCGCCTGGGTCACGGGGCTGGTGCGCTGGTATAACCACGAACATCGTCACAGCGCGATCCGTTTCGTCACGCCTGCCCAACGGCACGCCAACCTCGACCAGCAGGTCCTCGATCGCCGCGCGACGCTCTACGAGGCGGCAAAGCAGCGCAATCCGCTACGATGGAAAGGCCCCACGCGAAACTGGAAGCGCGTACACACAGTCCACCTGAATCCCGATCAGACAGACAACTTCGAACCCATCAAACGCGACCACCGACAGGAGCAAAAAGCCGCCTAAATTTAATCGTTGAGGCGACATCTAGCTTGAAATTTACCGCCATTTGCCGACAGTTGCTTGAGCTCAAGCAGGACTGTCAGGTCGTGGCGCCGTCGCTGATTCCGAAGAAGCCGGGCGAACGTGTGAAGACCGACCGGCGCGATGCCCTAAGCCTGGCGCGCCTCCATCGCGCCGGTGAGTTGAGCCCCGTGTGGATTCCGGATGAGGCACAGGAGGCGCTGCGCGATCTGACCCGTGCGCGTGAGGACATGAAGCATCTGCAACGCCAGGCCAAGCAACGGCTGTTGTCGTTCCTGTCGCGCCATGGCCATCGCTACACCGGCCGCTCCAGGTGGACACAGTCGCACTGGCGCTGGCTGGAAGGCATCAGGTTCGCCCGGCCGGAGCAACAGATCGTCCTGCAGGAATATATCGACACGGCGCAGGCTTGTGGCAGCCGCGTGGCCAGTCTTGACCGCGAAGTCGAGACGGCGGCGCACGCCAGCCCGGTTTGGCCAGTGATCGAGGCGTTGATGGCGCTGCGCGGCATCTGTCTGCTCGCGGCCGTGACGGTGGTCGCGGAACTAGGCGATCTCGCACGCTTCGCTGGCGCGCCCCAACTGATGGCCTATCTGGGTCTGGTGCCAAGCGAACATTCCAGCGGCAAGCGCGAACGCCGTGGCGCAATCACCAAGACGGGCAACAGCCATGTGCGACGCGTGCTGGTCGAAGCGGCCTGGACCTACCGTCATCCCGCACGAAAGACCGCGATCCTGCAGCGGCGCGCAGAACGTACACCGCCGGAGGTTCAGGAGATCGCATGGTCGGCGCAAAAGCGGCTGTGTCAGCGCTTTCGAAACCTGATGGCACGCGGCAAGCTCAAGAACCAGGTCTGTACCGCCATTGCGCGCGAACTCGTCGGCTTTATCTGGGCTATCGGGCAACACGTCGTTCCTCTCAGCCGGGCTTAGCCGGCATGAGAGGTTAGTTGAGCACGCAACAGGATGTTTGGGCCAGGACCAGGCAACGGTGGGAGAATCCTCGCGGCGACACTAGGAGGCAACTGGAGACAGCACAACCCTCGAGCCTAGATTGAGGCAGCTCCCCGACGTTTCGTTTGTCATGCGGTAACCAACCCGCGCATATCAGAATGATCAACCGTCGGATAACCGCCTCGTCCTGGCCCAGGCATCCTGTGATGACGACCGTCAGAAAGACGGTCTCGCATGGTCGTGAGCGCGCAAGCGCCGCCCCTCACGACCAATGCATAGCATGGAAAACCGACGTCGCGTCAAGGGTCCGCTACGCCGGGCTGACGCCCCGCCCTTGACCCGTCAAACTTCGGGGAACCCTTGCACTTTGGTACTTGACACGGTCCATACATATCAGTGTCGTGAGTTAAAAATTCGCTAAACAATCAGCGAGCCGCAATCCCGCTGCAAATGATGAACGCTCATCGCAGGACGTTTGACCGCAGGTGGAAACACGCACCACACACCGTCATCGTGGAGGAAGAAATAAATTGCCAATGTGCCTGCTGGCCTCAATGCCTCCACACATACATAGCGCCGCTGATTTGAGCTCATGCGGCCGAACCGGGTCACACGGGCCGACATGGCCGGGGTCGGCCCAAGCCATTTTTCGACCAGCAGACGTAAAGAGCTCTTTATCGCACTCATCGATCTCTCCTTCAACTTCGCATCTCGTTGATGCAGCTAGCTCCCCGTTTTGTTATGGGCTACGAATGGCTGGCCAAAGTTTCGTATGCGAATTTCTAACTCATGATGTCTAGCGCAGTTCGCGGATAAACTCATTCGCTGGCCTGTCCAAGTCAAAAGCTAGCGCGACGCATGCGTGGATCACGCGCTCGGTTTGCGCTCGCGTCGATGAGGATGCCCGAGATGTCAAGTCTCGGTACTTTTCTTCTGTCTGCTGCCAAGACATCGCATTACCAACATCGCCGACAGGACTCGTTATCTCGTGCTCGTACCAGCGATCTGCTTGTCTGACCCGCACGCGCGACGGGGTAGATCTAGGGAATGCAGACATATAGTCCGCGCACCGACGCATTTTCACTTTCCGAGCAAGCTTCAATACGACTGCGTCTTTCAGCAATGCTGCTTCTAATGGGTGGAAGCCCGTTGCCTGCAGGCCATCGACGAGCCAGTACCAGTTGAAGGTCGACTCGACCACGACGCCGGCAAGCCCCTCTTTCCACGGCGCAAGGAAATCCAGGATCTTCGTCAGGTCATTGGGCAGGCGCCTTTCCGCCACGATCCGGTCCGTTTCATCGATCACGGTAACCATGCTGTTGTTCGAATGCAGGTCAATGCCACAATAGTTCATGGTGAGCCTCCTTCCGGTCAAAGTGCTTGGCCAACTCACTTTAACCCCGCTGCCCCGAAGGGCGGCGGAAGACCCGCTAGATGATTTTCAAGTTCCGCCGTCTGCTGCTGCGCTTTGAGCGCATCAGTGACGTTCACTACGCATTCAAGACGCTTGCCTATACGATGATCAACCTGCGCCACTACTGCTGAACCAGCGCGGGGCTCGCACTTCACTGACGGCGCCATGCACCATGATTGCTCACGCCTGTTGCGTTCGCATTCCTGATCATAATGTACACTTCGATATCGAGATACCTGTCGCTTTTCACAACGATGTGCCTGGCTTCGCACGATCACCAACGGCCATCGTAGTTCTTCCGTTCGCAATGGACGGAAACCCGCAACCAGTTGATCGACATCTTCACCTTCCCAACATCGACGCCCGTGCCGTTCGACTTCACGCGGGCTTTCACGTTGTAATCAATCACGCGCTTGACTGCTACGAGAACTCTCAGAGTTGCTCTCCGATCTAGCCATAGATGAGTCGCGAACACAGTGCGCGAACTCAAGTCTTCCCACGCAACGCCAGAGCCATTATCGATAACCGTGGGCAAACAAGGTTCATGGTGACTGCAGTCTTGCGGTCTGCCGCCGGACGCCGAAGCAGATCTGGATAACAGCATGTATCGGCAGGCGCAGCAACGATTCCCGGGAGATTTCAATCCTCTCCTTAGTCGTCGAACGTACGGGCAACGAACCTGCTCCTGTCAAAAAACATGGCGCTAGAACTTATGGCGCAGACCTACGCGCGCAGCAACCTGAGTCGACGTACTCGACACCGACCCATAGCCTGCTTGAACCTGAGCACCGTATCCGTAATCGTGGCCAAGCGCGCCAACAAGATAGACGTCCGTCCGTTTGGAAAGAAAATAATCCGCAGTTAGCGTCAGTTGATTCGCGCTTCCCACGTCGTTATTTCGCTTCTGGAACTGATAGCCAGCAGCCAGTGAGAGATCGGGTCGCAAAGCATAGGCCGCACCGCCTTCGAACGTCGTCGCTCGTTGCTTTGTTCCGCTGGAGAGTTGGACATCCGTGACAAGTCCGAATATCCGCACTTTGCCAATCATATACGCAGCACCCCCGGCGTATTCGACGGAATTGGCCGAGCTGGTGACGTTGTGGATGGCCATGTATGCTAGCGACGCGCTAAATGGCCCATGATCGTAGCTAACAGAAAAATTCGTGCTGCTGTCGGTCCCTAACGAGCCGGGGACATTGCCAAAGCCGTACATGGCGCCAAATGAAAATCCACCGAAGTTCGGCGACATGTATTTGACAGAGTTGTCGACTTCGTCACCCCACACCCGGTTGTCGAGCGTGTATCCGCCTGCCGCATAGGTCGGCAAGCTCCATGCGAGCAATCCGGCAGGCGTGTTCGACGCCACAGCGTAGGCCGGAAAAATCCAACCGATCAGATCGTATTGGCGTCCCATGGTCACCGCGCCCCACGGTCCGGACAACCCAACGTAGGACTGAAGCCCGAACATGCGGCCACCTTGCCCGAGCTTGCCGTTCGCGAGCTGAAACCCGTTTTCGAGCACAAAATCCACCCTGGTTCCACCGCCGAGATCCTCGACCCCTTTCAACCCCCAACGGTCTCCTTGCGATGAACCGGAGATAAACTGCAACGCGCCACCGTTGCCTGTCGAGCCGGTCAGGTTATTGGTGTAGGTGATTCCTGCATCCATCAAACCGTAGAGCGTCACGGACGATTGCGCGTGAGCCACCCCACAGAAGCAAAGAGCGCACGCCAAAGCGACTTTCATATTCATTAGCAATCCATATTATAAATTAAAGACCAAATGGCTTTTTATACGACCAAGAACTGCATCTCCTCTTTGGTCCTTATCGATCTTGTCTTTGCGGAATCACCCGGCTTGACAGGGCAGATTCGAATCGATCTCGGACCCCGAAATCGACTTGAACCGGTCCTCCATCAAGCGGACATTGTTCGCTGGCTGTTACTCGTCGCGTTGCCCTACCCGTCCCACGGTCGGATACGACATCCGCCCAGCCCGCAAACGAATTAGAGTTAGCCAAAACAAATGCAGCAAACGAAAAAATCGAATGCCTTGCATCAGTTTTTGCATGCGACGCCCCGATGGGGAGCCAGTCGTTTTATATGACGAAAGCGTCCGAGCCACAGGTCTGCGGCTTCAGGCGGCGCGCTTTCGCGACTTGCCCGCGGGTTCCCGCGCAGTTGCACGTCCAGATTTTGCAGGCGTGCCAGCCTGAACAATCATCCAGCTCAGCATTTCCAGTTGACCATCGATTTCTTCGGGTGACACCGCGAATACGTTCAGCACACCCATTCCGCGCAAGCTCGCGAATACCAGGCCGGCACAATGGCGCGGATTCGGATAGGAGGCCGCGACCTCGGGGAAATGCTCGACAAAACGGTCGAAAAATATCGGGTCGTTGCGTGCACGGCCGGCCCCGATGCGGGCGAACAGTTCCGGCGAAGCTTTGCAGCCAAAGAACAAACTCCACGCGGCGACATAGCTCGGCGCGCCGTACATGGAATTCCACGCCGCCTGCACGAACGCCTTTGCCCGCTCCTCCAGAGGAAGCGCCGGCGACGGCCACACGCTGCTGTCGTCGGAAAGCGGCGCCATTACCTCATCGATAAGACGCTCCATCAGTGCGTGCCGGCTGCCGAAGTGATGCTGCAACGCCCCGAGTGTCACTCGGGCTCCGCGAGCAATATCCTGCAGATTGGCGCCCTGGATTCCCTTCTTTTCCAACAACCGGAGTGCGGACCGGATGATCCGGCTTTGCGTGGCATGACTACGCTCTTCCTGCGTTCTACGCGAAGACGCCGATCGGGATGCAAGTGTTGGCATGCTGTGTTTGTTTGACTCAGATTGTGAATCCACCCATTCTACCTTGTCGTCAAGCACATACGATGACTGCAACAAACCCCAAGCCAGGTCTCGTTCCGAGCCGACCCACGAACAAGTAACAATAAATTTTTATTGTTTTCTTGGATGCGTGCCGCCTATACTGCGAGGAATACGCAGAGTCAGGGACACCGTGGGTGGCTGCCAGAAACCGACCGAGGTCGCCTATAGCAAGACGGCGTCAGCCGCTGCCGCTCGCCAACAAACAATAAATTCTTATTGTTTGTTGATGTCGGTCTTACAGCGCTCCGGCCGTCCGGCATACCCCTTTCACTGCGAGGCGGCGCCGCTCCATCAGGTTCAATACGGCGGCTCATTTAATCATCGCAGCCCATGCGCATGGGGATCAAGCAGGACCGCAAACATGACCAATGCAAACAACTCGTCGGCCGTTCAGTACCTGTTTACTTTCCGATGCCCGGACAAGCTTGGCATCCTCTCGAAGGTTTCCGGCCTACTTTTCGAGCAAGGCGCCTTCGTCACTGAGTCATTCCATTACGGCGACCCGCAAACCGGGACTTTCTTCGCCCGAATGGTGTTCAACGACCAGTTGCTGAAATCCTCGATCGTTCATTTGAATGACGCGTTGACCGAACTCGCGTCGGACCTGGACATGAGCTTCGCGATCCGGCGCGCGGATTACCGGCCGAAAGTGCTCATCGCCGTGTCACGATACGATCATTGCCTGAACCTGCTACTCACAAAGTGGCGCGCGGGTGCACTCAAGGTTGACATTGTCGGGGTGGTCTCGAACCACGAGGATTGTCGTGGCCTTGTGCAATGGTATGGCATCCCCTTCCATCATCTTCCGGTCACGCCGGCGACCAAGGCGGAGCAGGAAGCGAAAATTCTCGAGCTCTTCGACGAAAAGCACGCGGAATTGTTGGTACTCGCCCGCTACATGCAGATCCTGTCCGACGGCATGAGCCGCCGCCTCGCCGGCCGCGCAATCAATATCCATCACTCGTTCCTGCCAGGCTTCAAGGGGGCGCGGCCGTATCACCAGGCGCACGAACGCGGCGTCAAGGTAATCGGCGCCACAGCACACTATGTGACTGAAGACCTTGACGAAGGCCCCATTATCGCGCAGGAAGTCAAGCCGATCGACCACGCCTATACGGCAGAAGACATGGTGCTCGTTGGCCATGACACGGAGGCGGTGGCGCTCGCCAGCGCGGTGCGCCTGTTCAGCGAAGGCCGCATCTTTCTGAACGGCAATCGCACTGTGATTCTGTAAGCGACGCCGTCCGGCGTCACGCTCCTGAGGTATTGCGTGGAAAAATATTCATTCTGGGCCATCGCCAAACATGCGCTGTCAGGGCATCGCAAATGGGCACCGGCGTGGCATTCCCGGCCGCCCAAGGCGCACTACGATGTGGTGATCATCGGTGGCGGCGGTCAAGGTCTTGCCACGGCCTACTACCTTGCCAAAAAGCACGGCATTACGAATGTCGCCATCCTCGAAAAGGGCTGGCTCGGCGGCGGCAATACGGGGCGCAACACCACGGCGATCCGCTCGAATTACTTTTACCCCGAAAGCACCAATTTTTTCGAGCATTCACTGCGCCTCTACGAAGGCCTGAGCCGTGAACTGAACTACAACGTGATGCTAAGCCAGCGTGGCGCGCTGACGCTTGCTCACAGTCCTCATCAGATGGACATGCTGGAGCGCTGGTCGAATTCGATCCAGTTGCAGGGCATCGACGCGCAGATGATGGACATCGAACAGGTCAAGGACTTCATGCCGTTGCTCGACACCAGCACCGGCGCCCGCTTCCCGATTCTCGGCGGATTCATTCAGCGCCGAGCCGGTGTAGCGCGCCATGATGCTGTCGCGTGGGGTTATGCGCGTGCGGCCGACGCGCTCGGCGTGGACATCGTGCAGAACTGCGAGGTGACGGGGATCGTTCGTTCCGGCAACCGGGTGCGCGGCGTCGAAACGAAAAGCGGTGTGATCACGGCGGACAAAGTGGCCATCGCGGTAGCCGGTCATTCTTCGCTGCTCGCAAGAATGGCCGGCATTACGCTGCCGATCACCAGCGGTGTGCTGCAGGCCATGGTCAGTGAGCCGGTCAAGCCAGCACTGGCCGGACTGGTGGTGTCGCCCGTCGTTCACACGTATGTGAGCCAGTCGGATCGCGGCGAAATCCTGATCGGTGGGCGCGCTGACAGCTACCCCTCGTATGGCCAGCGCGGCAATCTCCCCGCCTTGGAGGATACGCTGAGCGCAGTGCTGAACCTCTTTCCCTCATTCAGCCGCCTCAAGCTGATGCGCCAGTGGGCCGGCATTGTCGACATTTCTCCGGATTCAAGTCCCATTGTCGGCAAGACACCGGTGACCGGCCTCTACATCAGCACGGGCTGGGGCACTGGCGGCTTCAAGGCGATTCCGGCCGGTGGCGACACCTTTGCTTACACCATCGCGAACGATCGTCCCCACAACCTGATCGCACCATTCGGACTCGATCGCTTCGCCAGCGGCCGCTTCATCAACGAAGCGGCCGCAGCCGGCGTCGACCATTGAAGAGAGAGAGACGCATGTTACGCATTCCGTGTCCCTACTGCGGCACTACCCGCGACGAGGAAGAGTTCACCTTTGGCGGTCCGTTCGATCGCACGCGCCCTGCTGATCCGCAGCAATCGAGCGATGAAGACTGGGCCGACTATCTGTTCACGCGCAACAACGTGCGTGGCCCGGCGCTCGAACGTTGGCGACACACCTTCGGCTGCCGCCGCTGGTTCAGCGTCGAGCGCGATACGGCGAGCCACAAGATAACGCGCGTCCTGCCGATGGCGCGCACCAGCGTCCAGGACACGACTTTGCAGGGAGGCATTCATGAAGCAGCGTAAGCGCATTGCGCCGTACGATGCGCCTGCAGGAGTCGCGCGCAAACCACTGGGATTTACGTTCGACGGACGTCACTACGTCGGCCTTGAAGGCGACACCCTGGCTTCCGCGTTACTGGCTAACGGAATCGACATCGTTGGCCGCAGTTTCAAACTGCACCGGCCGCGCGGCGTCTTCAGCGCGGGCGTCGAGGAATGCAACGCACTGGTGCAACTCGAAGCGGGCGGATTGGACGAACCTAACGCGCGTGCCACCTTGGTCACGCTTTATGAAGGCTTGCGCGCCACCAGCCAGAACGCGTGGCCTTCAGTTCGCTGGGATCTGCTCGGCTTGCTCGATTTGTTTCAACGGGTCTTGCCGGCTTCGTTCTATTACAAGTCGATGATCTGGCCGAACTGGCATGTGTATGAGCGTGTGGTGCGCAGAATCGCGGGGCTCGGCAAAGCCCCGACTACGCGCGATGCGCAAACGTATCAGAAGCGCAATCTCCACTGCGACGTGCTGATCTGCGGCGGCGGCCCGGCTGGCCTTTCGGCTGCGCTCGCGGCCGGCCAGCGCGGCGTACGCGTGGTGCTGACCGACGATCGCGATGCACTCGGCGGCGCGCTCCTGCACGAGCGAATGCGGATCAACGGTGAATCGGCAGGCCGTTGGGTTAAACGAGTCGTGGAGCAACTGCGTGGATTACCGAACGTACAGTTGTTGACTCGCACCACGGTTAGCGGCTATTACGAAAACAATTTTCTGGCTGCCGCGGAGCGCATTGCCGCTCCCGAGCAGGCGCAAGATCGCACTGGCACGCTCCGTGAGCGCCTGTGGCGGATCCGCGCCTCAGCGGTCATTCTCGCCACGGGCGCCATTGAACGGCCACTGGCCTTCCCGAACAACGACCGCCCCGGCGTGATGCTCGCGGCGGCGGCACGTGCCTACGTGAACCGCTTCGGCGTTGTGTGCGGTCAGCGCGTGGTGATCGTGACGAACCATGACGACGCTTACCGGACCGCGCTCGATCTGCACGAAGCCGGCGTGCGCGAACTTTCGGTGGTCGATACGCGGGCGAACGTCCATCAGACGCTGGAGCAGTGTCTTCACGAGCGAGGCATCGCCCACTATCCGGCACATGGCATCCTCGCCACCAAGGGGCGCCGCAAGATCACGGCTGTGCGACTTGCCCGACACCTCGGTGGAGGACAACTGGGCGCCGCCACCGTCACCCTTCCCTGCGATCTGCTCGCGGTGTCGGGTGGCTGGACCCCGACTGCGCATCTGTTCAGCCAGGCCGGCGGCAAGCTGCGCTACGACGAAGCGAATCTGTGCCTCGTGCCGGATGGTTGCGAGCAGCAGGTGCGCGTCGTCGGCGCGGCAAACGGGGAGTTCACACTGGCCGGCTGCCTCGCCGACGGAGCGCGCGCTGGCCGTGACATCGCCAGGCCGTCCGACGGCGCCGACGACTTGTCGACAGCCGGGCCTGTCGTCGATACCGGCCTCGACGAGACGTTGCGCATCAAGCCGTACTGGTACACACGTGGCGCCCGCACCGACAAGCAGTGGCTCGATTTTCAATACGATGTCAAGGTGTCGGACGTGGAACTTGCGATTCGCGAAAACTACGTGTCAGTGGAACACGTCAAGCGCTATACCACCGGCGGCATGAGTATCGATCAGGGCAAGTCGGGCAACTTCAACATTCTCGCCGTGATGGCGGAATTGACCGGCAAACCGATACCGCAGGTCGGCACGACCCGATTCCGCCCGCCTTATCAACCTGTCACGCTCGGCACGTTTGCCGGACCTACCGTCGGCGAAAGTTACGCGCCGTGGCACACGCTGCCCGCTCACGCATGGCACGCGGCACATGCGGCGCATTTCGGCGACTACGGCTGGCGCAGGCCCGAATACTATCCGCGCGAAGGCGAAGGGATTGCCGCAGCGACGTTGCGCGAGGTGCTGGCCGTGCGCCACAGCGTCGGCCTGTTCGACGGCTCGCCGCTCGGCAAGATTGAACTCAAGGGGCCGGACGCCGCTACGTTTCTCAACCGCGTCTACGTCAACAATCTGGCGACCCTCAAACCGGGCGTTGCGCGCTACGCGATGCTGAGCAACGATAACGGCGTTCTCATAGACGACGGCGTTATTGTTCGCCTCGCCGACGATCACTTTCTTGTACACGCCACGAGCGGCGCGGTCGCGCGGGTCTTTTTGCTCTTCGAAGAGTATTTGCAGTGCGAGTGGCCGGAACTGCGCGTACATGTCACCAACGTGACAACGCAATGGGCGAACGTCACCGTCTCGGGCCCCAAGGCACGCCAGGTGCTGCAGAAGATCGAATCGGATATCGATCTCGACGCGGGCCGCTTTGCCCACATGCAGTTCCGCTCCGGTCATTTTGCAAGTGTGCCCGCCCGCATACTGCGGGCGAGTTTTACCGGCGAGGTCACATTCGAAGTGTCGGTGCCCGCGCGTTACGCGCAGTCCTTGTGGCAATGCATAAGCGACGCGGGTACCGAGTTTGGCATCACACCCTATGGCATCGAGGCCCTGGAAGTGATGCGCACCGAGAAAGGTTACCTGCATATCGGCAGCGATACCGACGGCAGCTCCAACGCGCTCGACATCGGCTGGGGCAAGATCATCGACAAAAAGACCACGGACTTCATTGGGCGCCGCTCGTTGCAACGGCCTGCCGATTGCGGCGATGCGCGCCTCGAGTTCGTGGGGCTCGAATCGACAGTGGCCGACGTGCCGCTGCCGGTGGGCGGCCATTTTATCGACGAAGCCACGCCGCGCATGCCGGTCGAATCCCACGGTTACGTGACTGCCGCCTGCATCAGTCCGATGCTCGGCAAGGCAATCGGCCTCGGCATCCTGCGCAACGGCTCCGCGCGACTCGGCGAGCAGGTCCACATCTATGCCAAGGGCAAAGTGACGACCGCTCGCGTCGTGCCGACCGCCCATTTCGATCCCCAGGGAGAGCGTCTGCATGGCTAAGCTCGAAGCAGCAATCTACGTGACACGCCGATTGGCGCCATCTGAGCGGTTTCCCGTCCGCGGGCCCACGCTTTGCATCGACGAACAGCCGCTTGGCGGCATCGTTCGACTGCAAGGCGATGCCGGTGATGCCGGTTTCGCCGAGGCCGTGAGCGAAGCCACGGGTTTGGCGCTGCCCGCGCCGGAGCGTTTCGCCGCGCGCGGCGATACCTGCCTTGCCTGGTCCGGACCGACCGAATGGCTCTATTTCTGCTCGCTCGACGATGAACAAGCGCGTCTGCGCGCACTGCAGGCGGCATGCGACGGCCGCTTCGCGACGGCCACGCTCATTTCCGACAGCCGCACCGGGTTCCTGGTGAGTGGTGCTGATTCGGCGTCGCTGCTTGCCAAAGGCTGCGCGATCGACTTTTCCGCCGCGGCCTGTCCCATCGGACGGGTTGTCACCACACGCTTCGCCGGTCTGCCGACGATGCTTCTGCATCGGGGCAACCACGAATATCTCGTGTACGTCGATGTGTCTTACGCCGCCTTTCTGCTGCACTGGTTGCTCGACGCCGTGTCCGAATTCGCAGCCGTCCCCGCGTGACGGCATCGCCTGTTATCCGGCCATGCAAGCGTCTAACCCCGCCAGCCTTTTTACTTCTGAGCTCCTCACCCCATGATCATCGACGGAAAGGCATGCGCCGCGCGCCTGAATGCGGCAACCCGTGTAGCAGTCACGACTCTGACCGTGCAGCATCGAATTCAGCCCGCTCTCGCGGTCGTGCTGGTCGGCTCGGATCCAGCCAGTCAAGTCTATGTGCGCAACAAGGTTCGTCAAGCCGGCGAGGCGGGCATTCGCAGCATCGAGCACCGCTTGCCGCCCGACACGTCGAGTGACGCGTTGCTCGCACTCATTCGCACGCTGAATGACGATCCTGCGGTACACGGCATCCTCGTGCAATTGCCACTGCCCGCCCATATCGACGAAGCACGGGTGATCGCGACGATCGCGGCCGAAAAAGACGTGGACGGCTTCCATGCGCTGAATGCCGGCGGCCTGCTGAACGGCGCGCCACACGCTCTCGTGCCATGTACGCCGCAGGGTTGCGTCATGCTCGCGAAACAACATTTGGGCGAGTCGCTGGCTGGCTTGCATGCTGTGGTCGTAGGCCGCTCGAATATTGTCGGCAAGCCGCTGGCGGTTTTGTTATTGCAGGAAAACTGCACCGTGACGATCGCGCACTCGAGTACGCGTGACATCGCGGCGGTATGTCGCCTGGCCGATATCCTGTTTGTCGCCGTGGGTCGCGCCGAACTCGCGAATGAAAACTGGATCAAGCCAGGGGCGACGGTGATCGACGTCGGCATTAACCGGACCGGTTCGGAACAGCAAGGTTTCCGGCTGGTAGGCGATGTCGACTTCAAATCGGCCGCTTCACGCGTCGCCGCGATTACGCCGGTGCCAGGCGGAGTGGGCCCCATGACGATCGCTTGCCTGCTTCGCAATACCGTGCTTGCGGCATGTCACCAGAACGGTATCGGACGCGAACTTGTGCTAGACGCGGCGGTCCGATAAAACCATACATTCAAGTGACGCCGTGGCCGGCGGCGCCTGGTCTCGTAGACCCGCTCCGCCACTTGCCCGTGTCAAGGCACGGCTATCGCAAGCGCTGAATCTGTGTCACGTAGAAAATAGCCGTCGACCAGAATCACGAAACGCAAGCGTATTGCGATCCGCACGGCGGCGATCTTGGGAATGTTCATCAGGTCCGCCGCGACTGCACGGCTGTATTCCTGTGCAGCTACGAAGGGATGCAACTGCAGGATGTGATACACAGCTTCGTAATCGACCACATCCGCGAGATCGTCGAATGTCGACGGGGAATCCGCGAGCGGAACATACAAACTGACGTCCACACGCGGTGCTGCCGCTTCCGGACCCGGGCGCCAGCCCCGCACGAATACGTGCCGGCATTCGCACAGCAGCGTGGCGTTCAACGGTGCATCGAACGCATCAGCGGCATATTCGCGTAGAAACGAGCCGGGCATCAGCGGGCATCGACAAAGCGCCGTACGTAATCGTTCGCCGGATTCGTGCGAATCTGCTCGGGTGTGCCGACCTGAATGACTTCGCCGTCCTTCATGATGGCGATACGCGAGCCGATCTTCATCGCTTCGTCCAGATCGTGCGTGATGAAGACAATCGTGCGCCGCAGATCGGCCTGCATTTCGAGCAGAATGTCCTGCATTTCCGCGCGAATCAGCGGATCGAGCGCGCTGAAGGCTTCATCCATCAATAGCACGTCAGGTTCGGCAACAAGCGCGCGGGCCAATCCGACACGTTGACGCATGCCACCCGAAAGCTCGTCAGGGTAGCGATCGTCGTAGCCCTGCAAACCGAGCCGGCCATTGATCCATGTGCGCGCCGCCTCGCGCGACGCCGCCGCGTCATCGCCACGAATCCAGCGCCCGAAGGTCACGTTCTCCAGCACGGTCTTATGCGGCAGCAGCGCAAAGCTCTGAAAGACCATGCCAATGTGGAAGCGCCGCATTTCGCGCAACTGCCGTGAATTGAGCTTCAGTACATCGGTGCCGCGAAACAGCAATTGTCCTGCAGTCGGCTCGACCAGACGGTTAAAGTGCCGCACAAGTGTCGACTTGCCGGAACCCGAGAGCCCCATGATGACGAAGATCTCACCCGGATACACTGACAGCGACACATCGCGCACTGCCACGTTGCAGCCGGTTGCAGAAAGAATCTGTTCCTTGGATATACCTGCCCGGGCTTGTTCCAGTGCTTCGCGGATCTGCCGCGAATGTGGTCCGAACACCTTGTAAAGCCCGCGCAGTTCGAGCAGAGCCGTAGTTTCTCGCGCAGCGGCGAGTCCTGCCGCGTGTGTAGTTTCCATGGCCGACGGCACCGTGCTCTTCAGCGGCGCCTTACCAGATTCAAGGCTACCCACAATGTTGCGCAGTGAAGAAATATTCATCGAAGACTCTCACTTTAACCGCGCCGCGCGCGCTTGCTGATGCCGAACGACTGGGTGATGCGATCGAAAACGATCGCCAGAATCACGATCGCAACGCCGCCGACTACACCCTGTCCCATGTCCAGATTGTTGATGCCCGCCAGCACGTCCTCTCCGAGTCCGCGCGCGCCGATCATCGACGCAATGACGACCATCGCCAGCGACATCATCACGGCCTGATTGACGCCCGCCATGATGGAAGGCAAGGCAAGCGGCAGTTCCACCGCGAGCAGTTGCTGGCGTGGGGTTGCGCCGAAGGCCCTCGCGGCCTCGAGCACGTCGCCGGGCACCTGCCGCAAGCCAAGATCGGTCAGCCGGACCAGGGGCGGCAACGCGTAAATCATCGTAGCAAAGATCGCCGGCACGCGGCCGAGGCCGAACAGCATGACGACCGGAATCAGATACACGAACGAAGGCAGTGTTTGCATCATGTCGAGGATCGGATTGAACACCCGCGCCAACCAGCGGCTACGCGAGATCGCGATTCCGAGCGGGAGGCCGATCAGCACCGTCAGGATCATCGCGGTAAGCATGATCGCGCAGGTCTGCATCAGCTTGTCCCATAGCCCGAGGCAGCCTATCAGGTAGGTCATCGCCGCGAGCAGCACCGTGAGTGCGATTTTGCGTGAACCGAGCCACGTGATCGCGCCTATCGCGCCGATCACGACAAGCGGCGGCGCTCCCTTCAGCACCGCCTCGACGGGATTGAGCGCGTAGCTCAGCAGGAGCGCGCTGAAGCTGTGGAACAGATCGCCGTATTGCGCCACGAGCCCCATGAAGAAGCGGTTGATCGGGTCGCCCAGATCGAGTTGCAAGAATATTCCGTTCACAACGGCACCTGTACTTTGAGTCGTGCCGGCGCAGCATTGCGGCGCCGGCGTTCACCCGATGCGATAGATGAAAGAGCATCGCCGTCCCCGGCGCGCCCCACGCGCAATGTCACTGCAGACTGCTGCGGACCTTGCTCGACACATCGGCCGGAACCCAGTGCGACAGCATATCGGGGTTGGCCTTCAGGAAGTCGATCGCGGCCTGTCGCGGCGGAGTTTTTTCGCTTGCCATGCGTGCAAGAACCGCATTGATCGACTCCATCGGGAACTGCACCTTCTCGAACAGTCCGACGATTTGCGGATCGGCGGCATATAGCGCGTTCGACACGACAATGCGCAGCGTGGTCGGTGGCGAGGCCGATCCGCACGGATTCGCATCCTTGCTGCCGTTGATGGTTTTCCAGCATGCTTCGTTGAACGCGGGCTCCGCGAGGCGGACGGCCTTGAAACGGCCAAGGATCGTCGACGGTTCCCAGTAGTAGAACAGGATTGGCTTGCCTCGCGCGTACGCCGATTCGATGGCCGAATCGAGCGCCGGCCCGGAACCAGGATGAAAGTCGGTGAACGCGTCGTCAAGCTTGTAGGCTTTCATTTTCTGCGCAGTGTCGGACTCGCATTGCCAGCCGATCGGGCAGTTATAAAGCCGCCCTTTCGACGGCGATTCCTCGTCGGCGAATACTTCCTTGTATTTCGGCAGATCCGTAATGCTGCGCAACTCCGCCGCGAGCGGCTTGATACCGCGTGCGGGATCACCCTTGATGACGTATTCCGGCACGTAATAGCCCTCCACGCTGCCACCGGAGATCAGCGAGCCGAGAATCCTGACCTTGCCCTCACGCGCCGCGCTTTCGTATGCAGGCGTGCGGCCGGACCAGTATTCGACCATCACGTTCAGGTCGTTCATCACCACGCCTTGCAGGGCAATGGCGTTGGTGCCGGGTGTCTGATCGGTCTTGCAGCCGTACCCCTTCTCGAGCACGTAACGGATCACTTCAGTCATGAATCTGGCGCTGTCCCAGCCCATTTCAGCGAACTTCACCGGTTTGCCGGATGCGCACCAGGCCGAATCGGCCGGCGCGGCATGGGCATACTGCGCCAAGGCGGCCGCGCACAACAGCAGTCCAGCGCCTATACGTCTTACAATACATTTGAACATGCTTTTCTCCGTTACTTTTGCGAACTACGAGTGGTTGTTATAACGCGGCTGTCATATCAGGCACCGCGACGAACAGATCAGCTTCGAGGGCGTAATCCGCGATGCCGAAAATCGGCGCCTCCGGGTCTTTGTTGATCGCGACAATGACCTTGGCATCTTTCATCCCCGCGAGATGCTGGATCGCGCCAGAAATGCCCACGGCCACATAGAGTTGCGGCGCGACAATCTTGCCAGTCTGACCGACCTGATAGTCATTTGGTACAAACCCTGCGTCCACCGCGGCGCGAGAAGCGCCGAGTGCGGCATTGAGCTTGTCCGCCAACGGCGTGAGCACTTTCGTGTAGTTCTCCGCGCTGGCGAGTCCCCGGCCGCCGGACACGACGATAGCCGCCGACGTCAACTCAGGCCGGTCTGGCTTGGTCAGCTCGCGGCTGACCAACCGTGAGATGCCGGTATCGCGTGCCGCTTCGATTCTTTCCACCGTCGCGCTGCCGCCTTCGGCGGCGGCGGGATCGAATGCAGTGGTCCGCACGGTGACGACCTTGATCAGATCGCACGATTGCACGGTGGCGATAGCGTTGCCAGCATAGATCGGCCGGTCGAACGTATCGGCTCCCGCGATCGCGATGATGTCGCTGATCTGCGCGACGTCGAGCTTGGCGGCGAGGCGCGGCGCGACGTTCTTGCCATAGGCGGTGGCGGCAACCAGCACATGCGCGTAAATCCCGCTCTCGCGACGCAGCAGCGCCAGTGCCGTCGCCTCCAGATTCTCCGCCAACCCCGGCTCCAGTTGCTGCGCGTCGGCCAGCAATACGCGGCTCACACCGGCGATCCGCGACGCGGCGTCAGCCGCAGCCTGGGCGTTATATCCCGTCACAAGCAAATGAATCGGCTGGCCGGTGAAAGTGGCGATCACCGCCGCCGCCGTCACCGCATTGAGCGTCGAAGTTTTGATCGTGCCGCCGTCGTGTTCGGCGATAACCAGAATCGTCATGTCGTTGTCTCCTCGCCCCGTTCAAATCACTCTGGCTTCAGTCTTCAGCTTGTCGAGCAAAGTCTGCACGTCCGGCACTCTGACGCCGGCGGAACGCCTCGGCGGCTCCACGACCTTCAGCGTTTTCACCCGGGGCGCCACGTCCACGCCGAGCTGGCCGGGCGTCAGTGTCTGCAGCGGCTTTTTCTTCGCCTTCATGATGCTCGGCAAGGTCACGTAGCGCGGTTCGTTCAGGCGCAGATCCGTCGTAATGACGGCGGGCAAATTGAGCGACACCGTCTCGGTGCCGCCGTCCACTTCACGGCAAACGAGCGCGGCCCCCTCCAATAAATCCAACTTCGCAGCGAACGTGGCCTGCGGCCAGCCTGTCAGTGCAGCCAGCATCTGACCGGTCTGGTTGGAGTCGTCGTCGATCGCCTGCTTGCCGAGAATCACGAGTTGCGGCTCTTCACGCTCGACGACCGCATGCAGCAGTCTGGCTACCGCGAGCGGCTGAAGATCTTCATTCGACTCGATCAGGATCGCCCGGTCCGCGCCGATCGCCAGCGCCGTGCGCAGTGTTTCCTGCGCCTGAGCAACACCGGCGGACACGGCGATCACTTCGGCCGCGACACCCGCTTCCTTCAGGCGCACGGCTTCCTCAACAGCGATTTCGTCGAACGGATTCATCGACATCTTCACGTTCGTCATATCGACTCCGGTCTGGTCCGCGCGCACCCGCGGCTTCACGTTTGAATCGATAACGCGCTTGACTGCCACCACGATTTTCATAGTCACCTTGTTCGTTCAATGATCGTTGTGCCCACCGCGGGCATCTGAGCATGCCGTCGTACTACCCGCGCATGCGCGCGCCATCCGGATCGTATGCTGGCGCTGCGAGTATCCTTGCGGGCCGGCGCTCGCCAAGAATCTGGATCTCGAACGTGCTCGCATCGCCAAGGTATTCGCTCTTGACGTAACCCATTGCGAGACTCTTGCCAGTCGTGTGACCATAGCCACCGGACGTGGTATAGCCCGCCGCCGCGTCACCCACCCAGACCGGTTCGAAGCCGCTGGCGTCTGCGTCAAACGCATCAATTTCGAATGTCGCGAGCCGGTGTACGGGCGTCACGCCGCGTTGCGCCAGCACCGCCTCGCGTCCGATAAAATCGCCCTTGTCGAAGACGATGAAGCGTTCGAGATCCGCCATGGCCGGCGTGTACTCAGGACCAAATTCACGTGACCAGATGCCGAAACCTTTTTCGAGGCGCGTCGACAGCAACGCCCACACGCCGTACTGACGCAGCCCGAACTCGCCGCCCGCCGCCAGCAACTGCTGGTAGACGCTACGCAGATAGTGGTTCTCGACGTAGATCTCGTAGCCCTGTTCACCGGTCAGCGACAGGCGTGCGATCCACGCCGGGGCGAAGCCGGCATCGATCCGGGCGACCGACATGAAGCGTTGGGTCGCGGCAATTGCCGCGTTGCCGAAGACTTCGCCAACCAGCGCCTTGGCATTTGGACCGGCGATCGCGAGCATCGCCAGCGACTCGCTGCGGTTGTCGATGCGCACGCTCCCGTCTGCCGGCAGATGATCCTCGAACCAGCGCAGATGCCACTCCTGCAGGTAGCCGGATCCTGTCACGAGGAATCGCTGCGCCGCGAGCCGCAGAATCGTCAGATCGCCCTTGAGACGGCCCGACGGCGAAAGGAGCGGTGCAAGCCGGGCACGGCCGATTTCGGGCAGACGGCTGGCGAACAATCGGTCGAGCCACTGTTCGGCGCCAGGTCCGCTGATTTCGTACTTCGCGTAGCCGCTTGCGTCGAACAATCCCACCTGTTCACGAATGGCGTGGCATTCTGCTGCTACGGTGTCGAAGGCGTTCGACCGGCGAAAGGTAGGCGTTTCATGGGCGGGCTGGCCGGCCGGCGCAAACCACATCGGCGTTTCAAGTCCGTAGTTGACACCGAATATGGCATTCGCCCGTTCCTGCAGGTCGTATAGCGGCGTGGTCTTGAGTGGGCGGCCCGCGGGCCACTGCTCATTCGGACGCGCAAGATAGAACCGGTGCTCATAAAATTCCCGCGCTTTTGCCGCGACGTAGTTCTGTGTGAGGTCAGGAAAACGCGCCACGTCCATGGCGAACACGTTGTCTTGTGGTTCGCCCTCGATCATCCACTGCGCCAGTGCAAGGCCGACGCCGCCGCCTTGACTGAAGCCTGCCATGCAACCACAAGCCGTCCAGTAGTTGCGCAAACTGCGTACGGGGCCGACGAGCGGATTGCCATCCGGCGTGAATGTGAAGGGCCCATTGACGACGCGTTTGATACCGGCGTTACCTACGCTCGGAAAACGTTCGAAGCCGCGCATCAGTTCTTCTTCTATACGCTCGAGCCGCGGCGGCAACAGGTCGGTCTCGCCGTATTCCCACGGAGTCCCGTCTAGGGACCATGGCGTCGAGCGCTTTTCGTAGACGCCGAACAGAACACCGTGGTGTTCCTGACGCATGTAAATCTCGCCGTCGAGGTCGACCATCACCGGAATCTCCCGTCCGAGCGAGACGAGCTCCGGAATGTCTTCTGTGATGAGATAGTGATGCTCCATCGGAATGAGCGGCAGCTTCACGCCCGCCATTGCTCCGACTTCCCGCGCCCAGAGTCCCGCTGCGTTGACCACGTGCTCGGCGTGAATCACCCCCTGATCGGTAATGACCGTCCAACTGCCGTCCGCGCGCGGTTCAAGCGCTTCTACCCGGGTATGCTGATAAATCTCCGCGCCGCGTCTGCGCGCGGCGCGCGCATAGGCTTGCGTACATCCGTAAGGATCCAGGTGGCCTTCGTTCGGCGCCCACAGACCTCCCTTGACCTCGCTCACGTCGACGAGCGGACACATTGCCTTGATTTCCGATGGCGTGATCAACTCGGTGTCGAGACCCATGAAGCGGTGCCGTGACCACTCGGTGCGCAGAAACTCCCAGCGCTCAGGTGTTGCCGCCATGGTGATGCCGCCAGGCACATGCAGGCCGACATTCTGATCGCCCTCTTCCTCGATTTCCTTGTAGAGCGAGATTGTGTAACTCTGCAACCTGACGACATTGGGATCGCCGTTAAACGCATGGAAGCCCGCGGCCGCATGCCACGTCGATCCGGCGGTGAGAACCTTGCGCTCAAGCATCACGACGTCGGTCCAGCCGAATTTCGTTAAGTGGTACAGCACCGAGGCGCCAACCACGCCTCCGCCGATAATCGCCACCTGACAATGAGTCTTCATGAATTCCCTTCCATTCGTGTGTGCGTATATCGAAAAGCGACAAGAACCGGCATCTCGTCCATCATCTCGCGTCTGACGGATTCAGCGCGTGTGAGACGCATGCTAAGAAGCGTTAGTTCTTTTCTCAAACCAATTTAGAACATGGTTTGCATGCAATTCAGCATGCAGAAAGTGGCGTTGCAATGACATTCGTACTACTTATTGTTTTATGAGATCACCAGCCATAAATTTAACTTGTCAGCCTAACAATCCAGTTCTATGTCTGTTAGCGGGCGTGCACAACAGGTCAGGACCCATCCCGCAGCTATCTCCTCGTCGGTAATGCCGCCGTTATGCTCCATCTCGACCTGGCCCGCGATCACGCGCGTTTTGCAGGTGCCACACATGCCGGCGCGGCACGCGCTCGGAATCACGACCCCCACCGATTGCGCTGCGTCTATCAGCACATCATTCGTCGACGCAACGCACTTGAGCCTGGACGCGGCAAGCGTCACAGTGACCTGCGCGCCCGGCGCTGAAGCTTCGGACGTTGTAGCGCGAGCTGCGTGCGGCAGCACGAAACTCTCCTGGTGATACCGTTGCGCCGCAACGCCAAGACTCGCCGCAGCCTCGAAGACAGTCTTCATGAATGCATCGGGGCCGCAGCAATAAACGGTGCGCTTCGCGATATCGGGAACCCATTGGGCCAGCTTGCTGCGTTCCAGCCGGCCAGCCAGAAGTGGTGCAGCGGCATCGCGGGACACGATCAGCTTGAGTTGCAGGCTCGGCCAGCATGCGGCCATCTCCTCCAGTTCGTTGCGAAACAGGAGATCTTCCCGTGAGCGCGCACATTGCAGGAAGAAAAGGTCGACGTCGGCGCGAGCGTCAAACAACGCCCTTGTCATCGAAAGGAGCGGCGTAATGCCCACGCCGCCAGCGACGAATAAATACGCACCTCCGGTTGCTCCAGGTGCGATGAAAGCGCCCGAAGGTGCGGAGAGCCAAAGGCGAGCGCCTGGCACGATCTCATGATGCAACCACCTCGACACCGGACCATGAGACGCAGCTTTAACCGTTATTGCGAAGCGCCCAGCGCGCGTGGGCGTCGACGACAATGTATAGCAACGGTACAGAATGCCGCACTGGGTCGGCGCCTCGACCGTAATGTGCTGCCCCGCTGCAAAGTCGAGCGACCTTCCGTCAACGGCGATGAATTCGAATGTCCTTACATTGTCGGACTCGTCGACCACTCCTACGCACTCTGCCAGGAAGAAACCGTCATCGCGCGTTGACGGTGAAGAGCCTGCGTGCTTCGCGGCCACTGTTAACACACCTTGAGCGGCACTGTCCTGGGCATCTGCGCAAGACCCTCTCTGAGTGCGGCGATGTACCAGTCCACGAATGCCATTACGCCGGACTCCACCTGGTCCGAATAGACCCCTGGCTCGTAGCCGATTGAATTGATGCCGAGCTGATTCGTTTCGACAAGCCGCTGATCCTGGGCGTTGGTCGCTTTCCATACCGCGGTCAGCGTTTCCAGATCGTAGTCGACGCCTTCGACCGCGTCCTTGTGCACGATCCATTTGGTCGTGACTTGCGTCTCGCGGGGGCCGAGCGGCAGAAGACGGAATGCCAGCGCGTGATCACCCAAAGCATGATTCCACGTATTGGGGAAGCGCAGCAGGCGCAGCGCGCCGACGTCCCGCTCGGGGAGCGTTCCCATGACTTTGCTGCAGGCCGCTTCGCCCGTCATGGTGAAAGACACGCCCCGCTCCAGCGCGGCTCGCACCATCCGGTACACCGGCTCCTCTTCGACCGGACCGTAGGGCAGGCCGGCCTGCCTCCAGCGCGCTTCGTCGCGCTCGGTCTTCGCGGCGAACTGGCCACCGTAGCGTGGATCGGTCGGACCATCGAACTCGGAAATCGTGCGCAGCAATTCCGGATGATTGGCACTGCAGTGGTAGCACTCGCGATTATTCTCGAGTACGAGTTTCCAGTTGCCTTTCTCGACAATGGTGGATTCGTAGGCGATCTTTGCATCTTCGATGCCGTGCGGCGCGAGGTACGGTTCGACGCGGCGGCGAAAGCCGCTGAAATCGTCGGGCGTGCTGGACAGGCAAATGAACACATAGCCCGCTACGACTTCGCACGCAACCGGCTTCAAGGAGAAGGCCGACAGGTCAAACGAGTCGCCCATGTTACGCGCGAACATCAGCTTGCCGTCGAGGCCGTAGGTCCATTGATGGTACGGGCAGGCGAATGCGCCTGACTTACCCTTCTCACCCGCGCAGATACGCGAGCCGCGATGACGGCAGGTGTTAAAGAAGGCGCGCACACCACCTTCACGGTCCCGCACGACGATAACCGACGTCTCGCCAAGCTGCACCGTGAACCACTCACCGGCCTGCCTGATCTCGCAGCTCAAGCCGGCAAACAGCCATTTTCGCTGCCAGATGAGTGCGAGATCCGCCTCAAACAGCTCCGTGTCCTTGTAAAACGCCTGGGCAAGAGGGCGTCCCGGCGTATAGGTCGCCAGCAAAGCGTCGAGTTTTTTATGGTCGAACATGTCCCATCCTGATGTTTCCAAAGAATCCCATGTGCACCGTGAGGTATGCGGAAGCGACGGCTCGCTCAGGGTTTGGTGTCATTAGAGGACTCCAATTTTGACGAGACAACCCATTTTTCCTGATGCCTGACATGCGTTTTCGCATGCAAGGGCGGCACGCATAGCAACGCTTGCCCTCATGCGGAAGCAATGTAGCACTCGCCGGACTGTCTGGTGAGGACTTACCCGAATTCCGGTCAAATAGATTTTTGACTAATGTTTTCACATGACAGAATTCTGAACGAAGCGTGACCGACAGGAGGAGGAACGCTCGCAAACATCGCCATTCTTACAGGGAAAGCACGATGATCAAGCCAAGGAAACGTCTGCCTCCCCTCAACGCAATCGGCGCGTTCGAAGCGTCAGCGCGGCTCTTGAGCTTCACGCGCGCGGCCGAGGAATTGAACCTGTCACAAGGTGCGGTCAGCCGGCAGATTCAGGTGCTGGAAGAAAGAATTGGCGTTCCGCTTTTCAATCGGCGCCACCGCGAAATCGAGCTGACCAAGGCCGGGATGGTGTTTCAACAGGCAATCGCGCAAAGCCTGATGTCGATTCGCCGCGCGGTGGCCATCATCGAGAACCTTGAGTCGACTAGCGTGACGATCGCTGCGAGCGTTGCCATGTCAAGCTTCTGGCTGATGCCGGCCATCATCCGGTTTCGCGAACGCCATCCGGAAATCGATATCCGGGTACTCGCCAGCGATCAGCCGGTTGATCCTCGCCGTGAAGCCGTCGATCTGGCTATCCACTACGGAGATGGGCACTGGCCAGGTCTCGTTAAATATAAGCTGTTCGACGAAGAGATTTTTCCGGTCTGCAGCCCATCCTACCTTGAACAATATTCCATCCATTCCGCATGCGACCTACAGAACGAAGTGCTGATCGATGTTGAGGCAGGTCTGTCGGTATGCAACTGCTGGGATGACTGGTTCGAACTGGCGGGCGTCGAGCCGCGCGATCATCACAGTTCGATCCGTGTCAGCAATTTCGATCTGGCATACCGCGCAGCATGTGCCGGGAAAGGCGTCGCACTTGCCTGGTCCTACGGTTGCACGGAAATGATCGAAGACGGGCACCTCGTCAGACCGCTCGATATCAGCGTGCGTACCCGGCTGTCTGAATACATCGTGACGGCGGACAACTATGAACTCAGCCAAGCGGCGAAGGAGGTACTCGATACCCTGATCGAGTACGCCGCCGACACCAACAACAGCTGGGGAGCACAATCTGCTGCCTGAGGCCGATGCGGCCAAGTGTCCCCTCAATAGCCGTTGCCAGCCGTATCGCGATAGTCGTCACAATGTGGTCGACACGGTACAGCGTGGCGGTCACCCCGCCTGATACTGATCAGCGCGCCTCAATCATAGAGATTTCTGCCGACCGGCTGTGATCCGGCCGACTGCTGACGTACACCGTGGCTGCCGAGCCTCGTCACGTCCCCGACGCATCCGCCCACCATGCGAGGGAAACCCCCCGAAGAGCGAAGCCGGCCCGCCTGCCCCGTCCCGCTTGGCTCAAAGCGGAAAAGCGCGCTCCTCCGCCAAAGGTCTGCAACTCTTCCAGCGCGCCTGCCACCGGCCATGCGGCCACTATTTCATTGTTTTGCCCTACTACTGGTTGCAGGTTTTTCGCTGGGCTTAAAACGGGCGGAGAGGCGGGTTGGGTAAGGGATTCGAGCGGTTGTCGTCGAAGCGGCTAGTGCAGTGTTCCGTTCTGTTTGGAACTTAAGCGCGAGTTGGCTCGAATGACCTTCTGCAGGATGTCGCGCGCGGTCTTGGTCCAGATGAATGGCTTGGGGTCGGTGTTGTGATGGGCGACGTATTCGCCGATGGCGGTCACGAGTTCGGGCACGCTGGTGAACACGCCGCGGCGCAACCGGTTCTCGGAGATGTCTCGGAAGAACCGCTCGACCATGTTCAGCCACGACGCCGAGGTCGGTGTGAAGTGCATGTTGAACCTCGGGTGCCTGGCCAGCCACTCCTGTACCGCCGGGTGCTTGTGCGTGGCGTAGTTGTCGGCAATCAGGTGCAGCGTCTTGCCCTTGGGCGTTTGGCGATCAATCTGGCGCAAGAACTTCAGCCACTCGGCATGAGTGTGTCGCTGCTGGCATTGGCCGATCACTTGCCCATCGAGCACGTTGAGCGCTGCAAACAGCGTGGTCGTGCCGTGGCGTTTGTAGTCGTGCGTCATCGTCTGCGCACGCCCCTTCTTCAGAGGTAAGCCAGGCTGCGTCCTGTCCAGCGCCTGTACCTGGCTCTTCTCGTCGCAGCACAGCACCAGGGCGTGCTCGGGCGGAGACATGTACAGGCCCACGATGTCTTCGAGCTTCTCAACGAATTTTGGGTCGCGCGATACCTTGAAGCCTCGAACGATGTGCGGTTTCAGCCCATTGGCTTGCCAATGCCGCATCACGGTGCTGGCGCTGACGCCCAGCTCGGCAGCCATCTTGCGCGTGCTCCAGTGCGTGGCTGCCATGGGCTTGCTTTGCGTGGTCAGTTCAACCAGCTTCTGAACGTCTACCTTCAATGGCGGGGCGCCGCGCGGCAAGTCGCGTTCGATGCCTTCAAGGCCAGACTCAACATAGCGCTCGCGCCAGCGCGAAACCTGCACGCGACCAATGCCCAGTTGCTCAGCGATGTCCTTGTTCTGCAGGCCCTGTGCGGCCAGTAGAACAATTCGTGCGCGCTGCGACAGACGCACGCTCGTCCGCTTGGAACGAACGAGCTTGGTCAACTCGGCTTCCTGCTCCTCGCTCAACACAACAACCGGCGCAACTCGCAATTGTTTTCTCCAATCCAAACCGAAGTAGAGCATTGGAGCGACACAATTCATTTAAGTTCCACCAAGAATCGAACGATACACTAGAATCCATCGCTTTGATGATGGAAAATGGCCCAACGCCAAGCCCGACAAGGGATTCCGGTGGAATTGAGCGAAGCGCAATTCCACGAATTTGTCTTGCCGCATTTGCCGCGGGGTCGTCGTGGCCCGCTGCCGCGACTGCCGTTGTACAGGATCTTCAACTACATCCTGAAGGCGCTGTACCTTGGATGCCAGTGGCACATGCTGCCGATCGACAGGAATCAGCAGGGTCGACGCGAAATCCATCCGACCAGCATTTACCGGATCTTTCGTCGCTGGCAGGCGAGTGGATGTTTCGACGCGATATTTCTGGCGTCAGTACGCCGACTCCAGCAGGACCAGTTGCTCGATCTGTCGATCATTCACGGCGACGGCACAACGACTGCGGCAAAGAAAGGCGGCGACAATCTCGGTTTCAGTGGGCATAAAAAACTCAAGGGCTGCAAGGTCGTGGCTTTCTGTGACCGGCGCTGCAACGTCATCGCACCGTTCGTGGCCGCACCCGGCAACCACAACGAATCGCCGATGTTACGCGAGGCATTGCCCTCACTGATGAAGACCGCCCGCGAAGCAGGCCTGGCACTACACGGCACCATCGTCAGCCTCGATGGTGCCTACGATTGCCGGGTGAATCGCAAGGCCATCTTCAATCGTGGCATGGTGCCCAACATCAACCCGAACCCGCGTGGCAGGAACAAGCCCAAACGCGGCCGCAAGGCGCTGTTCGAGCCGGCCATTTTCAAAGAGCGCTTCAACACCATCGAGCGGCTGTTCGGCTGGGAAGACAAGTTTCGCCGTCTGCTGCTGCGCTTCGAACGCCTCAGCCCTCTTCACTATGCGTTCAAGACACTCGCGTACACGATGATCAACCTGCGGCACTACTGCCGCATCTAATCGAACGGCGTCGCTGAGGTTTTCAGTTCCGGCGCAGCGCGTCGAGATCCAGCTCACGCGTACCTTGCCCCATTCACCCTTTATCACCTCAATCCGGTCTTCAATTCAGTCTGGTATCAACCATTTGCAATCCTGATGATATAACGAAAACCATTCATGGCCGATCACATCAAAACCTGCAACCAGTAGAAAGCTTTGTGGGGCTGCGACCCGCGCTGCGGCGTGCGGCACTGAGCGCTTCGGCCGACACGGACGCGTAGCCAGCAGGCAAGCTGTTTCGCGCCAGTTCACGGCTAACGGTGGCTGGCGAGCGCCCGAGTATCCGGGCCATAGCCCGGATACTCGAACCCTGCAGATGCAGACTTGCAATGATCAGGCGCTCTTCAGGCTGAAGTTGTTGATACTGAGTTCTTTCGTGCATCGCAACACCTTATACGAAACAGGTGTTGCACTTCAGATTTGAGGCCGCCTTGCACCGCACTCACCGGATCAACTGCCTTTAGCCCCTCAAAGGTGTCGAACGCTACAATGGATTTCGAGTTGCCGTCTTCCTTGCTTACCCATACCGATCACGTGAAGGAACCAATGTGTGCCGTGGGCGGTTCGCGCGTCAGCCCGACCTCCACAGCAGCCTTGCGAGTCGTGGGGCCTGTCCGGCGACGCTGTCCGCGGTAGTGTCTCAGTCTTGTGCAGGCAGGTTCCCTGCGTAGAAGCAGCGAGCGGTAGCCGCGGAGTCATCCGCAAATTGCAACCAACCGGAGTATCAACATGGAACAACAGTACGGGAACAGCTCGATTCAAAGCACGGTCCAGTTGGCGGTCGCGTTCGGCCGGCTGCACGACCTGGCGTCTCAGGTGGTTGCCGTTCCGAGAGACCGGGAAGATACGATCCCGGTGTCGAGGGAAGCACTCTACCGCCTGCAAGACCACCTTGAGCAGATCGAACAGTATTATGGGCTCCCTCGGCAGCAGGATCAGGGGCGGCAGCGGGGACAGCAGGGGCCGGAGCAGCAGTCGGAGGCTGGTGGCCGCGATATCCACTAATGCCTCAGCCCGTGCAGTAGTCGCGGGAAGGGGTGCACTCTCGAGACGAATAAGACGACGTGAATAAGTGAACTGTAGGGTGCATCGCAGACCAACCGCCACCGGGCCATGGAGCCATCTTGTGCTGCTGCTGACACACGTTGGCTGCGCTCCGGTCGCACACAAACCCGTGCGTTTTCGCAGCGCACAACACCTTGGCGGCAGTCTCCACCTTGATTTTCGGACTCTGCTGCCAGCACCAGCGAGACGGTGGATTTCGATACGCCGGCCGCCGCTGCGATGTCCTCGCAGCCAGCAATGAGCCGGTCGAGCGGCGCAAGACGCTGCGTGACCTGCATGCCGGACTGTACGCCGCCTATACGAAAACGCGTTGACCGGCGGCAGCTGCTGAGCCCGGCCGACCCTCACCTTTGTCTATGTGACCTACATCCGCACCACGCCGGAGACGCTGTGGTCAGCGCTGACCGACGCGGAGTTTATGAAGCAGTACTGGTTCGGCAACCACTGCGAAAGCCAGTGGACGGCGGGATCCTCGTGGAAGAATGTCTACCCCGATGGCCGCATCACCGACGTCGGCGAGATCGTCGAGGCCGAGCCGCCACGGCGGTTAGTGATCCGCTGGCAGCATCAGGACAAGCCCGAGCTCAAGGCTGAAGGCGAGTCGCTCTGCACGATGGAACTGGAACCCAGTGGAACGGGTTGTGTCGCGCTAAGGGTGCGGGAGTAAAATCCAGGCGGACATTTTCCCGAAGTGAAGCGTGATATGAAGAAGGTGGCTGAGAGAAAGGCCCTGCCTGCTGGCATAGCGAAGGTGCTCAAACGCCTGCACTATCCGCTGGACGTGATCCTATTGTGTGTTCGGTGGTATGTGGCTTACCCGCTGAGCCTGCGTCACCTGGAGGAGATGATGGCCGAACGGGGTTTCGAGGTGGACCATTCTGTGACTTTGATTGCTATATGGCACTGAATATCAGCGCTATGTGGCACTTTTCGGATACCGCACACGACGGGCGGCAGTCGGCCACAAGGGGACGCCCATTAGCCGGCCGGAGTCAAGAACAAAAAAAAGTGCGTCGCAAACAGTTGCGTCAATTCACAGCGACAACAGCGCGCCACCTTCAATCGTGCAAACACTAACCGCGTCCGTTTTCTCACTCGTTGGTTGCGAACCGAATCGCACCAGACACCCGTCGGGATCAAGCCTGTCGCAATGCTCCGCGACTGCCCTGGCGGCAGTTGCCGCCCCAGAGAAACTTTGGTACCAGGCCGTGTCCAAGGGGGCTGCTTGCATTCCCTGTGGCTATCGCCGTGACGACGCCAGTCCTTTGATGGCTCACGGTCTGGGCGATTCAGCGTTCTGCATCCATTCAGATGGCGCAAGGGCGGCGTCCAAATCATTCGGGTGGCTTCACACCAGTCCCTTGTTCTGGCTCATCGCCCCTGGCCAAACCGTTACCCGAAACACAGGTGCACATCGAAGGGCTTCTGGTCTCGCAGCATGTGGTAGCACGCCCGCGCAAGCTTGTGTGCCAGAGCCTTGATTGCCAGGACGCGGTTCGTCCTGCTCTTCTTGCGATCGTAAAAGCTTCTGGCTTGCGGGCAGTAACGCATGGCGAAGTTCGCTGCCTCGACAAACGCCCACGCGAGATACTTGTTGCCGTTCCTGGTATTGCCTTCACCCTTCTTCCTGCCGTTACTCTCCCTCAGGCTGTCAACGCAGCGACAGTAGGAACTGAAGTTGCCGACCTGGGCAAAGCGGCTGATCGATCCGGTCTCGAGCATGATGGTGGTCGCGAGTGTGTCGCCGATGCCCGGCACCGTCCTGAGCAGGTGGTACTCGGCACGCAGAATCACGCGTTCCCTCAGTCGCTTCTCGAGCGCTTCAATCTGCTGCCCCAGCGCCTGGCTGACCGCGCGGTTGGCCTCCACGGCCAGCGCGACATCGGGCGTAAATGCGAATTCATCGACCTGGCCGGCCGTCAGCCGTTTGACTGCCTCGCCATTTATCGTGCTCCCCGTCTGCCGCATCAGGATGCCCTCGATCGAAAGGATCTGCGCTGTGCGATAGCGCACCAGTTGCATGCGCTTGCGTGCCAGGTCGCGTGCGCTGCGTTCTTCGCGCGGATAGACATAGCCCTCGGGCAGCAACCCGAGCCTCAGCAGCTGCGCCAGATAGGCCGCATCGGCGAAATCGCCGCTGTGCTTAAGTCCGTCGTATTTCCTGATGGCAGCGGGATGGGCCAGGTGGACCCGGTAGTCTGTGTCCATCAGTCCATCCACCAGCCAGTACCAGTTGTACGTACTCTCCACGACCACACCTGCCAGTTCGCGCCGGTACGGTTCAAGCGCCGCCGTGATCTGCGCGAGCTCGTTGGGCAGGCGTTTCTGGTACACGATCCTGTCGTTCTCGTCGCTGACGATCACGACGCAGTTGTTCGAATGCAGGTCTATGCCACAATAGTTCATGTCGGTCTCCGCAGGGTCAAGTGCGTTTCGCAAACTGACTTTAACCCTCGTCGCATAACCGCGGCGAGGAGGCCGGCTACATGATCATCATTCTGTCTCCGGCCCTGAAAGACTGAAGTACGCCAGGAAGCAGTCATCCGTAATTTGGTAAATGCATTCCGCCGGGAATCGCCGCGGGTGGGGATGTGAGCCACATCCGCCCTCGATAACGGAGGAGATCATTCCGCTGCAGGCAGACACCTACCTCGCGTGCGGCCTGCTTGCGGAGACGCTGGGCCCGCGCTTTGCGTCCAAGGGCGGCTATATCGTCCGTTTTGCGGAGCCGGATCGAACACGGTAGGTCGCTACGGGGACTGGGTGGTTCCCTGAGGCAATACGCGCCCGTTGCAGGCAGCGGACACTCCCTACCCCGCATTGGGTGTCTCTCTCCAATGACGGACAAGCGCGAATTCGCAAGACTGAAGGGGTGTGGCGGCGGGTGCGTCTCATGTGGCCACGCTCGGGTTCGACAGATGTCCGGCTCGCCCTTTCGCCGCCGTGACTGGAGACTGCAATGAGAACGTTCATCAAATTGCTGATCGGCGCCTGCGTCGTGACAGGCGCCGGAACCGTCGGGCCCACCGCGGTGCATGCGTTTGCCGCTGATGCCGCCGGGGCCATGGATAGCCCCGCTGGCGCAAGCGGCGTCGACCCGCATGCGCACGACAATCACCACAAGATGTCGGGCACCATGCGCTCGACAGTTGACTACACGTTGCCGCCCGTTTCGCTGATCCGGGACGACGGCAAGACGGTCTCGCTGATCAGTGAACTGAACGACGGCCGTCCCGTCATCCTGACCTTCATCTACACCACCTGCAGGGGCATCTGCCCGATGGTCAGCCAGACGTTCGAGCAATTTCAGGGCCTGCTGGGCGGCGATCGGGAGAAGGTGCACCTGGTGTCGATCTCGATCGATCCCGAGGAGGACACGCCTGCGCGACTCAGGGCGTACGCGACCCGGTTCAGCGCTGGGCCGGAGTGGCAGTACTACACCGGGACGGTGGCCACGAGCATCGCGACCCAGAAGGCGTTCAACGTCTACCGGGGCGACAAGATGAATCACACGCCGGTCGCATTCGTCCGCGCTGCGCCGGGCAAGCCATGGCTGCGCATCGATGGCTTCGCGACGCCGGACGAGCTGTTGAGTGCATACCACGAGCTGGTCGCCTCCAACTAGCCGCTTGTTCCGGCGGGTTCGCCGGAGTCGAGCACGGGCCGCAGCGTGTTGCTCCCGTTGGCCTCGTGATGTTTCCTGGCGCGGGAACGGATCAGGCCCATATCGATGGTTTTGAGAACGAGGCCCGTCAGATTGGTGATCGCCAGTTTATGCATCAGACTGGCGCGATGTTTTTCGATGGTCTTCGGACTCGGGGGCCAGCAGGAAACGGAAGAAATCGTACGATAGCCGCACTGTACAATCCACAAAATGAAAGGTTTAACATCGGTATCGATTCGCACCTGTTTCCGGAGGGGACGCGGTGCAAAGAATCCTTATGCCGCAGGGCTTTCCGGGCTTCTGGCGAACGTATGCGCCCGTTTTCTGACGGCACCCCGAATAGCGCGCAGGATGCGCGCATCCCACCCCGTCCAATGGGACAGATCCAGGAGACCAGGATGAAATCGACTCTCGCCCGCCAGGCCCTCGTTGCCGCAGCCCTCGCCGGTCTCGGCGTCGCAGGAATGAGCCTCGCGCACGCCGAGGACATGGTGCAGTGCTACGGCATCGCGAAGGCCGGTCAGAACGATTGCGGGAGCAAGACCGGCGTGCATGGCTGCGCCAGCGAAGCGAAGGTTGACAATGACAAAGGCGATTTCAAGATCGTGCCGAAGGGTACGTGCCTGAAGCTCGGCGGGACGGTCGGCACCTAAGAATCCCATGAGCCTCGATCCTTGTCCTGCCGCCCGGCCCTCCGGTGGGCAGGCTCTCGCGTCACTCCCGCGCGGCGTGGGCATCGGATTGCGCCACGCGCACTACGACGATTTCCTGCGCAGCGTGCCGCCGGTCGACTGGATCGAAGTGCATAGCGAGAACTACTTCGGCGATGGTGGCCTCGACCTGCATGTGCTCGACACTGTCCGGCGCGACCTGCCGGTCAGCCTGCATGGTGTCGGGCTCGGGCTGGGCTCGTCGCGGCCGCTCGACGCGCTGCATCTGTCGAAGCTGCGGCGCCTTGTCGAGCGCATTGAGCCGGCCGCGGTATCGGAACACTTGTGCTGGGGTGCAGTGCCATCGCGCTACTTCAACGACCTGTTGCCGATGCCGCTGACGCATGACGCCCTCGCGCTCCTGTGCGGGCGCGTCGCGCAGGTGCAGGACGCATTGCGCCGGCCGATCCTGGTCGAAAACGTGTCGACGTATTTGCGTTTTCGCGACGACCAGTACAGCGAGAGCGCCTTCCTCATTGAACTGGCGCGACGCAGCGGCTGTGGCGTGCTGCTCGATGTGAACAACCTGTATGTGAATCCATGCAACCACGGCGAACATGCACTCGCCGCAATCGACGCCATGCCGCGCGAGTTCGTCGGCGAAATCCATCTCGCTGGGCATCGGGTGACCGAGCACGTGGTGATAGACGATCACGGTTCGCGCGTCGCCCCCGAGGTCTGGGTGCTCTACGAGCGTGCGCTGCGCCGCTTCGGCGCGATCCCGACGCTGATCGAATGGGACACCGCCGTGCCGGCGCTGCCCGTGCTGCTCGATGAAGCGCGGCTCGCACGCGAGACGCTCGCGCGTGTGGCGACGACGAACAAAGCCAGCGATGCCGCAGCCGCTTGAACTGGCACAGCAGCGCTTCGGCGATGCGCTGCTCGATGCGGCGCACGAACCCGCGTTGAGCGATGTCGTTGCGACATCCGCCACGCCAGCGGCCCAGGCGCACCGCATAACGCTGTATCGCGGCACCTTGCGGGCACATACGCGTGGTGCGCTGGCGAATGCGTATCCGGTGCTGCTCGCGCTCGTCGGCGACGGCTACTTCGATGCGCTGGCGCGCGCCTACGACCGCGCGAATCCATCGCAAAGCGGCGACCTGAACCGTTTTGGCGGCAGGCTGCCGGAGTTCATCGAACACTACGAGGCTGACACACGCTTTCGCTATTTCGGCGATCTCGCGCGGCTCGAATGGGCGCTGCATCGCGCGCATTTCGCCGCTGATGCAGCGCCGTTCACGCAGGAGCAATGGTTCGCGTTCGGCGAGGACAAGCTGCTCGATGCGCGCATCGACGTGCATCCGGCCTGCGCCGCCCTTGCGTCGCCTTATGCGGTGGCGCAGATCTGGCATGCGCATCAGCCAGGCCGCACGTTCCCCGAACGCATCGACGCACCGTGTTGCGCCCTGGTCGTACGGCCGCGCTGGCGCGCGCACGTGCTGCAGCAATCCGCGGCGGCGCACGCGGCCTTCGTCGCGCTGCAACGCGGCGATACGCTGAATCATGCACTCGACGCGGCGTTCGCGGTCGACCCGGCGTTCGACTTCGTCAGTCAATGGCATCACTGGATCACGAGCGGCGCGGTAATCGGCGCCTTCACACGATAAGAGGAACCTGAGTTGAACACCGCGACCCGCGCCGGCGCGCGCGTGCGTCACGCGGGCGCGCTGCTGAATTTCGCGATCCGCTGGTACGCCGGCTTGCAGTTTTTCAAACGTTTTTCGCCCGCGATCAGGTGCCCAGGTGCGCGCCTGGTACCGTGTGGGCGAGTACGGCGGCGGCAGACAGGATGCCGATCATGGCAACTGCCTCGGCTCTTAAAATCGTCAGGAACGAGGCCGCAGCACGTTGCGATGCACCCCGCCGTATGCGTGGTAGGTAAACCTGCCGGTTGACCCCACCCAATACGACCGCTGCACTGACAAGCGCGAGTTTAGCGTCAAGGATGAGCCCCCAGTCGCTATGTGTGAGCGGCACGAGCGAGCCACCCAGTCCGCGATCGGCGTTGTAAATGCCGCTCACGAGGACAGCCGACAGGGCAACGATTGCCGCGCCGGACAGGCGCCCGACAAAGCGTGCGAGATCGTCGGCGGGCGCGTCGGCGCGCAGCATGGGCAACACGGAGAGTCCGCTTGCGATCACGAGCCCGGCCCACGCAGCAGTCGCGCAAAGATGCACCCAGTGAATCCACTCAGGCAGCGAAAAGTCGCCGGCGTCGGCCGCATGACTGGATGCCGCTCTGCTGAATGCAAAGACGGCTGCGGCGAACAGCGCGACGCTCGTCTGAGCGGGCCGCCCGACTCCTCGTGACCCGACCAGCAAGCCGGTCCAGACGATCAGGGCGACAAACCCCGTGGACCACGCTGTGCCGAAATGCGATTGGGTCAGCACCGGGATTAGCACCAAAAGATCGGCACCCGGCGCTGACCCGCTCATCAGTGCGGCCTCAAATAGCAGATTGACGGTATCTGCAACGATCAACGTGACGACGCAAACGGCGACGATCCATCGCAACCGGTACCGCATGCGCGGCGACGCATTGTCCAACATCAGCGCCGCCAGACAGGCGCCCACCGCACACGCGAACAGCACATTGGCGACGGCGGCCACGATGATCGAACCGGATATCGTCACAGGGTCCACTACTTCACCCTGAACGAATAGTTGCCATGCGTACGGTGCCCGTCGGAGGCGACGGCGACCCAATGCACGGTGTACCTGTCAGGCGGCAACGGGGGCAACGCGACATGGATTGACTTCTTGCCGTTCGGATCAACTTGCGCCTTCACTGTATTCACCTGCTTACCCGTCGAATTGCTTACGGTGAGTGAGCTGAATGCGGGTTCGAGCGGACCATCAAACACGACCGTCACGTTTTCCGGCGCGGACACTTCGGCGCCTGCCGACGGTGATTGTGTTTGCGGGAAGACATGGGCAAACGCGGCGGACGGGATCAGGATGCCGGTCGAGATGACCACTGTGCCCCAACCGCGACGAAGGCTGACAGGTAAATGCATTTCTAGTCTCCTTTACCGAAAAGTGGTTTACCAACGGAGTTGGGCAACACGTCATCCAGGTAAAGATGCGCCTGCAACAGGACGCCCACACCCTTGCCGCTTGCATGATTGACCGGAATCACCGCCTCGGCGCCGAGCTGCCCCCAGCGATTGAGCCAGATCAGGCCGGGATTGATGCTTCCGGTCGTATGCCCCGAACAGGGACCACCGGTACAGGTACTCATCGGGAATTCGACGAGCGGGATCAGGTTACTGAAGGGCGCTCTGAGCCCCACGTCCTGCACGAAATTCTGCAGATAAGGCAGGCTGTATTGCAACGTTACGCCCCAATTCAGGGAATTAGGATCGGAGCTGTTCATCGTCACGCGCGGGCCGATGGTGCCGGTGATCGCAAACGGTCTCAAATATTTCAGGCCGTCCGGCAGATCGCCGAATCCCTTGCCGAGATAGAGCGTTGGCGTGATCGCCGAGTGCGGATTGGCGATCGCCTTCGAGCCGGTGTCACCCAGCTCGGCGATCACGCCGGCCGATGCCATGAACTCATGCGCTTCATTGACGTAGAAGCGATATTTGGCACCGACCGCGACATTGTCGAAACCGCGGGCGGAGCCGCCATTCGGTGCGTTCACGTTCACGTAGGTCCCCGTCGCCATCAGGGCGAAGCTCGGAGTGATCAGCTTGTCCCATTCGAGCGTCGTGGTATTGGTGTTCTGGCTGTCGCCGTCGTCTGTGTCGGATTTGACATGGCCGAATTCCAGATTGATTTCGTCTCCAACGCCGGGGTCGTCGACTGCCATCGTCGCCGGAAAAACGCGGTTACCGGCCACCGCGTGAGCCGATGCATTGGATGACAAAAGGCCCGGCACGATCGCGCATAACGCTACCGCGCCCCGTTTGAGAGTGGTTCGCATGTTGAATTCCTGGTCAAATTATTGTCATATCGCCGCGGCACACGCGCGGCAGCACGGCGTCGTCGTCCACCGACATCGCGAGAAATCGACAACGAAGATCAGGACAGGACAGGGGGAGCGCGCGGCTGAGCCCGCGTCCCCACCGTGTAGGGGCGGAACGCGGCGACGAGGGCCGTCGGGGGGAACCATGGTGGTTGCGGGCTGACGCCGAAAGGCGCGACCGCGCCCGTCAGGACCGGCGTGTGCGCGATCAATCCGCAATAAGGACACGCGTCGCAAAACAACGACGAATCGGAACCATGATGGTGCGCGGCAGACCCAGCGGGGGCTACATGGGCAATGCCGGCCGCGTGATGCGAGTGATGTGCGACATCGGTGTACTCGCTGCGTAACGCCTGAGATATGGTCGGCGCGATCACGCTCAGCAGGATCGCAAGCATCCCGAGCAAAGCCCCGATCTTCTGATGGTGGCGGCTGAGCATGGCGGACCGGCGAGACGTCAAAAAAAATAGTATGCGAACGATCTATGACAGTTCGTTCAGAATTTCCGAGGGCGGAAACCAGTAACGAGGATCAGGTTGGGCCACTGCCCGGCCGCGATCGCTGCCCCCAGGGAAGCGGTGCTGCGGCCGGATCACGCAGCAGACTCTTCCCAACGTCAGATCGCCACCGCCCGACACTCCTTGGCAGTGGTGCGACACGACTCCATGCACGCCTTGCAGACCTCATGCTTGTCAGCGTGTTTCTTGCATTCCTCCGCGCAATCGTTGCACGCGTCCAACGCGACCTTGGCGAGACCCGGAAGGTAGCGGGAGTCCTGGTTGGCGAGCGCTTGTACCGCAGTGACAAGGGCAAGCATTTGCACGACGCTCTGGGAGCACGCGGCCATTTCCTTGTCGCCGGTTGCCAGAAGGTCGAGGCAATGGGTCACACAGACTTGCCCCTTCGACACGCACGCCCCCGCCGCATCAGCCAGCGCCTTATAGTGTCCAGCATGATGCATGTGTGGGCTCTCCTGGGCTGAGGCCCGCTCTGCAGCTGCCAACGCGGCAAAGGCAAGCATTCCGGTACCGACTAGTGCTTCACGTCTGTCCATGTGAAATCCCTCTCAACGAAAATTACCGGACGATGACACTTCCGGAAGTCCGCAGAATGACAGCCGCCGGGAAACGGGGCTGCATCCGACGAATGCTAACACCAAAGGAAATACCCAAAATCAAATTGTCGGATCTGGACCATCGACGGTCGGCGCAGACCACGGTAAGCAAACTTTCACGAGTTATGCGAGCCGGATCTTTTCCGAGGATCTCTCACAACCGGCGAGTTGGCGTCAAGACTGCGCGCGCTGGGAGACCGACAAGGAGTAGGAGCTGAGAGTCCTCTGCAATGAAGGTTTAGCGAACCGCAGGTTCTTACCCAAGTGCGCCAATCGCATTGACACGAAATCGTCGGTCCATCCGGCTAGAAGATGCGTCAAGGCGGTTGCCCGAAGGTCGTGGCCAGTAACCGTCCGCCTTCGGTGCAGCTGCAGACGGTCGACGGATTCGTTTGGCAGTCCGTAACGGGTCGCGTTCTGCCGATCGCAGCCTTCCGATGCTTCATGGTGCGCATGCCGATTGCATGAGGCAGGGACCGGTAGAGTCGAGTTGTGGCGCGGTAGCATTAGGTTCGGTTTGTCTGTTTCCGCCCCTTTCGTCTGGCGGTGCCCGAATATCCTTGCCTTAACCCCGTTTCCACAACCCGCTCAGCGGTAGGGTCGAGAACTGGCGCGCGCACCGATAGGCGCCGGTGGTGATTCCACCGCTTTCGCGATGGCCCGCAATCCGGCAACCATGGTCACGTTTCCAGCTCCCGCCACGTCGAACGCAGCGGGCCGATTTCCGGCACTACGCTCTCCTGTTTGCTTCATGTCAAGATTTATGGGACCTATCATGCTGGGCGCGCTTTCGGTGCGGCAGCACGACGAACACGATAGCCGTTGAACAGCTTCAGTTCCTCATACAACCAGCGCCTACTCCACCGCTTCCAGCCGAAGCCCCGCCGATTCCGGGAGCGCCCCATGTGGCGCCTGATCTTCTTTTCTACCCAGTCTTTGATGAAGCTGAAGCACTCGCTGGAATGTCCAACAGCGAAGTAATTCACCCAACCGCGTAACACTGGATTGATCAGTTCTACCACCCGATCTACCGGCTGCGACTGGTATCGCCGAAACACCTCTTTGAGCTTACGCAATAACGCCGTGCGCTTCTTCAGCTTTGGCGTATAGTGCGCCCGCCACACCTGCCTCTGTACGCTGCGGAGTCGACGGAAGTCGAATCCCAGAAAGCCGAAGCTCTCTGAGCGGTCTAGATTAACGGAGCGGCTCTTCTCTTCATTGACCTCAACCTGCAGTTTGGCAAACTCTTCCCGAAGTCGCGTGGTCACCGCCCTCAGCAGCCACGCATGGCGCGGATGGGCATCGATCAGCACCACCAGATCGTCAGCGAATCGGGCATACTCGACGTAGGTGTACTTCCCGTTGCGCGTGGCTTCTTTCGCCCGCTCCAGCATACGGTCTACCTCAGTGAGATAGATGTTACTGAGCAACGGTGAAATCACCCCGCCTTGCGGAACGCCTTGTTTGCCCGACGCCGTCAGCATCAGCTTCAGCAGATGCATTACGTCGTCGTCCTTGATCCGACGCGCCACTTTTTCAAGCAGTAGATGATGCCGAACTGTGTCAAAGTAGGCGCGCAAATCAAGGTCTATGACGCGGGTCTTGCACTGAACAATCGCCGTCGCCACCCGATGCACCGCTTCATGCGCGGTACGCTTCGGACGATAACCATACGACCCCGGTTGGAAGTCTGCCTCGAAGATCGGCTCCAATATGAGCTTGAGCGCACCCTGGACCACCCGGTCACGGATTGCCGGAATCGAAAGGACACGGACCTTGCCCCCGTCCTTCGGGATTTCCTGCCGCCGCGATCGTAGCGGTACGTAGGCACGCCCGATCAGTTCGTCCCGTATCCGCTCGAGGAACGCCTCCACGCCTTGCGCCTCGATGACCTCAAACGTCACTCCGTCGATACCCGGAGCGCCGTTGTTCCTTCTGGCCAGCGCATACGCTTCGCGCAGCGTGTCCATCTTGCAGACATGGACGTACAAACCCCAGAAACGCCAGGACGGTTCAGCCTTCGCCTTGACGTATATTCCCCGCCTCAGGTCCTGCAAACTGCTGGACGCCTTTGTCATCTCGTCCTTGCCTCCCGTGTTGTCGAGGAAGTTACAAACAGCAGGGCCCCTTCGCTCCGCCAGCGTTACCCGGCTTCACCGCTACTACGGACCCATCCGCCACCCTCTCGCCTTCGGTCCACTTCCCGGGTTCGCCGGTTATAGGACCTACCTTGCTCCCGCGATTTCGCGCCGGGGCGAGGAGGGTTTCTCCAGTTGCTCAGCATGTCCTTGTCATCGTGCCGTCGCTTCCACCCCGCCGAAGTGGAATAGCCGTATCGGTCAGATTTCGGCTACCCATGCTGCCTTCACCCTCACGGTTGCGGGCTCGGCCCTCGGAGCTTTTCATTTTCGAGGCCACATCTACGTTCACTTTTGTTACGGCCCGATGACTCGCGCATTCCCCTAGGAAATGCCTGTCGATAGGCTTCAGAGTCTTGGTTTCCCGCCACCCTGCTATCCAAGCTACGGGGCCTCTGACTTCTACCCCGGCAGGACTGACTCCTGCTGAACACGCCAGCCTTCGCTGGACGCACAACCGGACATGCAGATCTCCCGCATCCGGCTCTCGGACAAGACATCACGCCTTCGTACACGGCGAGTCACTGCCAAGGTCCTTGTAGACGAACGAGACCAAAGTGCCCGTAGAGGTGCGAGGGTGGATAGCTCCCGCCCCTGCGACGTCTTACCTTGTGCTTGGTACGTAACCACCGACGCAACCGCGTGCTGGTGTAGCTGTCGAGTGCCCGATACGCACGACTGACCGTACCTACCTTGAAGTAGTTCGCCCAGCCGCGTAGCGTGCGATTCAACTTGCCCACCAACTCCGTGGTATCGAGCCACGTCATCGAAGCAGCGGTTAGCGCATGGACTTTCTCAACCATGCGTCGGATACTCTTCTTCGACGGACGCATGCCCATACGGGCTTGGCCAGTCGTTGCTGAGTACATCCGCCCAAACGTGTAACCCAGGAAGTCGAATTCCCCTTCCGGAACCTTGCAGATTTGTGTCTTCTCCTCGTTGACCGTCAGCTTCAGCTTGCCCATGATCGCGCGCAGTTGCAGTAAGGCCTCTTCGGCCTTGCCTCGCTTGCACAGGATCACAAGATCGTCCGCGTAGGTCACGATTCGACTGCCAAGACTGCGCTGAAGTCCGAGCTTCTTCCATGCCAACACAAATCGGCGCATATAAATATTCGCCAACAGTGGTGAAACGGGTGAGCCTTGCGGAATGCCGCGCCTGCTGTCCTTGGCCTCCGTTGTACGTGTCTTCCGACCACGTTTGTCGGTTTCTTCAACGGAGCATTCCAGCCACATCCGGATCAGATGCAGCACGTGCCGATCCACGATGCGCCGCGCGAGCGACAACATCAACTCGGCGTGGGGAATACTTCCGAAGTAGTCCGCGAGGTCGGCGTCCACGACGTCCGTTTGCCCTCTATGCAGCCGCTCTTCCACCTCGATCACCGCTTGCTGGGCGTTGCGGCCCGGCCGGTAGGCGTACTGCTCTGGTGGAAGGTCCGCTTCGAAGATCGGTTCGAGCACCAGCATCGCTGCTGTCATGCACACCCGATCTCGCAAGGTCGAGACGGTCAACGCGAACTGCACAAGTGCTCAACGAGCATTTGGGATGGGCTGAGATCCGTCATCCGTTTCATCCCCTCAGGGGCCAACGCTTTCCCGTGCTGAAGGCCCGCCGCGTCGCAGGCATCGAGACACTGATTCTGCGCGATACAGATCGCGGCAGCTTTAGCATTGCGCGCGAATGGACCGACTGGGGTACACCGTCCGTCCACGACGACACCATCAGCCCCGTGTGTTATTTCGATCTGCACATGTTGCTGGAGCTGATCGCGTTGATCGACCAGCTTGCCGCTTCGTCGCCCAAGAAGTCATCAACCAAAGGAGCTTGATCAATGCGATTTCTTGACCTACTATCAGACCAGTTTTACACGTGGTCCGCCAATGGAAGATATTCCGTCATCCTCTTTACGCAGACGCCGCGCGCAATTGCTCAAGCAAATGCCGGCGTTGGAGACGCTTCTGCGCGGCTCGCTCATCGAGCGCTACAAGCGCTGCGGCAAACCGGGCTGCAAGTGTGCAGACGGCCCCGGTCACGGTCCCAAGTACTACCTGTCCGTGAGCTTTCCCGGCCGCCGGCCGCAAATGGACTACGTGCCGCAAGCCGATTACACCGACGTCGCCGAGCACCTGGCGAACTATCACCGCGTCCGCGAGATCATCGAGGAGATCTGCGAGATCAACCGCGAACTATTGCGCCGCCGCGAGGCGCTCTGAGGGACGCCGGTGAGCCAGTCGTCGCTGTCGCTCGCCAACTTCATCGATCCGCAATCGGCCGGCGTACTCATCGCCAACATGCTCGAGGCCTGGCTCACCGCCGAGCCCGCGCTGGGGCTGACCGAGGAGGCCTTCGATGAACACCAAGATCACCCCCCAACATCAGAGCAAACCGGCGTACATCTATATCCGCCAAAGTACGCTGGCCCAGGTACGGCACCATCAGGAGAGCACCGAGCGTCAATACGCGTTGCGCGACAAAGCGCTGGCACTGGGTTGGCCGGAGACGGCGATCCGGGTCCTGGACCGCGATCTCGGCCAGTCGGGGGCGCAGATGACGGGCCGCGAAGACTTCAAGACCCTTGTAGCGGACGTCTCGATGGGGAACGTGGGTGCTGTATTCGCACTGGAGGTTTCTCGCCTGGCACGCTCGAATCTGGACTGGCATCGCCTGCTCGAGCTGTGCGCGCTCACCCATACGCTCGTGATCGACGCCGATGGCTGCTACGACGCGGGCGACTTCAACGACGGCCTGATACTTGGTCTCAAAGGTACGATGGCACAGGCCGAACTGCACTTCTTGCGCGGCCGCCTCCAGGGCGGCAAACTCAACAAGGCGAAGAAGGGTGAGTTGCGCTTTCCACTGCCCGTCGGCTTGTGCTACGGCGATGACGGCCACATCGTCCTGGATCCCGATGACGAGGTACGCGGTGCCGTGCAGCTCGCATTCCGTCTGTTTCAGGAGACCGGCAGCGCGTACGCGGTTGTCAAGCGCTTTGCCGAAGAGGGCCTGCGCTTTCCCAAGCGTGCCTATGGAGGTGCCTGGGCAGGTCGACTCATCTGGGGGCGCCTGAGTCACGGACGCGTTCTCGGCTTGATACGGAATCCTTCCTATGCCGGCATCTATGTTTTTGGACGATACCAGTATCGTCAGCGCATCACACCACAGGGAGAGGTCCATAAGCACGTACAGCCGGTTCCGAAGACAGAGTGGCGCGTTCATCTGCCAGACCATCATGATGGATATATCACCCCGGAGGAATTTGAGCGCAACCAGGAACACCTGGCGCAAAACAGGACCAACGGCGAAGGTACCGTGCTCAGTGGTGCGGCGCGTGAAGGATTGGCGCTGCTTCAGGGGCTGCTGATATGCGGCGGCTGTGGTCGGGCGTTGACCGTTCGCTACCAGGGTAACGGCGGCCTTTACCCATTGTACTTATGCAGTGCCCGTCGCCGCGAGGGGCTGGCGACCACAGATTGCATGAGCATGCGCAGCGAACTACTTGACAACGCAATTGGCGAGGCTATATTCACCGCCCTGCAACCAGCCGAACTCGAGCTCGCCGTGACCGCCCTGAGCGAACTCGAGCAACGCGATCATGCCATCATGCGCCAGTGGCACATGCGCATCGAACGCGCCGAGTATGAGGTCGCACTCGCTGAACGTCGCTACCAGGAATGCGACCCGGCCAACCGTCTGGTCGCAGGTACCCTCGAGCGGCGCTGGAATGACGCGATGCTTCACCTTGAGGCGATCAGGACGGAAGCCGCCCAGTTCCAGAGCCAGAAGGCACTCGTCGCGACGTCCGAACAGAAAGCCCAGGTCCTCGCACTGGCGCGCAATCTGCCGCGCCTCTGGCGGGCGCCGACCACATCAGCGAAGGATCGCAAGCGCATGTTGCGACTGCTCATCCGGGACATCACGGTCGAGAGACGGTCCGCCACGAGACAAGCGGTGCTGCATATCCGCTGGCAGGGCAGCGCGTGTACTGATATCACCGTGGACTTGCCCAAGCCGGCTGCCGACGCGATGCGTTACCCCGCCGCGTTCGTCGAACAGGTACGCGAACTATCGCAGCATCTGCCTGACCGGCAAATCGTGGCGCACCTCAATCAGGACGGCTTGTGCAGTTCCACCGGCAAATCGTTCACGCTTGAGATGGTCAAATGGATCCGCTACCGGTATCGAATTGAAGTAACCTGCTTCAAGCGGCCGGACGAGCTCACGGTACAGCAGCTCGCTCATCGGCTGCATGTCAGTCCACACGTCGTCTATTACTGGATCGAGCGCCAGGTAGTCCAGGCCCGCAAGCTCGATGGGCGGGGCCCGTGGTGGATCACGCTGGATGCCGCCAAGGAACGGCAACTAGACGATTGGGTGCGTACTTCAGGGCATCTACAGCGGCAACATTCCAACACTCAACTGTGAGAGGTGCATTATGAAGTCACCGTCGAGATGCCCAGTGGCCTCAACTTGCCATTGGCCTTCGGGATAAACACTCTTCTGATAGGGTCCGGCCGGTAATTCTCCTGCCTGAGCGCAAGCGCCAGTTCGCCGAGCCATTTCTGCACCCCATACGCTTCGACCTCCGCGAAGTCTTGCCGATCGACACCCGGCGCGCCCTTGTTCGAGCGGCACTTGGCGTACGCATGCGCCAGCACATCCTCGCGATAGATCTTGTCGTACAGCGCGTAGAAGCGATACCCGGCTTCTGCCTTCGCTTTCGCGTGTAACGCCATCTGCAGCTTCTGAACACGAATCGGAGTTGATAGGTTGCCCAATCTCCACGTCCTCACTACGTATTGCGTCTGTCTTGAACTGAGGCCCCTTCCCTCCACCAGCATTACACCAGCTTCAACGGTAATACGGGCCTCTCCGTCACCCCAAGGCGCCCGGCCTGTCCCTCGCGGGCGTCCGGTTGGTCATCCCTGACCACGCCAGGGGGCTTCCCGTGTTGCGTGCGCTTCCCTTGTGTGCATGCTGTCGCCACTACCCCGGCGCAGCGACTGGGCGTCCTGCCTGCTCGTTCACCCAGCCGTATCAGATCCTATGTATCGGGACATCTGCGGGTAAACCGAACCGAGTCATAAAATCAGTTGGTCGAACCTTGCTACGAGGAGAGGCATCATGCGCACCGATCAGACGTTCACGACGGGTAGTAATGAGGAACTCGTGCTCGCGGTCTCGCTCGAGCTGGCCGCCAGCAAGTGGAAGGTCGCGCTGCACGATGGCCGGCGCGAGAAGCCCGCCGTCCACACGGTCGCGCAGCCGCTGGCCGCCGACCGCCTGCAGGCCGTCCTTGACGTCATTGAACAACAGAAGCTGAAGTGGTCGCTGCCGGCCGGCGTGCGCATCGTCGTGAGCTACGAGGCCGGCCAGGACGCGTTCTGGATCTGTCGCGCGCTGCAGGCGCGTGGCATTGAATGTTACGTCGTCGATCCGGCCAGCATTCCGGTCGAGCGCCACAGGCGACGCGCGAAGACCGACCGGCTCGATGCCATCAAGCTGGTGATCAACCTGCGTGCGTGGCTGCGCGGCGAGCGCGACCGCATGCATGTGGTGCACGTGCCCTCCGCCCAGGATGAAGCGTCGCGCCAGCTGATGCGCGATCGCGGGCAACTGCACAAGGAAGTGAACCAGCACTTCGACCGGATGCGCAAACTGCTGGCCACGCTCGGCTGCTGGGATGAGGTCCACCACAGGGCCTTCGCCGGCCGGCTCGCCCGTGACGAGGTGCGCTGTCATGACGGCACGCCGCTGCCGCCCGAGCTGCGTGAGCGCCTGCTGCGCGAGTGCGAACGGCTGGCGTTGGCGCAGCAGCAACTCGCCACGCTGGAGAAGACGCGACAGACAAGCGTGCCGGCGCCCGCGCGCCAGCGCAGCGATGCCCTGGCGCGCCTGAAGGGCATTGGCGAAGTGGGCGCGTCGCGCCTCGCGCTCGAACTGTTCTGGCGGGAGTTCAGCAACCCACGCCAGGTGGGCGCGTGCGTCGGGCTGGTGCCGCAGCCCTGGGACAGCGGCGAGAGCCAGACAGACCAGGGCATCAGCCGGCAGGGCAACCGGCGCGTGCGTGCCCTGCTGGTCGAGATGGCGTGGTGCTGGCTGCGCCACCAGCCCGGCAGTGCACTGACACAGTGGTTCAACCAGCGCACGCAGGGCACGGGACCGAACCGCCGCGCGCGGCGCATCGCAATCGTGGCGGTGGCACGGCGCCTCGCAATTGCCCTGTGGCGCTACCTGAGGGACGGTGTCATCCCTGCGGGCGCACAGTTCAAGTCCGCCTGAGCGCCGCGTCAGCCATCGCGCAGAGCCAGGAAAATCCGACGAGTCATGGGAGGTGCATATGGTCTGAAGCGAACATGCCCGTGGGGAAGGCGGGTTGCTCACGCAACCGATTTTTCAGATGGGGCATGTTCCCGCTCACGAGGTCGGCACAACGCGCATACCGGATGAGGCTGGCCCCAGTGCCAGCGGATAGAAGTCGGTGGGACGTCAGGTCCCACGCGCGCGGCGATTTGGCTTCAGACCAGACGGGACATCGAATCGATCGCAGCAATGGAAGGCCGAAATTCGCCCTGCAGGCTGGCGAACGCAATCACCTGCGCTCGCCCGCCCGGGCCAGCCTATTGCGCCTTCGCAGTGTCAAGGGTCGCTGCGCTCAGGCTTCACCTGCCCTTGACACCGCTACGGCGCTTCTTTACGAGCCCGCCCGATGTGCATCCATGTGTGATTCGCAGTCAGTTCGCGTGAAACGCCTTGACAACTTGCTGCTCATAGAAGCCTTCCCCGATATGGCAGTCAGGTCGGCCTGCGCATCGTCCTTTTTCGAGGCTTGCTCGGCGTTCACTCGCGTTACGGCCTGCACACTCGCGCTGTCACCGTATTTCGTGACACGCTTCACCGAAGGCTTCAACCGCTTCGTTACCTCCACGATTGCTCCGGTTGCTTCCGGCTGGAGCGGTTGCCGGGCGGGGCTTGCACCCGCTGGGAAAAGCGCCGCCTTTGCACGGCGCACGCCAGGAAAGGACATTCGACAGTGCGCCGCTAACGGCAGTTTCGCACTGCTAACAATTAATAATTGCCGAAGTCTTCGGGACTGCCGCTTGGACAACGTAGTTCCGAGGTCCGTCGACACGACGTATTCTGCTTCCCACTCTGGGCTGCACCGCGAAAGCGGTGGTATAGCCATGCCGTACAACTCCGAACGTCAATCAGGAGATGACCGCGCAGGTCACTGCCGCAGGTCTTCGCGAATCATGCAATTGTCGAGCCCCAACCTGAAAAGATCGGCTGGCAACTGCTTGCCGATGAAGACGATCTTCGTTTCACTCTCGTCAACCCCACCCCACGGCTTGTCGATGTTCGCACCGAAGATCATGTGCACGCCCTGGAAGACGGTGCGACGGTCAACGCCATGGATATCAAGCACCCCCTTGTAGCGCAGCATGGCCGGGCCCGCTACCGACGATGATGGGTGGCAGGCGAGCCTGGTTCTCCCGCCTGCGCGCTGCCATTGATCACCCGGTCGCTGGCCCGCTCCTCTACCGGCTCAACGTCAGCCGCCATGTCGTCACCATGATGGCGAGAGAGCACGTTTACAGTAATCCTGACTGGCTTGGCAGCGATCGTCTCGCGGCCAAACTCGCAGTTACCCGCGCACCCGGAGCGCGGCACAGCTCGGTACGCTTTGTGACCGGTGCACTTGACAGGGTCGACAACCGCTCAGCGTTCCTTGATCTTGCCCGCCGAGCCAATATTCCGCTCCTCCTGATTTACGGCGATCAGACACCGCCGAGATAGCGTGCCGAAATGGAGGCGTTAGCACAATTGCCGAACGTTCAGGTCGAGCGGGTCGTAAAGGGCAAGCTCGCGATTCACGAAGAGTTTCCGGATATCGTCTCCATCGCCGTCAGGCGGTTTCTGACAGAATAATCGCCGCCTGAGCCAATCAATGGCAGCACGGCATAGCCTGACGCTCCGGAGTGAACGCGCGCGGCGCTGGCGAGGGGCGCTCCCGCAACGCGCGCTGGTGGAACCTCGCCCAGCGCGAGTCCAGCCGTATCACACCGCTGGTACGCGATGCATCTCCGATTCGGCGAACCGGCGCTGGCTCAACGACGCACGCTTCTTGTCGGGTCCCGCTTGAAATCGATTTTAGCTAAACGCTAGATTCCATTGCACATAGCGTAGCTGACCAGTTCGCCCCCGGGCACCGACAATCTATGGATTGAGAGATGATGGAGTGAAACCGTGTGAACGAGTCTTGGGCGCTTGCGTTAATAGCGGTATCCGTCCGCCACCTGGATAGCAGGTGCAATGTTTGATGCGAGCCGTGACGCGCCTGCGGCTGATCATCCTGCTCTCGTAGGGCAAACGTTGCCCGACGGAACTGGTTGAGGCGGACGATGCGAAACCCGGACGCATTTTCCCATATCTGAAGATATTGCATATAGCATGGTTGGTGAGCCGACGACGAGACGCGTGTCTTCACCGGGTATTTGCGCACGCTGCTCGAAAGCATGTTCAGCGATAGGGCCGGGCCCGGAAAAGAAGACCCTTGACACACCTTCAGGAGAGTCACCATGAGCACCTGTCACGAACCACATCATACCCATCACGATCATCAGCACGGTCCGAAATGGGGCCACACGGCGATCAGGCATAAGGATCACGTCGACTATCTGCACGACGGTCACCTGCATCACCCGCACGGTGATCATGTGGACGAACATCAGCTCGAAGTGAGCGCGACCAATCCGGATCAATGTACGCCTGACTGCGGCGGCCACGAGTCGGGTCACGTCCACGGACCCGGGTGCGGCCACGAAGCGGTGCCGCATGGCGATCACGTTGATTATCTTGTCGGCGGTCACCTGCATCATCCGCACGGTGACCACTGCGACGACCACGGACCGGTCGAGCAGGTGACGTCACCCTGAGCGAAATCGAAACCTGGATGCCCTGACGGGCGCCCACAAACCAACGCAGACACGTTGGGACCAGCCTCAGCCTCGCGCGACTGAATACCGGGAGGGCAGTGCCCGCTCATCCCGCAGCCTCGTGTGCATCATGGTGCAGTCCAGCCTCTGGCCAACTGGGGCCATACGGCGGGTGGTCCGATACTTCGCCGCGACCATGTGAAACGTACACGGTCCGAACGATGATTGGGTCTTATCCAAGGCCACCTGCTATACCCCGTTGCAGCGGGTCTGGTTGCTAATGCCTGGCTTCAGCAACTTTTGGCAGACCACGCGGGCCGCCTGCCCCGGCGACGAGTCGCCCCAGCGCATAGGAAATCGCACCGAACGCGCCGACGAAAAATCCCACGGGCCAGTTCGACTCGTACGAGAGAACAATCGCGGCCCATACCGTGACCAGCGAAATGCCCACCGACAGGAACATGGCAACAACCGGGCGGTCGCTCAGGGAGCGCGCGGCAGACGCGGGACCCACCATCAGACTGAACACCAGCAACGCCCCCACCACGGGCAACGCCACCGATGTTGAAAGCGCAAGTATCGCCAGAAACCACAACTCAATCCGTTTGCTCGATACGCCCCTGGCCCCCCCGAGTTCAGGTGACACGGCGGTCAGCAGAAGCGGACGAAACACAAGTGCGATAAGCGCGACCGACACAACGCTCATGATCGCGATCGGGGCAAGATCACTGTTGCTGACGCCCAGCACTTCTCCAAAGAGCAGCGCATAAACCTCCTGTGAGTACTCGCTTGTCATGCTCAGGAACAGTGCCCCCAACCCGAGCAGCGTGACGAGACAAAGTGCCGTGGCAACTTCGGGCCGCCCCCTGCGGCTGAGCTGGCTGATCCCGATAACGCCGATGACGGAGAAGGCGATCAGACCGAACAGCGGGTTGACACCGATAAGGCTTGCGGCTGCAGCGCCAGGAAAGGTTCCAAGCGGCAACGTGTGTGCGGCGAACGAAGCCCCCCGAACGACGACAAAGAAGCCGACACAACCGGCAACGGCCGCAACGATGGTCGCGACGACCCACGTGTTGATCATGAAACTGGAGAACATCGTCAGACCTCATCCGGCCGTTGGTCCCGGATCAATGCGCGAGCGCCCGAACCGGTCTCCCGGCCACGTCCGGTGCGACCCGTCGCGACATACATCATGAAAATCAGTGTGACCACAAAAAAGCTCACCGGCCAGCCATGGCCCGGTGTCCAGTAATAACTGTCATACGCGAGAAGTATGCCGCCCCATGTGGCGCCCACGCCCATCAGCGCCGCAATGAGCACCGCCCATGCAGGCCGCTTCGCCAGACGCAGCGCAATCGCAGCCGGCCCGATCAGCAGCGCCGTGGACAGGATTGCACCAACGGTAATCGCCGAAAGCGAAACGGCCAGTGCCAGAACCAGCAGGTGCAGCAGTCCGATCAGACGTGTCTGCACCCCTCGCACCGCAGCGAGGTCGGGGTCGAGTGAACTGAGGAGTAGCGGTCGATAAATCATCCCCATCGTGACGAGTGCACCGACGCTGACCACAAGAGCAAGAGGAACGATGGACGCAGGAATGGCGAACATCGAGCCAAACATGATTGTGATGGCCGCCCCTGTCGTACTGCCCGACGTGACGTCCATGTACAGCAGCAGGGCGGCCAGGCCGAGTCCTGCGCCCAGCACCACCCCCGTTACAAGGTCACGCTCGCGGGCGCGTCGCACGTGGACCATTTCCATTCCGCCCGCGGCGAGAAGAGCCATGATCAGAAAGCCGAGCAGCGGATTGATCCCCAGGAGAAATGAGGCTGCGCCACCCGCGCTACTGACATCGGCGAGCGCGTGGCCCGCAAATGACTGGCCTCGCATGACCGTGAACACGCCGACTACGCCAGATACGAGCGCGGCCCCACCACCGACCATCATGGCGGTGCGGACCGGCTCGTTCGTGAAAAACCCAGACGCGAAGATCATTGCAGACGAAAAATCCATCATGGTCTACGGGATCTGCAACGCGTGAGCGGGTTCCCGCTCACGTGCCGTACGTATCTCGTCTGCACTGTCCGCGGCGATCACGAGCACCCTGCCATGAACGCGGACGACATCGATGTGGTAGCCGTACAGCCGGGTCAGGACCTCGCTTCGCACGACTTCGTCCGCCCGGCCGCTGACGGCGCGCCCATGGGCGAGATAGACGATGCGATCCATCACGGGCAGCAAGGGATTCATGTCGTGTGCGGACAGCAGCACCGTGATTCCTTGTTCGATCGACAGACGTCGCAGCAGGGCGACAATGCTGGCAACGCTGCCGATGTCGAGATTCGCAAGCGGCTCATCGAGCAGCAGCAATCTGGGTCGCCGGATCAAGGCATGCGCGATCAGGATCCGTTGTTGCTGGCCACCGGAAAGGTCACCGATCCGCCGGTCCGCGAAGTGTTCTGCATCCACCGCCTCGAGCATTTCGTCGACCGCCGCCCGGCGCTTTTTCGACGGTATGGGCAGCCCCAGCCTGTGGCCGTCAAGGCCCAGGGCGACCATGTCCCGCCCACGCAGAGGAAGATACGGGTCGAGCATGATTTTCTGCGGCACGTAGCCTGACGACCCGAGGCCCGATTGCCCGTTGATCCTGACACTGCCTGCCGCGGTTTTCTGAAAACCCAGGATGGTTCGCAGCAACGTCGTCTTGCCCGAACCATTAGCCCCGATCAGGCCACAGAACTCGCCCGCGTCCAGTTTGAAGTCGACGTCATGGAGTACGCTGTGTCCCGGAAACGAGACACCCACCCGGTCAACAGCAAGCACCTCGCTTCGGGTAAGCATACCGTTCAATTCCCCGCGTGCAGCGTTTCGGTCGAGGTCTTGCCGGCCACTGCCTTGCGCAAGGCGGTGACCTCGGCCAGCATCCACGACTGGTAGTTGAAGCCTGGGGTCGGCATCGTCTCGTAGACGCCTACGACCGGGATGCCATTCTCCCTGGCGAGCTTGAGGAACGACTGCGTAAGCGCGTCCGTGACCTGCTGGTTGTAGACGAATACCTTGACCTTGTGGTCCGTGAACAGTTTGTTCTGCGTGCTCACGTCCTGCGGCGACGGGTCCGTGCCGTTCATGATTGCGGCCTCGAGGCTAAAGGGTGTGGCGATGTCCGTCCCGGCTGCCTGAAGCATGTAGTCTCCCACCGGCTCGGTGACCGCGACGGACGTCTTGCCGTAACGTGCCTTGAACGACTCGATCTCCTTCAACCAGGGCTTGAGCGACGCGTCAAACTTCTTCGCGTTGTTCTGGAAATATTCGGCCTGCGCAGGTTGCAGCGCGGACAGGTTGGCGGCGATCGCTTTCGCCACCGCCGGCATGGTCTTCGGGTCGTACCAGAGGTGCGGGTTTCGTGTGCTATCCGGTAACCCCAGCAGATGTTGCACGTCGATGACCTTGCGTTTGCCGTTCGGCGCGGCAGCAATGATCTTGTCTGCCCAGGCGTCATAACCGACGCCATTCTTGACGATCAGATCGGCAGAGGCGATCTGCGACGCGACCTTCGGGTTGGCCTCGAACGTGTGCGGGTCGGTATTCGGATCGGTTTCGATTGCCGTGACGTGAACATACTTGCCGCCAATCTGCGAGATCACATCGGCATATTCGTTCTCGATACCGATCGCGTTGATAACGCCCGATGCCGACGATGCCGCAACGGCGTTCCCACAGGGCAAGGCCGTCAGTGCGAACGTCGCGAAAAGGGCAAGCCAGGCGCCACGCCAGACTGGCCGGGGCAAGGATGCGTTCCGTCGTGCAGTGGACCGCGAACGCACGTTAATCGGGTTGCGAGGCAACACGTTGAAATCTGTCATTTGAATACCCTGTCGCGGTCATTGAAAACAGAAGAGAGGCCTTCTATAAATTTCGCCCGTCTCGCCCTGTCAGCCGATGGGTCTGCGGGCCGGCCACGGTTCGGACAACCGCCGCGCACTCGATCCGATCGGGCAATCGGCATTGCGTATGCGCGGCTTCGAAAATGAACGATTTTGAAAGCTCATGCATCGCCAGATGATTTGACGCTAGAGCCAGTTGCGCAATTGTCCAGCCCGGTTTTGAAGAGGTCGGCTGGCAGGTGCTTGCCGATAAAGACCATTTTTGTTTCCCGCACTTCGTCGTCGCGCCACGGTTTGCCGACGGTAGCGCCGAAAATCATGTGAACGCCCTGGAAAACCATCCGGCTCTCGACGCCGGCCAGATTCAGCACGCCCTTGTAGCGCAGCATTGCGGTGCCATAAATCTCCACGATCGAGCCGAAAAAATCCTCGATCCGGTCTGCATCGAGCGGAACAGCCGAGCGATACACAAACGACGACACGTCATCGTCATGATCGTGATGCGCGTCTTCAAGGAAATCCGGTTCGATCTCAAGGATCGTATCGAGATCGAAACTGCGGATATCGAGCAGTTTGTTGATATCCGTCCTGCCGAAATCTGCATGCTCGATGGGCGCGCGTGCGTTCATCTGGCGAAGGCGGGCGGTCATGGCCTCTACATGGTCGGGTGTGACCAGGTCGGTCTTCGACAGGAGGATGCGGTCTGCGAAACCAACCTGTTCCTGCGCTTCATGATGTTCGTCGAGCTGCGCACTCCCGTGTTTGGCATCGACCACCGTGACGATCGCGTCGAGCAGGTAATTCTCCTGCACTGCCTCATCGACAAAAAACGCCTGCGCAACGGGTGCGGGATCGGCGAGTCCGGTCGTCTCGATGATGACCCGGTCGAACTTGAGCTCGCCTGCGTCACGCCGCTCGGCTAGCGACGCCAGAATTCGCACGAGATCGCCCCGCACCGTACAGCAGATGCAGCCATTGTTCATCTCGATGATCTGCTCGTTGCCGTCCTGCACAAGCAGCTCGCTGTCGATGCCCGCTTCACCGAATTCGTTTTCGATCACGGCGACGCGTCCGCCGTGATGCTCGGTCAGGACACGATTGAGCAGTGTGGTCTTGCCGCTGCCGAGGAAGCCGGTGAGTATCGTAGTCGGGATACGGTCGGGATTTGCATCAAACGAACTCATGATGGTGTCTCTCCGAAAAGGTAGAGGGTTTGCCTTGTGAAGACCAGAACTATCACGCACGTATCGACAGCGTCGCGCCAGGGCGATGGCCACAAGAAGAATGCGCGACGTGAAACTCAAGCTCCGTATTACCGTTTAGGGGGCATCACGCAAGGAAGTCAGGCCCCGGATCATTCGCCGTCCACCTGGCTGCTTTCAGTCGGATTTTGCATGGACCACGCGGGAAACGGATCCTCGTAGTTTTCCCAGACCGCCGGGCCGGAGCCCATCTCGGCGTTCGTCAGAAGACACGTATCGAACCCCGCACGCAGGGCAGCTTCGTCGATCCCCGTGCCGATGAGCACCAGTTCCTGCTGGCGATCACCGAATGATGCTGACCAGCGCTGCGCGATCATTGCGCAGCTTTCGGCGTCCTGCGGCCAGTGGCTTTGAGGTACGGCGGCCCACCATCTGCCAGCCAGACCGTGCCGGGAAATCGCCCCGGCTTGCGACCAGGTGCCCACAAGGTCGTTGCGCGAAGCAAGCCAGAAATAGCCTTTAGAACGCACTACGCCCGGCCACTCCGCCTGTATCCAGTTCCAGAACCGCACGGGATGAAAAGGTTTGCGCGCCCGATACGCGAAGCTCGTGATGCCGTATTCATCGCTTTCAGGAATCTGTTCGCCACGCATTTCCTTAAGCCATCCGGGAGCCTGCGAGGCCGCTTCGAAGTCGAAACGTCCGGTGCCCATCACCGTTTCAAGCGGCACCTGTCCAAAAGCCGAGGTCACGATTTCCGCACGGCTGTTGAGGCTGCGCAGTACGCCCTTCAGTTGCGTCAATTCTTCCGGCTGGACGAGATCGGCCTTGTTGAGGAGGATCACGTCGGCGAATTCAATCTGCTCGGTGATGAGGTCCACAACGGTGCGCCCGTCTTCGTCTCCGATCGTTTTGCCCCGATCATGCAAGCGGTCGTGTGAACTGTAGTCACGCACAAAGTTGTACGCGTCTACAACGGTTACCATGGTGTCCAGTTGCGCCACGTCGGACAGGCTAAGGCCCGCGTCGTCGCGGAACGTGAACGTCTCGGCAACCGGGAGCGGTTCCGAGATGCCCGTCGACTCAATCAGCAGATAATCGAACCGCCCTTCAGCGGCCAGTTCCCGGATCTCGACCAGCAGATCTTCCCGCAAGGTGCAGCAGATGCAGCCGTTGCTCATTTCGACCAGCCGCTCCTCGGAGCGCGACAGCTGCGCACCACCCTCGCGTATCAGGCGCGCATCGATGTTCACCTCGGACATGTCGTTGACGATGACGGCAACGCGTCTGCCCTCCCGGTTATTGAGCACGTGATTAAGTAGCGTCGTCTTGCCGGCGCCGAGAAATCCCGAAAGGACAGTGACAGGAAGCTTGTTCATGATTGCTCAGGCTGTTGTCTTTAGTGGTATGTTATAACATTGCATAATCGGCAGGTTGAATTTTTAGCACTTTCAGGTGGAGCATTCAATGCCCAATCCGCAATCACCGACAGGCGACGAGACGCCTGCAGCGAGAACCCGACGGTTCACGCCACTGCGTCGACGGGTACTCGGCCTGCTCGCCGCGCGTGGCGGATCGGCCACGGCTTATCAGTTGCTCGAGGACCTCAACAGACAGTCCACTCATGCCGCGCCACCCACCATCTACCGCGCCTTGCAGTTCCTGATTCGTGAAGGCCTGGTCCGGCACGTCTCGACAACGAGCACGTTCCGCCTGACCGAGGAGAATCAAGGCCAACACGAAATCTTCGCGGTCTGTATGCACTGCCATTCCGTTCGCCCGTTGCACAATACCGAGCTGCAACAGGCGCTGCTCGACACGGCACTGACCGCTCACTTCGAGGTGCAGGGACAGCAAACCGAGATCAAGGGCATCTGTGAGGACTGCACCCAGCGCGCAGCGACGACCTCTTCTGCCAGAAAAAAGTAACAGCAGGTTTTATTCTGAAACGCAATGATATAACATCACATTTGTTTTTGATTGCGTCTCAGACGGTACCTTCGTGTATTGCTGCAACGGCAATACCGCGCACCTGCGGCTTTGAGCCAGCGTGAAATCACCCCCATACGAAATTCTGCACTAGGCGGACGAACTCATGATTCGCATACCTAACAGAAATCGCCATCACCTCACACAGGCTGCGCTGCTGCTGTTCGCTTTTGCGGCTCACGCATACGCGGCGGACGACAGCTCGATAACCGGTGCAATCGTGGACAACTCGGGCAAGCCCCTCAGCAAAGCGACCATCACCATTCAGGATGCCAGCGGCAAAGCCGTAGGGGCCGCGCAAACCGATGCCAAAGGTCATTTCATACTCGACCACGTCAACCCGGGTACGTATGCGATCGTCGTCACCGCCCCCGGCTTTGCCAGTGGCAGCAGCATCGCGACCACCACGCCGGGACAGGAAAGCTCGGTGTCCATCGCGCTCGCAAAAAGTGACGCGCTCGATGTGCAGGTCAACGCCCAGCGTCTGAACCGGGCGCGCAACGACCTGCTGCCCGAAACGGGCAGCAGCGTCTATCGCTTCAGCCAGAGTGACATCAACAACCTGCCAGCCGGCCAGAACACCCCGCTTAACCAGGTCCTGATGCAGGCGCCCGGTGTCGCGAGTGACTCGTTCGGCCAGTTGCACGTACGGGGCGATCACGCCAATCTGCAGTACCGCATCAACGGCATCATCATCCCCGAACCGATCAGCGGTTTTGGGCAATCGCTGGACACGCGAATTATTGACCAGATGAATTTTCTCACCGGCGCCCTGCCTGCGCAGTATGGGTACCGGACTGCGGGTATCGTCGACATCCGCACCAAATCGGGCGATGTCGGCAGCGGTGGCTCGATCGATGTGTTCGGCGGCAGTCGCCAGACGATCCGCACGAGCGGTGACGTCTTTGGCAGCCAGGGGCCATTCAGCTATTACTTCAGCGGGTCGGTCGGCGAGAACAATCTGGGGATCGAAAACCCGACCTCGAGCGCCAACGCGCTACACGATCACACGCGTCAGGGGAACGCGTTCGGTTACATGTCGTACATCATTAACCCGCTTACACGCGTAAGCGTGATGTTCGGTGTCACCAGCAACCAGTTCGAGATCCCCAATACCCCCGGGTTGACGCCTTCGTTCACGCTCAATGGCGTCAATAGCTTTGATTCGAGCCAGCTCAACGAAACGCAGTCGGAGCTGAACCAGTTTGCCGCGGTGACCCTGCAGGGAACGAACGGCGGGGCGCTCGACTATCAACTGGCTTTCGTGACCCGATATTCGCGCACGAAGTTCAATCCGGACCCGATCGGAGATCTGCTGTTTAACGGCGTCGCGTCAAGTGACTTCCATAGTGACACGGCGAATGGGGTACAACTGGACACCACCTACCGGCTCAACGACCGGCATACGATCCGCTCGGGCATCTTCGTCCAGCAGGAACACGCTGTGTTTGACAACAACCTCTCCGTCTTTCCGGTCGACGAAAACGGCAACCAGTCCTCCGACCAGCCGATCAGCATTCCTGACTCGAGCAGCAAGACCGGTTATCTGTATAGCGCCTATGTGCAGGACGAGTGGAAGGTCACCAGCAAGCTGACGATCAACTACGGCCTGCGCTACGACAAGATGGATGAGTATGTCAGCGCCAGCCAGCTGAGTCCGCGCGTCGGCATGGTGTACGCGCTGACGCCATCGACCACGGTTCACGCAGGCTACGCGCGCTACTTCACACCACCCGCCTTCGAACTGGTGTCGAACGCCGACATTGCCCGTTATGCGGGGACCACGGCCGCGGTGTCGGGGCAGAACGATCCGGTGCAGCCCGAGCGCAGCCACTACTTTGACCTTGGCGTAACGCAGCGGCTGAGTTCAGCCCTCACCGTCGGTCTCGACGCCTACTACAAGAAGTCGAGCAACCTGCTTGACGAGGGTCAGTTCGGCACCGCGCTGATCTTCACGCCGTTCAATTACCAGTACGGCCGGGTCTACGGCGTCGAGTTCACCGCGAACTACAGGCAGGATAACGTGTCCGCCTACATGAACGTCGCGTTCAGTCGTGCCCAGGGTAAAAACATCAACTCGGCACAGTTCAATTTCGGCGCCGATAAACTTGCCTACATCGCCAGCCACTGGGTGTATCTGGACCACGACCAACGCGTGTCAGCGTCATTCGGCGGCACCTACACGCTCGGTCAGACCACCTTCACGGTTGACAGCATAATCGGCAGTGGTCTTCGCAGTGGATTCGCCAATACCGATCGCGTGCCCTGGTACACGCAGGTGAATCTCGGCGTCATCCAGCACTTCAATGTCAATAACCCGCTGATCGGCAAGTTCGATGCCCGCCTGCTGGTGATCAATGCATTCGACCGTGTGTATGAACTGCGCGACGGCTCCGGCATCGGCGTGGGCGCACCCCAGTACGGACCGCGCATCGCTGTCTATGCGGGCATTACCAAGAACTTCTGATGCGTAACCAGGGAATGCTGAAATGAAAGACTGGACGACTTTTCTGGGTGCAGTGCAGCTCGGCGGATGGGTGATCTATCCGCTCAGTGTGCTTGCCATCCTCGCGATCACGATTGTGATCGACCGCTCATATGTTTTTCTGCGCTTTGCCGGTACGCCCGATACAGGTGCGCGGCCCCCGGCTGCCGCAGGCATGTCCTCCGGCTCCCTCATCGAGGGGTTGGATTCGCTGCCGGCGCGACATGTTTTCAGGCGCCTGAGCGTGCCGCTTTCGGACCGTCCAACTGCACCCATCTGGTACCGCGAGGCGAAGACCGAAACTCTCGCGGCGGCGATCGAGCGGGACATGAGCAAGGGCTTCTGGGTGCTGGAGACGATCGTGACCGCAGCACCGCTCCTTGGATTGCTGGGCACGATCGTGGGTATGATGCATTCATTCCAGCTGTTCGGCGGAAATGGCCTCGTCAATCCGGGCGGCGTCACGGGCGGCGTCGCCCAGTCGCTGGTGGCAACCGCTGTTGGCCTGGTGGTCGCGTTGTTCTCGCTGTTCGCTTTCAACTACTTTTCACGGCGCCTTGAACGACTGATGGACGAACTCGAGTCGTTTGCGAACGAGCGTATCAGCGAGATTCGCCTCGCTTCGGAAGGACAGGGTGCCGCGCCGTGAAGTTTCGTCGCTCTCGCGCCGCGAAGCGTGGTCGCATCGAAATCATTCCGATGATCGACGTCATGTTCTTTCTGCTGGCGACTTTCATGCTGGCGTCGCTCGCCATGCAACGACTGGACGCCGTGAAGGTGAACCTGCCGTCGGGTCGCGCGCAGCAAATGTCCGCGGATGGACCACCGACTGTGAGTATTGACCGGAGCAACGCGATTTTTGTCAACCGCGAGGCTGTTCGTCCCGATCAGGTAGAACCGGCTGTCAGGCGCGCACTGCGCCCGGACCATGACGTCATCATAGCCGCCGACGATGCAGCGGGACATGGCGTGGTCGTACAGACGATGCTGGCTGCCCGTCGTGCGGGAGCAGAACATTTTCTCGTTGCAGTTCATCGTGAATAGACCATGGCGGCGTCTCATCATGGCGGGTGACAGCCGGAACGTCAGGGTCACGATGGCCGCGGCACTGGGCGCACTTGTATGGGGAATATTTCTTTTTGTGCTGGGACGGAGTCTGCACGCAATACCGGTACCCGAACCTACGCTGGAACAGCCGATGCAGATGAGGGTCGTTGAAATTCCGAATGTCGCTCCACCGTTGCATGCTGCGATAGCACGTTCAACACAGACGGCCGCCAAGCCGCAAAAGGCCTATCCTCCGAAACAGCCGTTAGTCAAAGCTGCGCGCGCCCCGACGCTGCTGGTTCGCCCACCAATTCCTGCTCGGCAGTCCCAGGCGATGACACACGCCCCGGAGCCGGCCGCGAAACCCGAGGCCACGCCCCCTCAAACGGCGACGGCAGTAGCACCCTCGCCGTCTTCCGACCGTGGCGCGACAACCGCTGAGCGGGCGTCCGCGGGATCGGCGCCCGGCAACTCGCCGGCGCGCGCTATCGCGCAACCGCTGCCCTCAGTTCCCGACGAGTTGCGCGAGCAGGCCTACCAGACGGTAGCGGTAGCCCGTCTTGTGATCCATACAGACGGATCCGTCGCTGTCGAGCTCATCAAGCCCACGCAGTACCCGCGGCTGAATCAGATTGTTGTCGAGACCTTGCGAAGCTGGCGATTCTTTCCAGCAATGCAGGACGGGCACCCGGTTGAAACCCAGCAGGACATTCGCGTGCACTTTAACGTGAGCTAAAGCGATGAGCGGTCACTCCAGCCGGACAGAAGCGCGAGGTGGCCAGCTCCGGGGCCGACCAACGGTGGACGTTCGTGGGCAGCAGGCGACTCTATTGCACGAGCGTCCGGGCAAGCCCAGGTTCCGGTCAGCTGAAACAGATGAGGTGACCGTCATTTCCTGGCCGACCGCCACCCAGGTCGAACTTCCCGTGCCCGACCTATTCTAGTCACGCAGTACAGCGATCAGCGATCAGCGATCAGCGATCAGCGATCAGCGATCAGCGATCAGCGATCAGCGATCAGCGATCGTATCCCGAACGCGCTGAATACTCGCGAATTTATGGTCCGTTTTTAGACACTTTCCCCTTTTAAATCAAAGGGGCGACTATACAACTTTCCGCGATGTCACCGCATTGCTCGCAAAAAATCGTTCGAAATCAATGTCAGCACTATACAACTTTATTTTTTTGTCAACACGACGTGCTTCGGTGCAGGGGCGACGCGTATCCCGCCGTGGTGAGCAGCAATCCGCGGGCAGACTCCGTTCGACTGAGATCAGTCCGTTTTCAAAGGCATCAATCGCCTTTCATCGCTCGCTCAGGCGAGTTCGACCGGGCCGTGATCGTCGCAATGATCTCCGTGCGGATGATGCAGGTGACCGTCGACGAGATAGTCAACGTGGTCCCCATGTGGCACAGGTTCGTGGCCGCACCCGGGGCCATGGACGTGGCCCGGCGCGTGGCCGCCGCAGCCCGGTGTACATTGATCGGGATTGTTCGCGTTCACTTCGAGCCTATGCTCGTCTACATGATCGCCGTGCGGGTGATGCAGATGACCGTCATGCAGATAGTCGACGTGATCGTTATGCCTGATCGCTGTGTGGCCGCAATCCGGACTATGCTGATGGTCGTGATGCGCATGGTGTGGTTCGTGACAGGTGCTCATGGTGACTCTCCTCGCGGTGGATGGGGGGCCTTCTTTTCCGGGCGCGGGCTCGGCTCTTCTGCCTGGGTAAACACGCTGTCGAGCAGCTTGAGCACAGCAAAGGACCCGTTCACAGGGACTCGCTCCATCATCCCTCAATCCACCGATTGATGGAAGTGAATTGATGGTGGCTTTCAAGTAACTGTCGGCGCCCAGGAGCGAACTGGCGGGTTACCCCATATGCGATCGAAGAGAGCGTTGAGCAAATGGATTTCACGCAGCGCCCGACAACACGCGCGAATAGTTGATGCACGGTCAGACAGTTGATAGGGGAAGCATTCCAGAGCGTCTGCCTATGCCCGTCTGTCGTTGATCGTCTAAAGCGGCGATTCCTTCGTCAAAAACCGCCTGATGGCAATGGAGACGATTTCTGGAAACTCTTCGTGAATCGCGAGCTTGCCCTTCATGACCCATTCAACCTGAACATTTGGCAATTGTCCTAACGCCTCCATTTCGGCACGCGATTTCGGCGGCGTCTGATCGCCGTAGATCACGAGGATCGCATTGTTGGCCCGGCGCGCAAGATCAAGGAACGCCGCACGGTTGGCGACCCGGTCTAGCGCACCGGTCACAAAGCGTACCGAACGGGGTGCACGGGTGACGGCGAGTTTGGCCGCGAGACGATCGCCGTCAAGCCAGTCAGGATCGCTGTAAACGTGTTCTCTCGCCATCATGGTGATGACATGGCGGCTGAACGTTGAGCCGGGTAGAGAGGCGGGCCAGCGAGGGGGTGATCGATCGCAGCGCGCACACGGGAGAACCAGGCCCGCTGGCCACCCCTCATCGTCGGCAACGGGCCGCGCCACGTCGGTGCGACGAGGACCAGGCGATCAACCGTACCTGGCCGCAAGACGGCCTGGTAAAGCGCATAGGTGGCTGCATGTCCGGCCGCCACAATGGCGTGCGGTGGTGCCACGATGTGGCTTAGGAACCAGTTAAGAAACGCCGAGAGAAGCTCCGGCGACCATCCTTCCTTTGGCCGCGCCTGATCGCCGAACCCCGGCCAGTCAACCGTCGTCACGTGAAACTGAGGCGCGAGCAAGTCGAGCAGCGGGCGCATCTCCAGGCGCGTGGAAATCGTACTCAGGGCCGGCAGGAGGACGACCGAAGCGCCGCTGCCGGCCTCATCCACGTCCAGCGCGATCTCTCCACTGTCCCACTGGCAGCGTATCGTCTTCGTCATTGCCTTTCCAATTTGACCTTCATACGAATCACGCAGTAGATATTGATGACCAGTTTAGAGGCCGGTATCCGGCCATATGCCGGCGCGGTTTCCGTGCTGATTGAGGTGCTTGCTAACGAATGCGTCTTCTCTTTTGATCGGGCCGTCACGTGTGCGATGGTGGCGCATCTCCACCCGACCCACCAACGACTGGTAGTTCAAAACGACATCGGCCATCGTCTCATAGCGGTCCGAGAGCCGTCGTTCGCGAAACCTACCGGAGAGGCGGAAGTGGGTCGTGAACTGCCCTTGGGCTGTTGTTCCGAGAACGCATCGCATCGAAGCCCCCGCAGCACCTTCTTCATCGGCGCCACATAGCGCTGAAAATTCACCGCCATTTATCGCTGAAGATCACACGTATCGATGGCGTCGGCGTTGCTTAAACGATCCTCTGCGCAATCCCGGTACAGCGTCGAAGGGCACAGTTCGGGCCTGCCAGCCCGTCGCCGAGCAACAGCAGCCCCTTGCGCCGCCCGAGCCAGTCGCTGAGCGGCCCGGAAAACACCTTCACGATCAGCGCGGAGATGCCCAGGAAGGACGCGGCCGACACCATATCACCGTCGTTTGCCAGGCCATTCTGCAGGCCGGTCAGGCCGGCGTAATAATCCGAGGCTGACCGGGTGCGCCGGGCTACCCAGCGGGTAATCGCCAGCGTGAGCAGCACGAAAATCACGGTGCCCCGGAACGGCCTGGGAGATCACGAGCGGCGTCTAAACCATCCCGTGAGCGACATGCGGTCGCGCGTTGCAGGCAATACTTCGTGCAGCATGTCGGCGGATAGAAACACTGCGAGCCGGCTGCCGACTGGCGAGATGTCCTGCGTGCTCAAGCCCTCAGGATGTAGCCGCAATGCACCGCCGTGCTCAGGCAGCCAGTCCGCATTCAGATAGACGATGACGGACACCGTGCGGCTATCGTCATCGCGAAATTGATCGCGGTGTCGCTGATACGAAGCGCCCGGGGCGTAGCATGCGAAGTGGCTTTCGTATTCTTCGAGTCCCAGAAAGAGCCCGCGATTCAACGCAATACGCAGCATTTCCATGATCGCGAGATACCGGTCGCGGGCTTCGGACTGGCCCGCCTCCAGCCACTGAATCCGGTCGCCGCGCACATCGGGCTGAAGAGAACGTGCCGCGCCCTGGCCGACAAGCGCCAATGTGAGCGTCCCGGCCGTCGCAAGCGCTGCACATTCCAACGCCAGCGCGAGCGTCAAATCCGGCGGAAAAAAATTGTCCTGTTCCGACCAGCCATGGTCATGAATGGCATCCACGATACGTCGATGCTGTTCATCTCCGGGTGCATCGAAACGCGCCGGCGAGTGTGATCGGGTCACTGCTTGTTCCTTCGAACGAAGGTGCTGGGTGGAAATTCGAACGGCCGTCCGAGGCGGGCATCGGCAAGGGTGCTTGATCTGAGCGAAAGATAGTAGCACCGACTTCTTACGGGTCCTGTGGCCGGCTCTCCACGTGGGCTACGGCAAGTGCCTCGCGATTGAGCCGGATTACGCGGACGCACACTACGACCTTGCAAGACTCAAGGAACTTCGAGGGGACAAGCAAGGCGCGCTTCGACACTACAACGCGTACCGCCGTATCCAGGGCTCTCGAACATCGCTGTCGGCAGATGAGCGCGCTGGTTTGTGAAGTTCGGAATGAGTTGTCGGCGTTCATTTATTGAACGCCGAGCTCAACAACGTGCGAAGTTCAGGCGACTACGACTATCACTCGCCGGGATCTGGATCGTCTTTACCACCACCACCGTCACCATCACCACCACCACCCTCAACGGGAGGATCAGTTACATCAGTTAATTCAGGCGGGGGAGGTGCAGTCACAACTGCAACGGGTTCCTCACCCGGCTCCGGCATGGGGTCGCCAGATAACGATGGCTCGAGTCCCGGGGTTACGGGGTCGACTATCGTGTCCATCGGGTCGATTACTGGATCGGGCACAGGCGGGTCATCCGCCTGGTTCACGGGGTCGATTGTTGGAACTGGGCCAGCGGACAAACCATCTTCGTCATTCGTAGTCATGTCAAACCTCACAAGGTTTACGTTCGATATCCGTAAGCACCCCCGGAGATTCTTTCCAAAATGCAATGCGCGTCGCCGACGTCGGTCCGAGCCATCGCCGGCATTCCTGCACAGCGTGAGCGAGCAAGCAGTTTCCCACAGTTCGTTGGATGAAAACCGCGAGGCCTTGGCCTACTCGATGCCGGTGTGTTGCCTAACGAACGAAGGGGATTCGGCCCCTTGGGTCGAGAACGGAAGGTCGCGACAGGCCGGGTACGGCCATGAAGAGTCGTTCGCCCGCATCGTCGATCGGACATTCAGGCGTCGGTTAAGCCCGGCAAAACGGGCTATCGGCTCGCGACGCTTCGGGTCGCCAGTAATTCGTTAGCTACTATCCGGGACGTGCGCCTCAACTCACGCGTTTGCCATGACTTGCCGGTCGGACGTGCACTCACAAGCGGGGCGATTCGAGGCGCTTTCTGATCTGCGGTCGTACGTTCTCAACGACAACCGCAGTGCTCCCGAGCCAGTCAGCGACCTTGGCCCCACGTAAGAATTCCCAATGCATGATGCGCTCCGCATTCCGCAGTGCGGTAGCCACAGCCCGGTCTTACCCGGAACTCCTTAAGCGAATCCTCCATACATCCGACAACGCGTGAAGTGGTGATCAAAAGCCGGCTCCATTTCATACCACCGTCACTACCGACGCGTTTGATGCCCAGTTGGCATTGGCGATTGGGGGCACGATCGTCCTTGGACGCAGCGCGGTAATCGGCTGTCAGCTCGTCTAGCCGCCAGCATGCATCGTTGCGCCACTGCATTGCTTTGCCGCAGCACCGCTGTGCATGACGGCGCCCTACTTTCGTCGACTCTCGGCCCGGTCTCTGGAGTAGAGCCTCGACATGCGGCAATCCACCACGATTGCGCCCAGCCAAGCTTTCCACGCTGAAAGGTGAAGGGGAACACAGTTCCCCTCCTTTTAGAGTTGGCACGCGAGGTAAGAGGTAAATGATGAACAAGGCTTTGAAATGGATCGGTGGGGGTGTGCTTGTTCTGGTGGCATTCTCGCCCTTTACGCACAAATCGCATGCACCAGGCGAGTCGGCCAAGACGGCCACGGTGGCAACAACCAAACTCACCGCGCCGACAGCCCCACCACCTCCTCAGTTTGACCCTGAGACGATCAAGCTGGCCAAGGATGGAGTCGCGCTGAAGATCTTAAAGTCTGGTCCACGGGTGAGAGCGCTCTGCTGCATGACTGGCATGCCCAAAACCTAGGTTCGCCGGTAAAGGTAACAGCAGTCGATCTCAGCTGAAAGTACGATGCAAATGAAGTCGCGGCCGACAACGAGTACAAGGGAAAAACCTTGTGGATCTCCGGCACGGTTACTGCCATCAGCAAAAACGCGTTCAACCAGCCGTATCTCTCCCTTTGTGGCCATGAAATGTTTCATGAGGTCCAAGCCTCGATGGACAAGTCTGCTGAAGATAAGATCGCAACCATCCAAAAAGCACAAAAGGTCAGGCTGATATGCTGGGGGGCGGGCATGCTGGTTCAGTCGCCAATAGCAACGCAGTGCGTCACTTTAAGTTCGGCCTTTGGATAAGGCAGAACTGACGGAAGCCAACTGGATCGACAGTTTCTTTGCCGGCAAAGCCGAAGGCTACGATCAACTAAAGCGGCCAGTTTTTTGGCAAAAACCGCACACGGACCATGAACCGGGTATCGTTATGCCACGCGCCGTAGCGCCGACAGCGTGGCTGATTCCAGCTGTAGTGCATCGCCTATTCGATTGCCTGTACTAAAGACTAGCTCTGGTCGCTGTCAGTCGCACATTCTGGTGAGCTTTGCTTCCCGTTGGAAAGATTTGGTATCCCTGTGACGCGGCCGGGTCGGTGCTGCGGTGCGCATTGTGATTCGCAGATTCGGAGCTCCCATGTCAGACAACAAGCTTCCTTTGCTGGATCCGCTCGCCGCGTTCGTGGACGTGGGCAGCGAACACATGCATGTCTCGGTGGGTGGTGATACACCGAAAGTGTTCGGTACCGTGACCTCACAGCTTCACACGCTGCGTGACTGGCTGCTGTCAGAAGGTGTCCATTCGGTCGCGATGGAAGCGACCGGCGTTTACTGGCTGCCCCTTTACGGGCTGCTTGAGGCCGCAGGTCTGGAGGTGCGCATGGTTAACGGCCGGCAGACCCGCAATCTGCCCGGACGCAAGACTGACATGGCAGACAGCCAGTGGGGGGCCACCCTCCATATGCATGGGTTGCTGCACGCCGGTTTCGTGCCTGCGGCCGACATCCGCCGGTTGCAGGACTACCTGCGCCTGCGTGCCGATCATGTCGCATCGGCTGCCAGTTGTGTGCAACTGATGCAGAAAGCCTTCGACCGGATGAATATCAAGCTGCACGACGTGATTGCTTCCCTGAGCGGTGTCAGTGGCCTGGCCGTGGTCCGCGCGATCGTGGCCGGAGAACGCTCTCCCGAGGCACTTGCCGCCCTGTGTGCCGTGCAGATCCGGCGCCGGAAAAAGCAGGCTGTCATCGAGGCCTTGCGCGGCACCTGGGCCGACGAGCACCTCTTTTTGCTGGAACAGGCGTTGCAATCCTGGGACCACTACCAGAAGCTCATCGCCGACTGTGACCGACGCATTGCAGCCGTGCTGCCGCCCCATGACGAGGCACCGCCGCCGTTGCCCAGATCCACCAGACAAACGGGTGTCAACGCCCCGCATATCACCCGGCTGCGGGAAATACTCGCCCAGATGTGCGGCGGACGCGATCTGACCAGGCTGCCCGCGCTGTCAGAGTACGGCGTGCTGCAACTGATCGGCGAAGTCGGCATCGACCTGAGCATCTGGCCCACCGAGAAACATTTCACCGCATGGGCCGGGCTGGCGCCGGGTAGCCACGACAGCGGCAAACGCAAGAAAGGCGTGCGGCGCGGGCGTAATCGCACAGGCCAACTGTTTTGCATGATGGCGCAGAGTCTGGTGCGCAGTAAGGACATCGCGCTCGGAGGCTTTTACCGGCGCCTTGCCGCGCGTCGCGGCGGTCTCATCGCGACCAAGGCGCTGGCGCGCAAACTGGCTGGCTGGTTCTGGCGCGTGATGGTGAAGGGAGATGACTATGTCGAGCAGGGGCTCGCGCGCTATGAGGAGCAGGTACGCAAGAGCAAGGAACGCGCTCTGAAGCGGCTTGCAAAGGAATTGGGACGCGAACTCGTTCCGCTATCGACCGCTGATCACGCAACGGCATGAAAACCATGGACGCGGGAGGTTCATGGAAAGGGTGAAGGAAGGCCATGAGCGCATCGCCGAGATGGCGCCGAGTCTGCCATCCACGCGCTTGATGTATGTGGCCGACCGCGAAGCGGATCTGATGGCGCTGATGGAGCGAGTCGATGCGCTGGGCAACCCGGCCGACTGGCTGGTGCGTGCCGCTCATAACCGCTGCCTGCCCGAGGGCGACAAGCTCTGGGAGCGCGCGACCCGCGGCGAAGCGGTGGGAGAAATCGCCTTCACGATGGCTTCACGTCATGGCGTCAAAGCGCGCACGGTGCATCAGCGCCTGTGGCTGCAGCGCGTCGAGTTGCCCGCCAGCAAGGGCAAGTGCATCGCTGCGACGTGCCTGGTCGCGCGCGAATTTGACACGCCGCCCGGCGTCAAGCCGATCGAATGGCGCCTGCTGACCAACCCTGTGGCAACCACGTTGGATGAGGCGATCGAATTGATCGATTGGTATCGAGCGCGCTGGGAAATCGAGTTGTCCAACATCCTGAAAAACGGGTGCCAGGTCGAATAGCTTCAGTTGGGCACGATCGAACGGCCCGAGCGCGCGTTGGCGCTGTTTCTGGTGGTGGCCTGGCGGGTGGCCTATCCTATGCGACTGGGTCGAACCTGCCCCGATCTGGACGCACATCTGTTCTTCGATCCCGATGAAATCCGTGCCGCCTACCTGCTCACGAAAACCCGAGCTCCGGCGCAACCAAAGCTCAACGAAGTGTTGCGGTTGGTCGCGCGCCTGGGCGGATTCCTCGGTCGCAAGGGCGACGGCGAACCCGGCGCGAAAACCATCTGGAGTGGACTCAAGAAAGTTCATATCGCCGCAGAAACAATGCGCTTGTGACGTGATGATGGTCGTAACGACACTTATGTATAACGAAGTGCCCCTAAGGTTCGAATTTGAGGCGTTTGAATTTACAAAGCGTGAAAACGTCTACAGTGCATCTGCCCAAGTCTCAAGCTGGCAAGGGGATTCGTATGCGCCGCCGTCATACTCGCGCCGTAGTAATTATCCTCACCCTTCAGTTCGTGTTGTCCTGCGTCGAGTGCGCGTCGGCGGTTATCGTCGCTTGTCATCTCGGAAATCTAGCTAGTAGGTCAAACGCCCGATTGATTTCCTTCGACTTGCTCTCAGCGAGCTCGCGGAATTCCGGACCGAGGCTATTGACCTTGTCCGGGTGGTATTGCGACATTCGCTGGCGGTACGCCGCGCGCAGCTGTTCCGTTGTGAAAGGACGGTTCAGCTGAAGCACGTGGCAAGCTTCCTCGATGGGGTCAACCCGCGGTGATTCCGGCTCGGGTGTGGGCCTGGGTCCAGCGCCTGAGCTTGCGGACGCAGCCGCTTTCGGAGTCTTCTTCTGGAAATGTTCAACGATGGCGCCTACCACCCAGAACCCGACGAGGGCAGCGATTGTCAGAATGGCGATTTTCATTGCGAATGTCCGGCGAGGCGCGCATCAATGAGCGTCTTGAGTTCAGCGAGAAACGCGAGGTCAGCGGGGTCGTCGCTCACATTCCTCAGCTCTTCGATGTGTGAGGAAAGGTCCTGCAGGTCGGCGGGAGTCAGCTCTGCGTCGGAGCGAAGAACATCGACGAGCGGCACCGACAGTTGATAGCGTTCACTGAGCTTGCGACAGAGATGTGCCCCGTATGGCAAACACAGCAAGGGCTCGAGGAGTGTCTTCCAGTGCTCGCGGAGGCGGTGACGGTCCTCCTGCTTGCCCGCTTGCAGGAGTGCTGCCAGGCCGACTGCGTACAGCACATACGCCAGCGTCGCCATAGCGAGGAATATGAGGTCAGAGCCTCGCATCAATACCCAAACCGGAATGATGAGAACAACGATGCCGGTTACCGCAAGCAGAAAAGGACGGGCAAACCGCATCGGCCGCGCGAGCTGCTGGGCAGACCCTGCGAGTTCGTTCATCGCGCCTGCTCGGCTTGCCGCCAGCAGTTCAACCTCGGCCATTGGCCAGAACGAGTGAATCGGATACACGACCAGCGCGAGACGCCGGCCAAAGGCCGCGCGCCATGACGGGAAGCGCACTCGCGTTCTCCCGTGTATGCAACCCCGTGCCCCGGACTTTTCAGCATCAACAGCCCGCTTGTAAAGAACACCCAGACGGCAATTGCAAGCAGGCGGTTATAGTCACCGAGCAACGTACTCACGCACTGCGCCGCCGTTTGACGAGCGACTTGACGCCGGCGAGCAGCGCCACGACGGCCGCCGCAACAAACTTCCAGCCAGCGGCGAGAATGCCGACCACCCACTTCCATGCGCCCGTCTTGACCGCAGCAGCTGCCGCGCCGCCGACAATCAGCCCGGTCAGTCCGTACTCGGCAATCTTGTCGCCGCCACGGAATTCCGCGTACGTCTGGTCGGGATTGAAGGCGAACCCGTCCAGCTGCGTTTTCAGTTCGGCAACGGACTGGTCGAGGCTGGCTGGGTCAGTAACCAGGATGACCGTCGCCACACCCGTCCGCGAGAGGACCTTCGTCGTGTAGTTGACGATTTTCTGGCCATCCGACTCACTGAGGGTCGCCCACGAAAGCCGCTGGGTATCAGACTCGTAATGTGGCTCTACCTGCCAGCCGATTAGATGCATTTCGGGCCAGCCACGTTTGCGACGTTCTTCATTCGAAAGCTCGGTTCCCTTCTTGAGCTGTTCGAGAATTGCAACTGGGTCAATCTTCTCGTCGTCGTTGACGTGGCCAGTGTCAACGTAGCGGATAACGGCGAACCAACGCTTCAGCCCTTCCGGCGCATACAGCCAGCTATTCTGGACGTTCGGGTTTTGCATCTCCTCCATCAGGCGGGTCGTATCCGCGGGGTCGAGCGATAGATAGCCTTGGTTGACCTTCCATGTACCAATCGACGCGATTTCCTGGCTATAAGGCCCATAGTGAGGGTCCTTGCCCACGGCGTCGGCGGCCTGCGCAGTGGTAACAAGCAAAGCCACCACAGCGGCCACCAGCAGACGCTTACCGGGTTGAGCGAGAGCGAATTTCACGATATATACTCTGATACGTTTGGTTACATAACGTAACAATAGGCTGTCGCTCGAAACTTTGCCCCCCTCTTCACGGGCTCAGGATTACCCACAACTTTCCAGAAAGAGCGCTTGTAAACGGGCTCAGACGATGTTAACTTGCGAGCAAGTCCCGTAAAACCACACGCCATTGCCTTCTGTAGACGACGCCCATAACCATGACTGGGCCGACACCGAATTCGGTGCGGCCAATCTGGGCGATGCTCGTTTGACGAGTCGGCTGGTCGCGCTGGCAAGGCGGCTTGCGACCAGTCCCGACTGCTCCTTTCCGCGCTCGCTTGATGCCGCCGAGCTCAAGGCTGCCTATCGTTTCTTCGACAACGAACAGGTCGATACCGACGGTGTTCTTGCCCCGCACGTCGAGCAAACGCTGCAGCGCATGACACAGGTCCCGGTCGTGCTGGCAGTGCAGGACACGACCGAATTCAATCTGACGCACCTCGAGGCCACTGAAGGACTGGGCTACGGCACCGGCAACACATCGCGTGGCTTCATGCTGCACAGCTTGCTGGCCGTGACGCCGGAGGGCTTGCCGCTCGGCGTGCTGGGCATGAAGACCTGGGCACGCCCGGACGCGAACCTGGGCAAGAAGAAGCAGCGCAAGCAGCGCCCGATCGAAGACAAGGAGAGTGCCAAATGGCTCGAAGGAGTCGAGCATCTGGCCGCGCTCAAGGCGCGCTGCCCCGATACCCGGATAGTGGCAACAGGGGACCGGGAAAGCGACGTCTACGAGGTGTTTGTGGCCGAGCGGCCGGCGGGCGTCGACTGGCTCGTGCGTGCGGCATGGGATCGCCGCACCGCCCACCCGGAGCGGTATCTGTGGGACACCGTGACCGCGACAGCGCCCATGGGCGAGACCGAACTGCAGGTGCCGGCGCAGCGCAACGCGGCGAAGCGCACTGCACGTCTGACGGTGCGGTGCACGCCAGTTCAGCTGCGCGCGCCGAAGCGACCTTCGCCCGGGCTCGCCGGAGTCGAAGTGTTTGCCATTCACGCACTCGAAACCGACCCGCCGGCAGGCGTTGAGCCACTCGAATGGATGCTGCTGAGTTCCGTGCCGACCATCACGCTGGAGGACGCGCTCGAGCGACTTGGCTGGTATGCGGCGGTGGACGATCGAGTCGTGGCACCGTGTGCTCAAGAGCGGATGCAGCATTGAAAAGCGTCAGTTCGGCAATCTGGACCGGTTCGTCCGGTCAACCGCGTTATTTGCCGTGATCGCCTGGCGCATCATGTACGCGACGTTGCTGGGCCGCGTCGATCCCCATCTGTCCTGCGCGGTGCTTCTGCAGCCCGACGAGTGGCGTGCGCTCTATAGCCGCGCTAACCGCACCTCCAAACCGCCGCCTCAAACACCCTCGCTCGGCGAAGTGGTGTTGTGGATTGCAAAACTCGGCGGCTATCTGAACCGCAAGCACGACCACCCACCCGGCCCCACCGTGATGTGGCGTGGCTTCCTGGTCCTGCATGAAATCACCGAGATGTATCGCATCTTCAGGCAGGACGAATAGATCGCTCAGCCGAAATGTGGGTAATCCTGAGCTTCACGGGGGGGGTGCCCCTATGTGATTCGTCAAGCATTTGGGGCGGATTTCGGTTGATAGAAGCTGCCGTCGCGCAGCATGGCGAACAGCACGTCGCACCGTCGTCTGGCGAGCGCGATGAGCGCCTGATTGTGGCGCTTGCCCTGCTGGACCTTGCGAGCGTAGTAGTCCCTCGAGACCGGGTCCCGCAAGGCGGCAAAGGCAGAGAGGAAGAGTGCTCTCTTGAGTACCTTGTTACCGCGTCTGGATGGGTGTTCGCCACGGATAGACGAGCCAGAGCGTCGGGTGACCGGGGCGAGGCCGGCGTAGGCGGCTAGATGCGCAGCTGAAGCGAAGGCTTTATGGGCGACTTCCGTGAGGAGTCTGGCGGCGGTCCTGACGCCGACTCCCGGCATGCTGGTCAGGACCGGCCAAAGAGGGTGTGCGTGCACCAGGCGTTCAACTTCGCTCGCAACCTCTTCACGTTGCTTGCGCAAGGACGCGAGTTGCTGGGCAAGACGCGGCATGACGATGGTTGCTGCCTGAGTACCGGGCACGATTACAGCCTGTTCGCTGAGCGCCTGGAGGATTTCGGCAGCGAGACTCTTGCCCATGCGAGGTGCGAGTTTGGTGAGGCGGTTGGCGAGTGTTTTCTCGCTGGTTGAGGCGAGCTTGGCGGGTGACGGGTATCGCTCAAGCAGATCGAGCACGGCCGGATGGTCGAGGCGCGGTCCCAGAACCCGTTCCAGTGCGGGATGGATCTGGGTAAGCAGGCCACGAATGCGGTTGCTGGTCTGAGTGATCTGCGCGGCAAGATCGTCATCGAAGCCGCACAACATGGTGAGTTCGGCGAGCGGTTCGTCAGCCAGTCGAAGTGAGCGAAGCGTATGCGGCATCGAGCGCGCGGCCTCTGCAATGATGGCAGCATCGCGGGCGTCGGTCTTAGCTTCGCCCGCATGCAGATCGGCGATGCGGCGCATGGCCAGACCCGGCAGATAGGCGACCAGAACGCCTTCGTCGCGGGCGACTGCCAGCGGCAGCGCACCGATGGTGGAGGGCTGGTCGACGACGAACAGAAGCTGGCCGTGCGCCTTGAGTTCGGTGATCAGGGCGCGCAGTTTGGTCTCATCGTTTGGAAGCGCTTTGTTGTACAGGCGCTTTCCGGTCCGATCGAGAGCGACGGCGTGATGATGGCCTTTACCTACGTCAACGCCAACGAAGACGTCGACGGAGTCATGTTGTTGGTTTTCTTGCATCGAAGTGTTTATGCAGATTGAGCTGGTTGGCCTGCAACATCGGTGGCAAGTCTCGGCATCCACGTTACGGACGGCCTCAAAATGTTCCCGGCCGAGCCCCTATTAGCGATCACCAGCCACCCACCAGGCCCGGTGACAACACCCCCCGGATCATTGCTGCGACTGGGGGCGAGAATCATGCCGGGCCTGGCTGGCCAAATCCTCAATTATCGAGGAGTGAAGATAGTAACGGGGGTGCCCCTATGTGTTTCGTCAAGCATTAGGGGCGGATTTGGGTGGCGTTGGTGCACTTAACGCACGCAGGACGAAATGCCCCTTTCCCCGATCAATTATGCGGCGGGTCGCTCAGTGCGGACGGGTTTCGGACGTCCAGTGGCCAGCATGCGGTTGAGCACCGCCACGCCAATGGCAGCCTCGGTCTGGGCCGCGAAACCGCGCGCCCGCAACCGCGCTCCGATCAGGGCCTTGTACCGCCCCATCGCTGTCTCGACCAGTGAGCGTTGGCCGTACCCGGTTGCGCTCTGCCATGCCAGTCGCCCGTTCTCGTTGATCGCCGCCAGATGGCGATCGCGCTGGGTGGGCGGACCCAGTTCGCAGCTGGCCACCGCTGTCGCGCGCGGCGGAATCACGACCTTGATGCCGTCACCGTGCTGCGCGATCGTTTGATAGGTGGGCGCGCCGTCGTAGGCCCCATCGGCCATCACCCGGGCGATCTCGCCATTAATCTGATCGAGCAGCGGCGCCACCTGCGACGGATCGTCAGCATGCTGATCCGTGAGGATCTGCGCGACGATCATGCCACTGTTGGCATCGACCGCCAGATGCAGCTTGCGCCATGTCCGCCGCGACTTCACCCCATGTCTCTCCACCAGCCATTGGCCCGCGCCAAATACTTCCAGCCCGGTGCTGTCGATCAGCACATGCAACGCACCCGACGGCAGTTCGGCCGGCAGCGGGGGCAAGTTTGCTGCGCGGCGACTGACCGTAGTGTGATCAGGCGCGGAGATGTTCACGCCCATCAACGTGATGACCGAATCCATCAGGCCTTCGGTTTGCCGCAACGCCAGTTTGAACGCGATGCGCAGCATCAGGCAGGTCTGGATGGCCGCGGCCGAATAGCGGCACTGCCCATCGGGGCCACAACTTTGCCACCGATCCAGCGCCGCATCTTCGATCCACAAGGTCAGACTGCCCCGCCGGCGCAGCCCAGCCTCGTACTCTGCCCAGTTCTGAACCTTGAACGACATCTTCGGAATGTGGTGACGACGATTGGCGTTGTGCTTGTGCGGCATCGGCAAAAGAAGCGGGCAGAAACGGAGGCACCTATCCTACCATCCGCCCTCCTAATCGCCGAAGTGCACCAACGCCAGGAGAAAGCGAACGCCGCCTTGCTTGGAGGTCGCCGCCACGATGCCCGCTGGAAGCAGTGTGATAAGAAATAACCAGTGGCAGACCGGCCAGTTTTCGGGCTGTGGGGCTGATAGTTGCGTATTCCATCTGCTCGAGCGCAACGCGCAAACGATACGAAAGCTCCCGTTCACGGACGTCCGCTACCTGTGACACCGGATGGCTGCTCTGGCCGATGAAGCAACGTTCAGTATCGGGAAATGAACGGCTGCTTTCTGGCTGCAGCCGACGCCTGAATGTCCTGGCGACGGTCTGGGCGAATGACGCTTCATGGCCGGGAGCCGCCTGACGGGCGCCTATGCGTCGAGCCCTTCGCAACCGAAGCGCCTGACCCGCGAGCTCGCCTGGTTGCGTTCCAGTTGAGTGCAAGCGACCTCACCGTCAATCTGCCACCGCGCGACAGGTTCGCCCGGGTCCACCCGCTCCCTGACAGACAATGCTGGCGGCAGCTTTCCAGAAGCGCTATGCAACACTCTGCCTCACCTGACGCCTGATCGCCACCCACTACTCAGCACTGCAAATGATCAGAGAGAAGTGTCGTCACCAATCCACGAATGTTATCGCCCCCTGTGAATTGTCAGGGTGACCGAAGGACAGGCGCGACGCAAGCCGAAACATCAGGAGACACTGCCAGCCGCTGTCGAAAACCAGATCGACGTGTTGTGCGGTGACGCAAGAAGAGTCCGCTGCCCAAACCGGGCCAACGCAGGCGGGACAAGGCGGACAGACCCGCTGATCGGGAAATTTGCGGAGCGATCTGCAGCTTTGCGGAGCGGAGTCCGTTGACAGTCAAAACCCGCAAACCCAAGCCAGGCTTGGTGGGCCGGGTGGGAGTCGAACCCACGGTGTCCTTTCGGAGGCGGATTATGAGTCCGCTGCCTGCAACCAGCACGGCGTCCGGCCCAATAAAAAGACCCGGTCTGAAGCCCGGGCCTGTTTGCTGATTTGGCCGACATACTACACGAAAAAAGAGGCTTCTGGGACCATCCTGCTCTAGCAAAACGATCTGAAACCCCCTTCAATCGCTGACGGCCACGTCGCCCGATCAATTCCCCTCGAGGAACGACTTCAGCTTGTCCGAGCGGCTCGGGTGACGCAGCTTGCGGAGTGCCTTCGCTTCGATCTGACGGATCCGTTCACGCGTCACGTCGAACTGCTTGCCGACTTCTTCCAGCGTGTGATCGGTGCTCATCTCGATACCAAAGCGCATGCGCAGCACCTTCGCTTCGCGCGGCGTCAACGAGTCGAGCACGTCCTTCACGACGTCGCGCATGCTGGCGTGCAGCGCGGCGTCGGCCGGAGCGACCGTGTTCGTATCTTCGATGAAGTCGCCCAGATGCGAATCGTCGTCGTCGCCGATCGGTGTTTCCATCGAAATCGGCTCTTTCGCGATCTTCATGATCTTGCGGATCTTGTCTTCCGGCATCTCCATCTTTTCGGCCAGCGTTGCCGGATCCGGCTCAAGACCAGTTTCCTGCAAGATCTGACGCGAGATGCGGTTCATCTTGTTGATCGTTTCGATCATGTGAACCGGAATCCGGATCGTGCGCGCCTGGTCCGCGATCGAACGCGTGATGGCCTGACGGATCCACCACGTCGCATACGTCGAGAACTTGTAGCCGCGGCGATATTCGAACTTGTCCACCGCCTTCATCAGGCCGATGTTGCCCTCCTGAATCAGATCCAGAAACTGCAGACCGCGGTTCGTGTACTTCTTCGCGATCGAGATCACGAGTCGCAGGTTCGCTTCGGTCATCTCGCGCTTCGCCTGACGCGCCTTCAGCTCACCGGCCGCCATCTGACGGTTGGTTTCCTTCAGGTCCTTCAGCGGCAACACAACGCGCGCCTGCAGATCCAGCAGACGTTGCTGCTGTTCGCGGATCGCCGGAATGTTACGGGTGAGGATCGCGCTATACGGATGACTCTCGCCGACGATCCGGTCAGCCCATTCGAGATCCGTCTCATTACCCGGGAAGCGGGCGATGAATTCAGCACGCGGCATTCCGCACTTGTCGACGACCGTATGCAGGATCTGACGCTCGACCTGACGCACTTCATCCACCTGCGCACGCAGCGTGTCGCACAGACGCTCGACAGTGCGTGCGGTGAAGCGGATCGTCATCAGCTCGTTCTGGATCGTTTCCTGAGCCTTCAGATACGACTTCGACTTGTAGCCTTCCTTCTCGAACGCACGACGCATCTTGTCGAACCATTCGCTGATCGACGCGAATTTCTCGAGCGCAGCGCGCTTGAGCGCTTCGAGCTGAGCCGCGTTGGCGGTGGCCTGCGCGGTGCCGTCGTCTTCTTCCTCTTCTTCCTCTTCTTCCTCTTCGACTTCCTCTTCTTCGTTCTCGATCGCTTCCGCCTCCTGCTCGGAGAAGCCATCCGCATCTTCCGCGTTGGCATCGATCAGACCGTCGACGAGTTCATCGACACGGATCTCTTCGTTCGCGACGCGCTCGGCCATCGCGAGGATGTCGGCAATCGTCGTCGGGCACGCGGAGATCGCCATCACCATGTGCTTGAGGCCGTCTTCGATGCGCTTCGCGATCTCGATTTCGCCTTCGCGCGTCAGCAGCTCGACGGTACCCATTTCACGCATGTACATGCGGACCGGGTCGGTCGTGCGGCCGAATTCGGAGTCGACGGTGGAGAGGGCCACTTCCGCTTCTTCTTCAACTTCGTCGTCCGACGAAGCCGCCGGCGCGTTGTCGTTCAGCAGCAGCGTTTCGGCGTCGGGTGCCTGCTCGTAGACGGCCACGCCCATGTCGTTGAACGTGCTGATGATGCCTTCGATCGCCTCCGTCTCGGCAAAGTTATCCGGGAGATGGTCGTTGATTTCGGCATACGTCAGGAAGCCGCGCTCCTTGCCCAGCTTGATCAGCGCGCGCAGTTTCGAGCGGCGCTCTTCGAGCTCTTCAGCGGTGCCCGGCTGCGTGGAGGCAAAAGCGTCCTTCAGCAGCGCTTTTTCCTTCGCGCGGCGGTCGCGTGCCTTGGCCTTTTCGCCTTTTCCCGGAGCGACCGGAGTTGCTTCTTCGCTCTGGGCTGCGTCGTCATCGACGGATACTTCGTTCAGCTTTTTCGTCATGGAGTTCGCCATACCGGCTGTAGTCTCGACTCGCGGCTGCTGGACGACAGCCGGTTGAACCGTGGATACTGGAGTTTCGCGCACCACCGCATCGTCCTGGGCGGCAGCCGCTTCCCTTGCACTTCTAGAACCCGATCGCTTCGTTGCCGGCTGGGAGGCCTTTGAGGCTTTCGCCAGAGACGGCGCCGCTCGCGCGGCAGAAACGGTCGAGGACTTTCCCCTCGGGGGGGGCGTAACGTCCGTGGCAGACCCTTTTTTCGCGGAAGAAGTGAACCTGGCCTGCGTAACCGTTCTGGTCGGCTCCCTGGAGCCTGTGCCCGCCGCCTTCTTTCCGCCTGTAGTCTTTACCATCGCAATTCGCCCTTTTGCTTGGAAAACAAACCGCTGAAAACCTTTTATTATAGCACCCCGGTTTTCAGTCCCTCCCTGCTTACAGCCCGAGCTGACGTTTCATGTCGGCCCGCTTCTGATTCAGCTTTGCCAGTTCCGTGAATTCTTCCGGCGTATGTCTTGACTGCCGGGACAACTGTTCAAGCCTGTCACAGCATGCGTCGTAACTCATCCTGAGGATCGCGGCCTTCAGTTCCTCACCAACGATCCGCTCCTGCTCGCGGCGCTCTTCGATGACGGTTTGGTCCTCCGGATCCTTTAGCAGCAAATCCCTCACGTTTTCATCATAGTCCAGAATATCGCGGAAAATTTCTTCGAAAGTCGGGGCATTTGCGCCGTTTCTGAGCAGGTCCGACAGCAACTGAAACTCGGCTGCCTCGCCCAGTGCGCGCGCATGCGTTGTCACTTCTTCGAAGAGTTCGCCGTGCCGGGTAACCGTCAGCAGCGCCTGTTCCGCATCCTCATCCAGTACGCTGACGATGCGCGGATGCATCACCAGGTTGCGCAGCGCCCGCTGCTCGATTCCCGTCACGCTGCGCCGGTCCTTGCGCGGCGGCGCGGCGCGGGACGCCGCAGCAATCCGGGCGTCGACCTCGCAGAGCGCGGCCACCTCGTCGAACGGCACATCGAGCCGGTCGGCGAACATATGCATGATCTGGGCGCGCAGCGCATTGGCGGGCAGCGCCTGCAGCAGCGGCTTGGCGTCAAAGAGCGCACGCGCCCGGCCTTCCGGTTGATCCAGCTCCTTGCCGGTCAGCACCTCGTTCAGCATGAACTGCGACAACGGCATCGCCCGCTCGACGTGCTCAGCGAACGCATCCGGGCCGAACTCGCGCACGAAGCTGTCTGGATCGTGCTCCGTCGGCAGGAACAGGAAGCGAATGGTCCGGTTGTCCGCCGCGTGCGGCAGACAGGCGTCCAGCGCACGCCTCGCGGCGCGGCGGCCGGCCGAATCGCCGTCGAAGCTGAAAATTACCGTATCCGTCTGGCGCATCAGTTTCTGCACATGAATCGGTGTGCAGGCCGTGCCGAGGGTCGCCACCGCGTTCTGGAACCCCAGTTGCGCCAGCGCGACCACATCCATGTAGCCTTCGACCACCAGAACGTAACGCTGTTCGCGGATCGCGAGGCGTGCCTCGAACAGCCCGTACAGCTCGCTGCCCTTGTTAAATAGCGGCGTTTCCGGGGAATTCAAATACTTTGGCTCGCCGCCATCGAGGACACGGCCGCCGAAACCGATCACTTGCCCTTTCACATTACGAATCGGGAACATGATCCGCTCGCGGAACCGGTCGTAGCGGCGGTTCTGACCCTGAGCGTCCGACTTTTCGCTGACAATGACGAGCCCCGATTCGACCAGTGCATCATCCCGATAGTTGGGGAACGCGGCTTCGAGGTTCTGCCAGCCATCGGCCGCATAGCCGAGTCCGAAACGGGCGGCGATCTCCCCCGTGAGGCCACGCTTCTTCAGATACTGAATCGCGTTCGTCGCACCTCGCAACTGCTTGCGATAAAAGTCGCACGCGGTCTGCATCACATCGGAGAGTGCGGTCGTGACGGCCCTGGACACGGCCGGCGTGTAACCTTCGCCACCGCCGCCAGCACCGCCGCCGCGCATTGGCGATGGCTCCTGCGGCACCGTCAGACCGACCGATTGTGCCAGCTCGTTGACCGCCTCGGGAAACGTCAGACCTGCATGCTCGATCAGAAATCCGATCGCGGTTCCATGCGCGCCGCAACCGAAGCAGTGATAGAACTGCTTAGTCGGACTAACGGTGAACGAAGGGCTCTTTTCGTTGTGAAACGGGCAGAGCCCCATGAAGTTCGCGCCGCCCTTTTTCAACTGCACATAGCGACCAACCACGTCGACGATATCGACGCGGTTCAGCAGATCCTGCAGGAACGAATGCGGAATCACAGTGGGGGGCGCAGCCTTGAATACACGGAAACCGCACGTCCCGCCGATGCGCGGGCCGGCCGCTTCCTGATAAGGGAGTTACTTCGCGAGCGCTGCCTTGACGAGCCCGGACACAGCCGTCATGTCGGCACGGCCAGCGAGCTTCGGCTTCAGCACACCCATGACCTTGCCCATGTCCTGCGGACCGGCAGCACCCGTCTGCGCAACGGCCGCCTGCACTTCCGCCGCGACTTCCGCTTCGGACAGCTGCTGCGGCATGTAGGCGCTCAGCACAGCCAGTTCGGCGGCTTCCTTTTCGACGAGGTCGTTGCGTCCAGCCGCTTCGAACTGGCTGATCGAGTCCTTGCGCTGCTTGATCATCTTGTCGATGACGGCCGTCACGGCGGTATCGTCGATCGTCACGCGCTCATCGACTTCGCGCTGCTTGATTGCGGCGAGCAACAGTCGGATCGTGCCGAGACGTTCGGTCTCGCGCGCCCGCATGGCCGCTTTCATGTCGTCGTTGATCTGATCCTTGAGACTCATCACTCACCCGCATGCGTTGAATTTGAACAAGCCTGACGAAACAGGCTCTGAAAACCATCCGGCAAGGCACGCGCCTCAAGACAAAAACCCGCTTGGGACACTTTCCTCAAGCGGGTCGTCGCGGATTCGCGTAATGGATGCGGCCTCACCGGGGATGGCCTCGCGGGCCAGGTTTTTCCGCGTATGGTGGCATCGAATACTGGATGCCATCACTTGTTGGGTTGCCGCCGCTCCGCAAGAAGTAGCGACGACGCCAGAATCAGTAAAACTTCTTTGGCAGTTGCTGGCTGCGCAGGCGCTTGAAATGGCGCTTCACCGCTGCTGCCTTCTTCCTCTTCCGTTCGGCCGTTGGCTTTTCGTAACATTCGCGCGCGCGAAGTTCGGTCAGGAGGCCGTTTTTTTCGACCGTGCGCTTGAACCGGCGCATTGCAACTTCAAAGGGCTCATTTTCTTTTACGCGGATGATCGTCATTTTTCAACAACGGGAACTTTGTAAAGGCTGGGGAGTATAGCAGACGTTTCGCACAAAGGCACGGCGCCGTCAAGCCCCAAGCACGTAATCCGCCGCCCCCTGTCCGGCCGCCACGCCTGATGCCCACGCCCACTGGAAGTTGTAGCCGCCTAGCCAGCCGGTTACGTCGACGGCTTCGCCGATGAAATACAGCCCCGGCACGCGGGCACTCATCATCGTCGAAGACGACAGCTCACGCGTGTCGATCCCCCCGCGCGTCACCTCGGCCTTACGGTAGCCTTCGGTTCCGTTCGGGGTGAGCGACCAGCGCGACAACGCCTCACCGATCTTGCGCAGGGTTTTGTCGGGCAGATCGGCGACGCGCGCCTCGGCCGGAATGGCATGTGTCTCCAGCCAGACGTGCGCGAGCCGCGTCGGCACCCATTCGGCCAGCAGGTTCGCGATCTGTCTCCGCGTGCCGGTTTTGGATTCCAACAGCGCGGTCGCGGCGTCCCGTTCCGGCAGCAGGTTCACGTGAATCGGCTCGCCTGGGTGCCAGTAGCTCGAAATCTGCAGCACGCCGGGTCCCGACAGTCCGCGATGGGTGAGCAGCAGATCTTCGACAAACTCACAACCGGTCTTTTTGTTGCCGGTCGCCAACTGGACTTCGAGCGACACTCCCGACAGCGCCGAGAACGGCGCCCAGTCGTGAGCGGCGAAGGTCAGCGGCACAAGCGCCGGACGCGTGTCGATCAGCTTGTGGCCGAACTGCTTCGCCGTGCGATAGGCGAAGTCGGTCGCGCCGATCTTCGGAATCGACAATCCCCCCGTCGCTACCACAAGGGCGCGCGCCCGGATCGGACCGGCATGGGTTTCGAGGGTGAATCCGTCGGCGGCTTCGCGCCTCACCTCTTCGACCACCAGCGGCCGGCGCCATGTGACGCCGCCGGCGTCGCACTCGCTCTTGAGCACGTCGATGACGGCCTCGCTCGACTGGTCGCAGAATAGCTGCCCCTTGTGCTTCTCGTGCCATGTCACACGGTAGCGTTTGAGCAGCGCCATGAAATCGCGCGGCGTATAGCGCGCGAGCGCCGAGCGGCAGAAATGCGGATTCGCCGACAGAAAATTGGCCGGCGCGGCGTACAGGTTCGTGAAATTGCAGCGGCCGCCGCCGGAAATGCGGATTTTTTCGGCCAGACGAGGAGCATGATCGATCAACACGACGCGCCGGCCAAGCTGGCCCGCCACTGCCGCGCACATCATCCCGGCTGCGCCCGCGCCGATGACCGCGATATCGAAGGGTTCCATGGGGCGCATTGTACCTGCGGCCCCAAGGCGGCACTGCTATACTTTCAGGCTTGCCTTTACCTATCGGACGCCTCGAAGGCGAGCGTCCAGCCTCCCGGATCATGCTCATTCTCGGCATCGAAAGCTCTTGCGACGAAACCGGTCTCGCGCTCTACGACACGAAGCGCGGCCTGCTCGCGCATGCGTTGCATTCGCAGATCGCCATGCATCGCGAGTACGGCGGCGTGGTGCCGGAGCTGGCGTCACGCGACCACATCCGTCGTGCGCTGCCGCTGCTCGAAGAAGTGCTGGGGCGGGCCGGCACCGCGCGCACGGCGATCGACGCGATCGCCTATACGCAAGGTCCGGGGCTCGCCGGCGCGCTGTTGGTCGGCGCAAGCATTGCCAACTCGCTCGCGATGGCGTGGGACAAACCCACGATCGGCATCCATCACCTCGAAGGGCATCTGCTGTCGCCGCTCCTCGTCGATGAGCCGCCGCCGTTTCCGTTTGTCGCGCTGCTCGTGTCGGGCGGCCACACCCAGTTGATGCGTGTCACCGACGTCGGCGTGTACGAAACGCTCGGCGAGACACTTGACGACGCCGCCGGCGAAGCCTTCGATAAAACCGCCAAGCTGCTCGGCCTTGGCTATCCCGGCGGCCCGGAAGTGTCGCGACTGGCCGAATTCGGCACACCCGGCGCAGTATCGCTGCCGCGTCCGATGCTGCATTCCGGCGACCTCGATTTCAGCTTCAGCGGCTTGAAAACGGCCGTACTCACGCAGGTGAGGAAGCTCGGTTCAAACGTTTGCGAACAGGCGAAAGCCGATCTTGCTCGTGGCTTCGTCGATGCGGCTGTCGACGTGCTCGCGGCCAAATCGCTGGCAGCGCTCAAGCAGACGAAACTCAAGCGTCTCGTGGTGGCGGGCGGTGTTGGCGCGAACCAGCAACTGCGCGAAGCGCTTTCCGCCGCGGCAAAAAAACGAGGCTTCGACGTCCACTATCCCGACCTGTCTCTATGCACCGACAACGGCGCGATGATCGCGCTCGCCGGCGCGCTGCGGCTGCAGCGCTGGCCCGAGCAGGCCGGCAAGGACTACGCATTCACGGTGAAGCCGCGCTGGGATCTTTCTTCGTTGGCACGATGAAGCGCAGTACCTTCGCACGGTAAAAACAGCAACGGCCGCACCAACGGCCGTTTGTTTTCCTGCGAGGCACATGGCGCTTATTGCGCCAGACGCCTGTCATGTTCGATCACGGCATAGGCGCTGTGATTGTGGATCGATTCAAAGTTCTCAGCCTCAAGCACATACGCGACGATTCGCGCATCCGCACTCAGACGCTGCGCGACATCGCGCACGAGATCCTCGACGAACTTCGGATTTTCGTACGCGCGCTCGGTGACGAACTTCTCGTCCGGGCGCTTCAACAGACCCCACAGTTCGCAAGAGGCTTCTTCTTCAGTGATGCGGATCAGGTCTTCAACCGGCACGTCTTCGGCCAGTTCGGCGTTGATCGTGACGTGCGAACGCTGATTGTGAGCGCCGTATTGCGAGATCTTCTTCGAGCAGGGGCACAGGCTCGTTACCGGCACCAGCACCTTCAGGAATACACGGGTCGCGCCGTTGCGCGTATCGCCCGTGAGCGTGATCTCGTAGTCGAGCAGGCTCTGCACACCCGACACCGGCGCCGTCTTGTTCACGAAATACGGAAACGAAACTTCGATGCGGCCGGCTTGCGCTTCGAGCTTCTCGAGCATCGAAGCCAGCATCTTGCGGAACGTAGCAGGTTCGAGCGGCGCCTTGTTCTCTTCGAGCAAGGCAACGAAACGCGACATGTGCGTGCCCTTCTGATCCGCGGGCAGATGAACGTCCAGGTTCCAGGTGCCGATCGTGGGCTGCACTTCGCCGCCATGGGTACGAACCGTCAAGGGATGCCGCACCCCCTTCACGCCTACGCGCTGGATCGGGATCTGACGCGTATCGGGCGTGCTTTGGACGTCGGGCATCACAAAGGCGGGGTTCATCTGATTCATCTTGTTATCCTCACTGGTTGCGCCGGACGATGCGCACAACCGCAAGCGCCGGCTCACGCCGGCGCTGCATGATGGGCCCGAAGACCCTTCGAATCATGTTGGAGAGTTGCCATCCTCAGGATGGCAACAGCATCACGCGACGCGCTTGACCGACTTGCCTGCTGAGCCGGCAGCTTGATCCACGAAGCGCTCGCGAATGGACTTCGCGATTCCAGCGCCGTCCAGACCACACTGCGCGAGAAGCTTGGCGGGGTCGCCATGGTCGATGAAGCGATCGGGAAGACCCAATTGTAGTACGGGCTTAATAACCCCACTCGCCAGCAGGGATTCGACGCACGCCGAACCTGCGCCGCCCATCACGCAGCCTTCTTCAACCGTGACGAGCGCATCGTGCGTTTCCGCCAGCTTGCGGACGAGTTCCTCGTCAAGCGGCTTCACGAAACGCATGTTCGCCACCGTGGCGTCCAGTTGCTCAGCAGCCGCGAGCGACGGCGCAACCATCGTACCGAACGCGAGGATCGCGATGCGTTTGCCAACCGGCTGCGACGTTTCGCGCCGGATTTCGCCCTTGCCGAGCGGAATTGCGGCCATCTGCTTGACCGTCGCGACGCCCGTGCCCGCACCGCGCGGGTAACGCACTGCCGTCGGATTCGGCTGTTGCAGCGCCGTATAGAGCATCTGACGGCACTCGTTTTCGTCCGATGCGGCCATCACCGTCATGTTCGGGATGCAGCGCATGAACGCAAGATCGTACGCGCCCGCGTGCGTTGCGCCGTCAGCGCCGACCAGACCCGCGCGATCGATTGCGAACACAACGGGCAGGTTCTGCAGCGCCACGTCGTGGATCAGCTGATCATAGGCGCGTTGCAGGAACGTCGAATAGATCGCGACGACCGGCTTCATGCCGTCGGCCGCCAAACCGCCGGCGAAGGTCACCGCGTGCTGCTCTGCAATGCCCACATCGAAGTAGCGGTCCGGGAAGCGCTTCTCGAACTCGACCATGCCGGAGCCTTCACGCATGGCCGGTGTAATGCCGACCACGCGCGCGTCCAGTTCCGCCGCATCGCACAGCCATTCGCCAAACACCTGCGTGTAGGTCTTCTTGCTGGGCGCAGTCGACGGCTTGATGCCTTCGGCCGGATTGAACTTGCCCGGGCCGTGGTACAGCACCGGGTCGGCCTCGGCCAGCTTGTAGCCTTGCCCCTTCCTCGTCACGACATGCAGGAATTGCGGACCCCGCAGTTCCTTGATGTTCTGCAGCGTCGGGATCAGCGAGTCGAGATCGTGACCGTCGATCGGCCCGATGTAGTTGAAGCCGAACTCCTCGAAGAGCGTGGCCGGCACGATCATGCCCTTGGCGTGCTCTTCGAGCTTGCGGGCGAGGTCGAGCATCGGCGGCGCGACGCGCAGCACGCGTTCGACGCCCGCACGCGCGGCCGCGTAGAAGCGACCCGACATCAGGCGCGCCAGATGTCGATTCAGCGCGCCAACCGGCGGCGAAATCGACATGTCGTTGTCGTTGAGGATGACGAGCAGCGGCACGTCATCTTCGACGCCCGCGTTGTTCATCGCTTCGAAAGCCATGCCGGCGGTCATCGCGCCGTCGCCGATGACGGCGATGCCCATGCGGTTCTCACCCTGTAGCTTGCTCGCGATCGCCATGCCGAGCGCCGCGGAAATCGACGTGCTGGAGTGGGCGGTGCCAAACGTGTCGTACTCCGACTCGTCGCGGCGCGGGAAGCCAGAGATGCCGCCGTACTGACGCAGCGTATGCATCTGGTCGCGACGGCCCGTAAGGATCTTGTGCGGATAGGTCTGATGGCCGACATCCCAGACGATCCGGTCGCGCGGCGTGTCGAACACATAGTGCAGCGCGATGGTCAGTTCGACCGTCCCGAGATTGGACGACAGGTGGCCGCCTGTCTGCGACACGCTGTCGAGCACGAAGGCACGCAACTCGTCAGCAAGCGGTTGCAATTGGCGGCGATCGAGGCGACGCAGGGCCGCCGGGTCGTCGATGGTTTTCAGCAAGTCGTACATCGTCGTTCCATTGTAGGAAAACTTACGCGCCCGCACTTCATTCGCGCACACCCCTTACGAATCGTGCACGGCGGCGGGCTTTCGCGTTCAACTAACCCGGTCTACAACCAGGTCAGCAAGCTCTGACAGACGCTGCGCACGCGCGCCAAAAGGCGAGAGCGCGTTGTGTGCGTCCGTGCGCAGCTGTGCAGCAAGTGCACGCGACGCCTCGAGCCCAATGATAGACACGTAGGTCGGCTTGCCGTCCTTCGCGTCCTTGCCTGCGGTTTTGCCAAGCGTGGCGGAATCGGTCGTCACATCGAGAATGTCGTCGACGACCTGAAACGCGAGGCCCACGGCAGCTGCATAAACGTCGAGCGACTTCATCGCGTCGTCCGTCGGTGTTTCGCCTGCCAGCGCGCCCATGCGTACCGAAGCACGCAGCAACGCGCCGGTCTTCATCCGGTGCATCGTTTCCAGTTGCGGCCGCGTCAGCGTGTGGCCGACGCTCGCCAGATCGATCGCCTGGCCGCCGGCCATACCGATCGAGCCGCTCGCCAGCGCCAGCTCACGCACGAGCGCAGCTTGTTGGACGGGGGCCAGCACATCCGACGTCAGCGTGACGAAAGCCTGCGACTGCAATGCATCACCAACCAGCAGCGCCGTCGGTTCGTCGTACTTGACGTGTACCGTCGGCTTGCCGCGCCGCAGCGCATCGTCGTCCATGCAGGGCATGTCGTCGTGCACGAGCGAATAGACATGGATCATCTCCAGCGCAACCGCAGCCGCGTCCAGACATTCCGCGCGCGCGCCCGTCAGCTCACCTGCCGCATGGACCAGCAAAGGGCGTACCCGCTTGCCACCGCCGAGCACGGCGTAACGCATCGCCTCATGAAGCTGCGCGGGTTCGGTCGTCTGCGCCGGCAAATGGTTTTCGAGTGCCGTCTCGACGCGATCGAGCACCGATCGCATCCATTGTTCGAAAGTCATAGGTCGTCTCCGCTCTCCCCAGCGGCTGTGCCTGCGGCATTTGTCGGCAGCGGCTTGAGCGTCTCGCCATCGAGTACGCGCACCTGCTGCTCGACCTTTTCCAGTTGTTGCTGGCAGAAAGCCACGAGAGCCGCGCCGCGCCGGTAGGCCGACAGCGATTCCTCGAGACTCAGACTGCCGCCTTCCATGCGCCCGACAAGGCCTTCCAGTTCCGCGACCGCCGCCTCGTAGTTTTCTGGCAGGGGCACGCCTGGGGCGTCCTGTCCGGGTAAGGCAGCGGTATCCTTCGATGCGGTCTTCGCCATGAGGTCGTCGCAAAATTAAAACAAGTCGGACATTCTACGGCAAAAGCGCAATTCCCGACCCGCTGGTGGACTTACCTTCACTATCCGCCAGCTTGCACCCGCCAGAAAGAAAGCTGTCGACTCCGCCCTCAAAACGCGAACTTTCGCAACAATTTTGACCCAAATCAGGCACTTAAGCGCCCCAGTCAGGGGGAAACGGGTATAATCGCGGGCTCCCTAAATCGAATCTTCGATGGTTGGGTTGTTCACTGCTTTCACGTCTTCATCGGGAGTGGGAATGTCCAATCTGAGCAATGCATTGCAGCTGAAGTCCATCCACAGCCAGCTGCCAGTCACGGCTTACTTTGACCCAGCGCTTCTTGAGCGCGAACTCGAAACCCTTTTCAGGAAAGGTCCTCGTTACGTCGGGCACGAACTTATGGTGCCGGAATCGGGGAACTATTTTGCCTTGCCCAGCGAGAGCGAGGGGCGTGTGCTCGTACGTAACCAGCAGTCGCAGGTCGAACTGCTGTCGAACGTCTGCCGGCACCGTCAGGCGATCATGCTCAACGGCCGCGGCCAGACGGAGAACATCGTCTGTCCCCTCCATCGCTGGACGTATGACCTCAACGGTCAACTCCTTGGCGCCCCGCATTTTGCTGATAATCCCTGCCTTAATCTTGGCGCCACGCCGCTGCAGAACTGGCAAGGCCTGCTGTTCGAAGCGCAGGGCCGCGACGTCGCGAAGGATCTCGCGCGCCTCGGCACGAAGCAGCACTTCGATTTCTCGGGCTTCATGTTCGATCACGTCGAAGTCCACGAATGCAACTACAACTGGAAGACCTTCATTGAGGTCTATCTGGAGGACTACCACGTCGTGCCGTTCCATCCGGGCCTCGGCAGCTTCGTCTCGTGCGATGACCTGCAATGGGAGTTCGGCGACTGGTATAGCGTGCAGACGGTGGGTGTCCATAACAAGCTGGCGCGCCCTGGCAGCCCGACGTATCGCAGGTGGCACGACGAAGTCCTGCGCTTCCGGGGCGGCGAGCCGCCCGAATTCGGCGCGATCTGGATGGTGTACTACCCGGGCATCATGATCGAGTGGTATCCGCATGTGCTGGTCGTGTCGTGGCTGATTCCGCAAGGTCCGCAGAAAACGACGAACGTCGTCGAATTCTATTACCCCGAGGAAATCGCGCTCTTCGAGCGGGAATTCGTCGAGGCTGAGCGTGCGGCCTATATGGAGACCGCCCGCGAAGACGACGAAATCGCCGAACGCATGGACGCCGGCCGTCGCGCGCTGATGCAGCGTGGCGAATCGCAGGTTGGGCCATATCAAAGTCCGATGGAAGACGGCATGCAGCACTTCCACGAGTTCCTGCGGCGCGAACTCGGCACCATCTGATTGGGGCCGCGGGCATTGGCGGTATAAGCCGCAAAGCCCGCGCGTCGCGCGGTACGCAGCGAATAGACGGAAAGACGGGCTTCGGCCCGTCTTTTTTTGTTTAGACTAACAACATCACCCGGCCGCGCCGGAAACGCCTGCATCAGGAGTTGTCATGCCCCACACTCACTACACCACGCTGATCTCTGCCGCGAATCTCGCGGAACGGCTCGCCGCCGCGCCGGGCAGTGTGCTGATCTTCGATTGCCGCTTCGACCTGGCCGATACCGGAGCGGGCCAAACGGCCTACGCCGATGGGCATGTCGCCGGTGCGCATTACCTGCATCTCGACCGTGATCTGTCCGGACCGAAGACCGGCAGCAACGGGCGCCACCCATTGCCGGACCGCGCGAAGCTTGTCGAAACGCTGGCTGGATACGGACTGCAGCAAGGCCAGCAGGTCGCGGCCTATGACGCACAGGGCGGCATGTACGCGGCGCGCCTATGGTGGCTGCTGCGCTGGCTCGGCCATGACTCGGTCGCCGTGCTCGACGGCGGCCTGCAGGCCTGGCAGGCCGCGGGCCAGCCACTGACGCAGGATGTTCCAGCAAAAACAAAGGGGAATTTCGCTGCGGGCGCACCGCTATCGGTGACCGTCGACGCGGCTGCCGTGCAACGCAACCTGACAACACGAGAACGAGTCGTAGTCGACGCCCGCGCGCCGGATCGCTATCGCGGTGAAAACGAAACACTCGATCCAGTTGGCGGACACATTCCAGGCGCGTTGAATCGATTCTTCAAGGACAACCTGACCGCCGACGGCCGCTTCAAGCCGGCGCACTCTTTGCGCGAGGAATTCGGTGCGCTGCTGCCAGGCACTGCGCCTGATCGCGTGGTATTGCAGTGCGGCTCGGGGGTGACGGCATGCCACAACGTGCTGGCCATGGAAATCGCCGGGCTGCACGGCGCAGCGCTTTACTCTGGCTCGTGGAGCGAATGGAGCGCGGATCCGTCACGCCCGGTAGCGACGGGACCCAACCCGTAAGCCACGAACGGGAAATCGCCATCGTCTGTCAGCAGTGGCGATTTCCCTGCATTCGACCTCACCATAGCGGCAAGGCCCAACTCGCGCTACGCCGCTCAGGCAACTCCGTGCTGCTTGAACCAGACTAGCGCCCGGCGCCAGCCGTCCTCGGCATCGGCCTTGCGGTAGCTCGGCCGGTAGTCCGCAAAAAACGCATGACCCGCATTGTCATACACGACAAATTGTGATCCGCTTGCTGGCGGCGGATCCTTCGCGAGCGCCTGCTTCATCTGTTCGAGCGAGTCCTGCGTGATGCCCGGGTCTTGCCGGCCATAGAGGCCAAGGACGGGCACACGCAGATCAGCGGCATGATCGATCGGATTAGTGGGCATCGTCGCCGTAGGCTGGCCAACGACCCTGCCATACCACGCGACGGCTGCCTTCACGTGAGGGTTGTGCTCCGCGTAGAGCCAGGTGATACGCCCGCCCCAGCAAAAACCGTTGATGCCAACACGATTCAGGTCGCCGCCATGCTCGCCGGCCCACGCAACCGTCGCGTCGAGGTCGGTCATCACCTGCTGGTCGGGCACCTTGCTGAGCAGCTGATCGCTCAGCTGCTGGATGGTTGGGTACACCGTCGGGTCGCCCTGTCGCACGAACAGATCAGGCGCGATGGCAAGATAGCCGAGCCTGGCAAAGCGCCGACATACGTCGGCGATGTGCTCATGCACGCCAAACGCTTCGTGGGCCACGATGATCACCGGCAAATGGGTCTTGCCCATGGGCTGCGCGCGATACGCAGGCACGATGGTGCCTCCCGAATGCACGGCGATCTCGCCCGCTTCGAGCCCTTCTGTACCGGTGTGGATGGTTTGCGCGGAGACCGGCAAGACGGCCGCGGCAAAACCGGTGCCGAGAGCCGCCTTGATGAACCTGCGGCGATCAAAAGGAATATGAGGCACCAGACTGTCGACTTCAGGTTTCAGCATGGGGGCTCCTTCAATGAACGGTGAGGCGGAGGCAACATGATACGACCGCCCACCGCCGCTCCGCAGAACCCGAACCGCCTGGCTGAATCAATGCAGCTTGACGCGCGGCAGCGTCGTGCGACGCAGCCAGTGTGCGAACGTGTCGAGCACCATCCGCGCATAACCATGCAGCGCAGCAATGTGCAGACGATAGAGCGACATGTACATGAAGCGTGCGAACAGCCCCTCGATCAGCATGTTGCCGCCGATCACGCCGCCCATCAGATTCCCGACCGCACTGAAATGCCCCAGCGACACGAGCGAGCCGAAGTCGCGATAGGTAAATTCAGGCAGCGGCCGGTTCTCGAGTTGCGCCGCGAACGCCTTGAGCAGAAAGCTCGCCTGCTGATGCGCCGCCTGGGCACGCGGCGGCACGTTGCGTTCGTTGCCGGGCCACGCGCACGCGGCGCAGTCGCCCAGCGCGAAGATGTTGTCGTCGATCTCGGTTTGCAAAGTACGGCGCACTGACAACTGACCCAGCCGGTTGACCGGCAGTCCGTCGAGCTGGCTGAGAATTTGCGGCGCCTTGATGCCGGCGGCCCACACGGTAAGGTCGGCGCGAACCGTCTTGCCGCTTGCCGTGCGCACGAGGCCCGGCGCGACTTCCGCCACCGTCTCGCCGATCATCAGCTTGACGCCGAGCTTCGTCAGAAGTTCGGCCGTAGCCGTCGACACGCGTTCCAGCAATGCCGGCAGAATCCGCGGACCCGCCTCGATCAGCACGATGCCCACGTCATGGCGCGGGTCGAGCTTGTGCAGCCCGTAGGCGGACAGTACCTGCGCCGTGTTGCGCAACTCCGCTGACAGTTCGACGCCCGTTGCGCCCCCGCCGACAATGGCAACCTGGATGCGCGGCTCGGTCGAAACCGATGCATCAGATTCGGATTCGACGCGCTCGTGCACCTGATGCTCCGCGCGCATGCAGGCCGCGATCAGACGTTTGCGAAAGCGTTCGGCCTGGTCGACCGTGTCCAGCGCAAGCGAATACTCGGGGGCGCCTTTGACGCCGAAAAAGTGAGTCGTGCTGCCGATCGCGATCACGAGCGTGTCGTACTCGAGTTCGCGCTGAGGAAGGAGTTCGGCGCCGTCATCGTCGAAGACGGGCGAGAGCGAGATGCGTTTTGCCGCGCGGTCGAGGCCCGCCAGTTCGCCCTGCTGAAACTCGAAGCCATGCCAGCGTGCCTGAGCCGCGTATTCGAGTTCCTGCGTAAAGGGGTCCATGCTGCCCGCCGCGACTTCGTGCAGCAGAGGCTTCCAGATGTGAGTAGGATTGCGGTCGACGAGCGTCACCTGCGCACGCGCCGCACCCTTGTTCCTTTGCGATCCATAGCGATTGCCTAGACGTGTCGCCAGTTCCAGCCCACCTGCGCCCCCACCAACGACGATAAAACGATGCATCGGGACTCTCCGTAGTTGACGATCGGTTGTGCGTCCGGACGGCATCAATTGCACGCGTATCTGCCGTCCCCCACAGATTGTCAGCGAGCAGTGCGCATTCTCACAAGTCGTCAATACGCATGTGTGACATGCGCACGACGATATCCGCCCGTGTCAACGGGATGACTTGCATGACCTCAATGCGCTTCTTCCCAGTTCGCACCCGCGCCCACTTCGGCGACAAGCGGCACCTTCAACCGGGCCACGCCGCACATCAACTCAGGTAAGCGCTTGCGAACATCGGATAGTTCGCTGTCCGGCACTTCGAGAATCAGTTCATCGTGCACCTGCATGATCATCCGCGTGCCGATGCGCTGTTTCTCGATCCAGTCCTGCACCGCAATCATCGACATCTTGATCAGGTCGGCCGCCGTGCCCTGCATCGGCGCGTTAATGGCAGCCCGTTCGGCAGCCTGACGGCGCGGTCCGTTGCCGCCGTTGATTTCAGGCAGCCACAGACGCCGTCCAAATACGGTTTCGACGTAGCCCTTTGCCTTCGCGCTCGTGCGCGTTTCGTCCATGTAGCGCGCGACGCCCGGATAGCGCTGGAAATAGCGGTCGATGTAGAGCTTGGCCGCATCGCGCGTGATCCCGAGGTTCGACGCGAGACCGAACGAACTCATCCCGTAGATCAGGCCGAAGTTGATGACCTTGGCGATACGCCGCTGATCGCTCGATACCTCGAGGGGGGTGACGCCAAACACCTCCGCAGCAGTCGCCCGGTGAATATCTTCCCCCTGCGCGAACGCGCGCAACAGCGATTCGTCGCCGGAGATGTGCGCCATGATGCGCAATTCGATCTGCGAATAATCCGCTGACACGAGCTTGTGGCCAGGCGGCGCGATAAACGCCTCGCGAATGCGCCGGCCTTCCACCGTGCGAACTGGAATGTTCTGGAGATTTGGATCGTTCGATGCAAGACGTCCCGTGACGGCCACAGCCTGCGCATAGTTAGTATGCACGCGGCCGGTCTGCGCATTCACCATGCGCGGCAGCTTGTCGGTATAGGTCGATTTCAGCTTTGACAACCCGCGATGTTCGAGCAGCAGCTTCGGCAAGGGGTAGTCTTCGGCGAGCTTTTGCAGCACTTCTTCATCGGTGGACGGAGCGCCGCTCGGCGTCTTCTTGACAACCGGCAACTGGAGCTTCTCGAAGAAGATCTGACCGATCTGCTTCGGCGAGCCAAGATTGAATTCGCCGCCAGCCAGCGTGTAGGCCTCGGTTTCGAGTTCGACAAGACGCGTGGCGATCTCACCGCTTTGCACGCGCAGCTTTTCGGCATCGATTAGCACGCCCGTGCGCTCCATCTTGCGCAACACGCGCGAGGTCGGAATCTCGATGTCGCGATAGACGTGCTCGAGGCCTTGCTCCGCCGCGATCTGCGGATACAGCACCTGGTGCAGACGCAGCGTGATGTCGGCGTCTTCCGCCGCGTACTCCGCCGCCTGCGCGAGCGCCACTTCGTCGAAGCCGATCTGTGCCGCGCCCTTGCCTGCGACATCTTCGTACTTGATGGTCTTCAGGCCGAGATGACGCAGCGCGAGGCTGTCCATATCGTGCGTGCGATGCGACTCCAGCACATACGACTGAAGCAGCGTGTCGTGCTCGATGCCGTTCATTTCGATGCCGTAGTTCGCGAGCACCTGTTCATCGTATTTCAGATGCTGACCGACCTTCTTTTTGTCGGCACTTTCGAGCCAGGGTTTCAGCTTCGCAAGCACTTCGTCGCGCGGCAGTTGCACCGGCGTGTCCGGGCCGCGGTGCGCAACCGGGATATAGGCGGCACGCCCCGTTTCGGCGGAGATCGACAGCCCGACCAGTTGCGCCGTCATCGGATCCAGCGACGTGGTCTCCGTATCGAACGCGGTTATTTCCGCTGCGTCGAGCTTCGCGAGCCATGTGTCGAACTGCTCCCACGTCTGCACGGTGTCGTACTGGTGGCCGCCGTCGATGGTCGGCGCAGGCGGCACGTCGGTCTGCGGGCCTTCGACCACGTCCTCAATCTCTACCTCGCGCAGCCACGTCTTGAAGCCATGCCGCGCGAAGACATCGCGCAGCTCGTTACGCGATTCATCACGCGTGGCGAGCGTTTCCTCGATCGACGCGACATGCTGGGTCAGATCGCAGTTCGTATCGACGGTGACGAGTTTCTTCGCCAGCGGCAGGAAATCGAGCGCGCGGCGCAGATTGTCTCCTACCGCACCTTTGATTTCGTCCGCGTGTGCGACGATGTCATCAAGCGTCCCGTATTGCGTGAGCCACTTGATCGCAGTCTTGGGCCCGCACTTCTCGACGCCCGGCACGTTGTCGACGGTATCGCCGATCAACGACAGATAATCGACGATCCGCTCCGGCGGCACGCCGAACTTGGCGAGCACGCCGGCACGGTCGAGCGTTTCGTTCGTCATCGTGTTGATGAGGGTGACATGATCCGTCACGAGCTGTGCCAGGTCCTTGTCGCCCGTCGAAACGATCACGTTCATGCCGCGCTTTTCGGCGGCCTTGCTGAGCGTGCCGATCACGTCGTCGGCTTCCACGCCTTCGATCATCAGAAGCGGCCAGCCGAGCGCGCGCACTGCGACATGGATCGGTTCAATCTGCTTCGCCAGATCGTCGGGCATGGACGGCCGGTTGGCCTTGTACTCCGCGTACCAGTCGTCGCGAAACGTCTTGCCTTTGGCATCGAACACGCACGCGCTATACTCTGCCGTGACTTCCTTGCGCATGCGGCGCAGCATGTTGATGATTCCGTAAAGCGCTCCCGTTGGTCCGCCGTCGGGACCGCGCAGATCAGGCATAGCATGGTAGGCCCGGTACAGATAACTCGAACCGTCCACCAACAGCAGGGTCTTACCTTCCAGCTCGTTTCCCACGATTAGTTCTTCAGGCATTATGGACAAGAGAAAAGTGATTCCGAGTCTGCGATCACTCGCAGATCAAGAGCGCGCGACGGCCAAGAAGGCTCGCGCATCGTGGCAAATGTTCACGATTATGGCAGAGTTTATTGAGGCAACCGAGTACCTCTCGGAGATCCGCCCGGCTGTCAGCATCTATGGTTCCGCACGTCTGAAACCGAACTCACCGTACTACAAACTCGCCACGGTGATTGCGCGCAAGCTCTCCGATGCAGGCTTCGCCGTGATCTCCGGCGGCGGTCCCGGCATCATGGAGGCGGCCAACAAGGGCGCTCATGCAGGCAAGGCGCCTTCGGTCGGCCTGAACATCGAACTGCCTCACGAGCAATCGGGCAACCAGTGGCAGGACATCTCGCTGCGCTTTCGCCACTTCTTCACGCGCAAGGTTACGTTCGTCAAGAACTCCGACGCGGTGATCGTCATGCCAGGCGGCTTTGGCACACTCGATGAACTCGCTGAAGTCCTCACGCTGATCCAAACCAAGAAGTCGCGCCATGTGCCGATCATTCTGGTGGGCGCCGAATTCTGGAAGGGCCTGCTCGCGTGGTTCCAGGCTTCGCTGGTGCCGATGGGCCTCATCAATCCGGACGACATGAATCTGATGCAGGTCATCGACGATCCGGACCAGGTGCTCGAAGCCGTCCTCGCGTTCTACGAAGACCGCGATGAAGGCGAGCAGCCGCCGTCGAAGTCCGACGAAGACCGGATGTTCTATCTGTGATCCTGCGACGGGCGGCTCGCGTGCCGCCCGGTTCGCTGATACCCGACCGGTATCAGAGGCCGGTCAGACGGGCCCTGCCTGCGACTCCAGCCAGCGGCAAAATTGCGCGACGAGCGGCGCCTCGGCCACTTCACGCCGGGCCACCCACCAGTAGCCGCGCACATCGATCCGTGGGCCATCCAGCGGCAACACGAGCCGCCCGGAAGCCAGTTCGTCGGACAAGAGTGGTAGCGGCCCCAACGCTACGCCGAGACCATCGACCGCAGCCTGTAATGCCAGATAGAAGTGGTCGAACGACTGCTTCTTCCTGCATTTCGCCTTCACACCTGCCGCGGCCAACCAATTGCGCCACGCGTCCGGACGCGTGTCCGAGTGCAGCAACACGTGTTTCGCGAGATCGTCAGCGACGACGATTGGAGAGCGTTGCAGCAAGGCGGGGCTGCACACCGGAATTTCCGTCTCGTCCAGAAAGTGGCCGCTCGCGCAGTTGGGCCAGTGAGCCGGGCCGCGCCTGACCGCGACATCGAAACTCTCCAGCGTCTCCACCGGTGCGTTCGACGTCGCCAGCCGCAACTCCACGTTCGGGACCATGCGCTGGAACTGGCTCAGACGCGGCAACAGCCACTTCATCGCGAACGTCGGCAGCGCGTTGACGCGCAGCACGTGCACCACGCCCGTATCGCGCAACTGCTCGGTAGCGACGGCGATGCTGTCGAAGGCCGCCTGAACGGTCGCCAGGTAGCGGCGGCCGTCGTCGGTCAGCCGCACGCGCTTGCCGTTGCGATGAAACACCTGCACGCCAACCCACGCCTCGAAAGCCGCGACCTGACGGCTGATTGCACCGTGAGTCACATGCAGTTCGTCGGCGGCGGCCGTGAAGGTCTCATGCCTGGCAGCGGCTTCGAAAGCACGCAGCGCTGGAAAAGGAGGAAGTTTGCGCTTCATCCTTGTGATTCTAGATCACAAGCCATTGGTGAAAAAATCGTTTTGCCGCGCAACAGATCGGCGCTACGCTCGACAGCCTGAAATCACTACGGCTTTCGAACATGGATCACGACACCACCGCCATAGACCTGGCGCGGACACCCAGCCTCGGGGAACTGTTCCGGGGCTTTCTCGGCCTTGGCCTGATCTCGTTTGGCGGCGCACTGCCACATGCTCGGCGCGCACTCGTCGAAGAGCGGCGCTGGCTTTCCCCTGCCGAATTCACGGACCTGCTGGGTCTGTGCCAGTTTCTGCCGGGTGGCAATGTCATTAACCTTTCAGTTGCCGTCGGCATGCGTTTTCGCGGCTTGCCCGGCGCACTGGCAGGCATTCTTGGGTTGATCGCCGGGCCTTCGCTTGTCGTCATCGGCCTTGGCGTGCTCTACGAGCGCACGCAAGACGATCCGCACGTGCGCCACCTGTTTGCTGGCCTCGCCGCAGCCGCGGCCGGGCTGCTGGTCGCGATGTCGCTAAAGATCCTGCTGCCGCTGCGCCGCGATCCGGCCGCAGCGACCATCGCCGCGATCGGGTTCATCGCAATCGCGATCCTGCGCATTCCGTTACTGCCGACCATGCTCGTCCTCACGCCGCTGAGCATCGTCGTCGCCGCGAGGGCCGCACGATGACTGACACGCTGGTCTCACTTGCGCTGATCTTCAGCCAGTTGTCGTTGCTGGCGTTCGGCGGGGGCAACACAATTCTTCCGGAGATGCAGCGGCAGGTCGTCGACGTGCATCGCTGGATGCCCGCCAGCGAGTTCAGCGCGCTCTTTGCCCTGGCGCAGGCGGCTCCCGGACCGAACATGATGGTCGTGACGCTGGTCGGCTGGCATGTGGCTGGCTGGGCCGGGATGCTGGTGACGTCGCTGGCGAAGTTCGGACCGTCGTCGATCGTGACGATCCTCGCACTTCACGCATGGGAGCGCTTCAAGGACCGTCCCTGGCGACGCATCGTGCAGAAAGCCCTGGTGGCGGTAACCGCCGGGATCGTCACGGCGAGTGCGGTGCTGATCGCTCGCGCATCGGACGCGACGTGGATCGCCTGGCCAATTACCGCCGGGTGCGCACTGCTTGCCTGGCGCACGCGCATTCATCCACTCTGGCTGCTGGCGGCCGGCAGCCTGATCGGGCTGACCGGTTTCGGACAGTGATATCGCGGCGCGACCGCGCGGGCCTTACTGGAAGGCCACCTCAGCAAAGCTGCGCAGCTTGCGGCTATGCAACCGATGCAGCCCGTTGGTGCGCAGAATCTCCATCGCCTTCACGCCGATCTGCAAATGCTGATCGACCTGCGCGCGGTAGAACTGGTCGGCCATGCCGGGCAGCTTGAGTTCCCCGTGCAGCGGCTTATCCGACACGCAAAGCAAAGTGCCGTAAGGCACGCGGAAGCGGAAGCCGTTCGCCGCAATCGTCGCGCTTTCCATATCGAGCGCAATCGCACGGCTTTGCGACAGGCGCTGCACCGGTTCGCGATGATCGCGCAGTTCCCAGTTACGGTTGTCGACGCTTGCGACCGTGCCCGTGCGCATGACCCGCTTCAGTTCGACGCCATCGAGCCTCGTCACCTGAGCGACCGCGCGCTCGAGCGCAACCTGCACTTCAGCGAGCGCCGGAATCGGCACCCACAGCGGCAGATCGGCATCGAGCACGTGATCCTCGCGCACGTAGCCGTGCGCAAGCACGTAGTCGCCGAGCCGCTGCGTATTGCGCAGACCCGCGCAATGACCGAGCATGATCCACGCATGCGGACGCAGCACCGCGATGTGATCGGTGATCGTCTTGGCATTCGACGGCCCGACGCCGATGTTGATCATCGTGATCCCGCTTCCGTCGGCGCGCTTCAGGTGATATCCGGGCATCTGCGGCAGACGCGGGGGCGCATGGCCCTCGTCCTGCTGCTCGCCGAGATTCGCGTTGTATGTGACCACGTCGCCCGGCTCGACGAACGATGTGTATTCGCTGCGATACGCGCGCAACTCTTCGTCATCGGTGTGGGCCATCATCGTGCGGCCCAGCTTCACGAATTCGTCGATATAGAACTGATAGTTCGTATAAAGCACGTAGTTCTGCACGTGCGTCGGCGAGGTCGCCGTGTAGTGCCGCAGACGATGCAGCGAGAAATCGACCCGCGCCGCCGTGAAAAGCGCCAGCGGATGCGGCTCGCCCGGCGGCGGTTCGTACGTGCCGTTGACAATGCGATCGTCCAGCAGCGCGAGATCCGGCGTGTCGAACACGTCGCGCATGGCGAGCAGCCGGTCGCGGTCGAGGTCGCCTTCCAGGTGGATGCCTTCTGCAAAAGCGAAGTGAATCGGAATCGGCTGGTCCGAGACGCCGACTTCTATCGCGACATGATGATTCTTTGCGAGCAGCCGCAGCTGTTCGCGATAGTAGTTGCCGAACAGGTCGGGGCGCGTCACCGTGGTCTCGAACACGCCCGGACCGGCGACGAAGCCATACGAGCGGCGCGAATCGACATGCGTGTTGACATCCGTGCGCACGCGCACGAAGGGATAGCAGGCGCGCACCCGGCGCTCGAACGGCTCGTTGCGGCGGTAGCGCGCGAAGGCGTCGCGCAGGAACGATGTGTTCGCTTCGTAGATGGCGGACAGGCGCGTGACGGCGTCGGTGGCGTCGTCGAAGGCCTCGGTCGGGAAGTCGTTGGCAGGCGTCTGCACAGTGCGCCGTTTCGTGTCGTAATTCATCTTCAATCGCCTCATTCGATGAAACGACATTACCACGGAACCACGACGCATTGATGGGGTGGCGTGCATACATCAGCGGCACGGTGTTTCGCTGCAGCCGGCGCGAAAGCAGCGCAAAATAAGGCGATGACGCCCTTCTATAAGGTCGGATTTGCTAGAATCTGGGCATCCAATCGGAGAATTACCATGAAGCCGCTCCTTCCCGTCGCCGTCGCGGCGATGCTTGCCTTCGGCGGCGTCGCGCTGGCCGCGCAGCCCGCCGACGACGCACAGGCTGCCGCAGAGGCCCAATCTGCGAACGAACGGGCGGGCCTGCCGGATCTGAAAGCGATCAACCGTCCGGCTGCGCAAGTCAGCTCGAAAGTCGAAATCAATCAGCCGCGCACGCCGAGCTTCTACGAGCGCAGCGCCAATGGCACGGAAATCACCGAATACCGCGACAAGGGCAAGCCGGTCGAGATCGACGTGCGTTCGAACTTCGGCACGCACTATCAAATGAGCCCGCCGCTCGAGACGTCGCCCGCCGTGCGCGACAACGGCCGTCCGAGCACGCGCCTGCCGTCGGTGAATCTGCACTACTGATCCGATGACGTGGCGTAGCGCGCAGCTACTACGCCACCTGCCTGCATGCCGGGCGTGCCTTGCGCGCGCCGGTTATCGCCGTGTTTGCCGCAGTTGTTTTAGCGCTGGCCGCACGCGCCAGCCCAACCAACCTGATTCGACCTTCCCGCATGGCCGTCTTTACCGCTGTCACCGACACCCAACTCGCGCACTGGATGCATCATTACGATCTCGGCGAAGTCGTCGATTTTCGGGGCATCCAGTCTGGAATCGAAAACAGCAACTTCTTCCTGACGACCACGCGCGGCGAATTCGTCCTGACGATCTTCGAAAAGCTGACAGCGCAACAACTGCCTTTCTATCTGGATCTGATGCGCCATTTCGCTGCGCACAAGGTGCCAGTGCCGGACCCGATGCCTCGCGACGACGGCGCGCTGTTCGGCACGCTGCACGGCAAGCCCGCCGCGATCGTCACGCGCCTTGAAGGCGCGCCCGATCTTTCGCCACGCGAAGAACACTGCGTGGAAGTCGGCCAGATGCTGGCCCGCATGCATCTGGCGGGCCGCGATTTCCCGCATTCCCAGCCGAACCTGCGCAGCCTCGCGTGGTGGCGCGAAACCGTGCCGTCGGTGCTGCCGTTCCTGACAGACGCCCAACGCGAACTGCTGACCTCGGAACTTGCGCATCAGCAAGCCTTCTTTGAGTCCGACGACTATGCTGCGCTGCCCGAGGGCCCCTGTCACTGTGATCTGTTCCGCGACAACGTCCTGTTCGCGCATGCGCAACCGGGCAGCGGTCACGAAGTGCGTCTCGGCGGCTTCTTCGATTTCTATTTCGCGGGCTGCGACAAGTGGCTGTTCGACGTCGCCGTGACGGTCAACGACTGGTGCGTCGATCTTGCGACGGGCAAGCTCGATATGCCGCGTGTCGAAGCGATGCTGCGCGCGTACCAGACCGTCCGTCCATTCACCCCAGAGGAAAACCGCCACTGGGGCGATATGTTGCGCGCAGGCGCCTACCGTTTCTGGATATCGCGCCTATACGACTTCCACATGCCCCGTGCGGCCGAACTGCTGAAGCCACACGATCCAGGCCATTTTGAGCGCATCCTGCGCGAACGCCTGTCCGGCGTTGCACTCCCTGGCATTCATACCCCATGCAACTGATCGAAGTCCCCGCGAAGACCGGCTATGTGTGGTTCCGGCAGGGTATCTGGCTGTTTCGCAAGAACCCGCTGGCCTTCCTGACGCTGTTCTTCACGTATCTGCTCGCGATGATGCTCGTCTCGCAGATCCCCGTGGTCGGCGCGTTTCTGCCGCTCGTGTTCATCCCCGGCGTCGCCGTCGGCTTCATGGCGGCTTGCCGCGACACAATCGCCGGCAAGCCGGTGTTTCCGACCATCCTGGTCGACGGTTTCCGCTCGTACGGCGCCGGCGTGGCGAAACGGCTCGCGATACTCGGTGTGCTGTACGTGGTCGCGATGGCCCTCGTGCTGGCTGGCTCGGCGCTCGCCGACGGCGGCATGCTGCTACGCGCGATGATCGGCAGCGCGGCAATGGAACCGCAAGCGATCGCAAACAGCGACATCCCGCTCGCCGTGCTGGCGGCGTTTGCGTTCTACATCCCGGTTGCGATGCTGTTCTGGTTCTCGCCGGTACTCGCCGCATGGCACGACGTGCCGGTGGCCAAAGCGATGTTTTTCAGCATCGTCAGCTGCTGGCGGAATCGCGGCGCCTTCATTGTCTTCGGCGCCCTTTGGTTTGCGATGGCGATTACGGTTTCGCTGGGCCTGTCGGCGCTGATGCAGGCGCTCGGTGCGACCGACTACTCGTTTGTCGTGCTGATGCCTGCGACCATCGTCGTCACCACAATGCTTTATTGCTCGTTCTACGCGACCTATCGCGGATGCTTCGGCATTCCCGAAACGACTGACGCACCGACCAAGCCGGTCGACTGACGCCTGCGATCCGGCGCAGGCGGCGCTTTAACGTTCTTGCACCGCCTGCGTTCTCTCCCCTGTTCGCCGGCTTTCCTTCCCATCGATGCAACCGCTCCCGCGCCTCGTCAACGCGCTGCAATCGGCGCACAATGCTTAGTGCGCAATTCATTTGCACGCACTTTCTGGACGACACGCACCATGACCCAACGCCCGGCTCTCCCCTTCACGCTAGACGAACAGCTTTGCTTCGCGCTTTATTCAACTTCGCTTGCGATGACGAAGGCGTACAAGCCCATTCTCGAGCGGCTGGGACTGACATACCCGCAATATCTCGCCATGCTGGTGTTGTGGGAGAGTGACGACATCAGCGTGAAGGACATGGCCGCGCGCCTGAATCTCGATCCCGCCACCGTCACGCCGCTGCTCAAACGGCTCGAGTCGCAGGGCTACGTAGAACGCGCAAGAGGCACGGAGGACGAACGCATCGTCTATATCCGGCTGACAAAGGCTGGTGCGGCGCTCAAACGCTCCGCCCGGGAAGTGCCCGCGGAAATCTTGTGCGCGACCCAGCAGACGCCCAAATTCCTCCTCAGATTACGCGACGATCTGACGAGCCTGCGTACCACCCTCAACGACTACATCGACCAGTAGAAATCACACCCGCGCAGCGCCGGCTATCGACGCGATGCGCAATTTAATTTGCACACAAATGATTTGTGCACTATCTTAACGACATGCCGATTCGACGGCGTCCGCCACAAGTGTGGCATTTACTGAAAAAGGAGCAGCAACATGAGCATTCTTTACACGGCAACGGCAACCAGCACCGGTGGGCGTGATGGCCGTGCGGTTTCGTCGGATAAGGTACTTGATGTGAAACTGGCTGCCCCGCGCGAACTTGGCGGCAACGGCGCAGAAGGCACGAATCCGGAACAGCTGTTCGCAGCTGGCTATTCGGCGTGTTTTCTCAGTGCAATGAAATTTGTCGCCGGACAGCGCAAGGAGGCGATTCCGGCTGACACGACCGTAACGGGGAACGTCGGCGTCGGTCCGAACGACAAGGGTGGCTTCGCACTCGACATCGAACTGCGCGTCTCACTGCCGGGTCTTTCGGCTGAAGCAGCTCGTGAACTCGTCGATGCAGCTCATCAGGTCTGCCCCTACTCGAATGCCACGCGCAACAACGTAGCCGTGCGCCTGCAGATCGCCTGAGGCTGCTGGACGGACGGGACGGCCGGTTACGCGTAGTAGACGCGCATCAGACACGCAACACGCCGGTACGTATTGCCTGAGCAGGCAACGCTGACCGGCGGCGTCGATGGCTGGAAGCGCGGGAACGCTTTTCAAAAGCCTCAGGACTGGCGCGGCGACGTGGCTTTCGGAACTGATCTGGCGGGATTTTTACTTCATGGTGCCGCACCATCATCCTGGACTGGCCGATGGCGCGCTATTCAAACCCGAGTTCGACGCGATCCAGAGGGAGACCGGCAAGCATGCCGACGGTGCGTTTCCCGCATGATACGAAGGGAGCGCCGACTTTCCGCTGAAGGCGATTCGACGCCGACGGACACTTCATCAAGCGTTATCTGTGCAACTCGCCAACGTGCCACCGAAATGGATTCACGCCATGATCGGCTGGCGCCGAGCAGCTGGCGACACTCGGGGGGACGCTGGGAAGGAACTACCTGCCACCGATCATCGACCATGCCGAAGCGCGGCAACGAACACTGGCCCGCTTCGGTAAATGACGTGATGCTGTGGTACTACGTGATGCTGCTCAGTATCGAGCCAGGTGGACTTAGCGCTGGCTCATCCACGCCGGGCGGAGCGCGTTTGCTTCGCGATCCAGCTTGCGCATGCGGAATTCGAGATCGTACAGATCAGTCGCTTCCGACAGATAGGCGTCGCTACGCTCTTTGGCGATCTGCTCAGGGGATTTCGTGAGAAACAGGAACAGGCGGCTCAGCAGGTACATGATCAACCTCCGGGATAGAGTGACTAGGCGTTTCACCTAGTGGATAACCCTTATTATAGGGAAAACCCTAGTAACTTTCCAGCCCCATTCAGTCCTGCTGTTGCAACATTCCGACAGGCTTCCCGCTATGCCCGCCGCGCCGCCACCGGCACGACCTCAAGCGGCTCGGCTGCGCCCAGTCGCCGCTGATACCGGAGGAATTCCCAGGCCCGCGCACTGGCATCTGGCCCTTTCGAAGAGTGGAACGGCACTGCATCGTCGCCGCCACTCCACTCGTGGCCCAGTCCCTGCACACGACACAGCCGCACGATGCGCCGGCCCCCCTTGATGTAGTCGCGCGTCACTACGCCGGCCTTTCGTTCTTCGCGAACTTCGCCGCTGCGCCGCTCACCTTCTGCATCGACCAGCCCATTCAGGCGCGCGAATTGAAGGGCCAGTTGCTCCGCGTTCTCGGGCGACACGACGTGATCCGCGTCGCCATGAAAGATGATTGCCGGCATGCCCGGATAGCTTCTCACGTCGACGGCAGCGTCGATCAGCGCCGCCGGTTCGTGGCGCGTGCCTCGCCGCATCACATCCATACCGGCAACGCCAGAGCGGGCCTCGCCAAACGCCGGTCCGGAGTGCAGCGCGACCGCCGCGAACCGGTTCGGATGGTGAACCGCCAGCAACGAAGCCAGTCCCGCACCCGCAGACAGACCGGCCAGATACACCCGCCCGGCGTCGAATTCATAGGTGGCGACGAGCGCATCGACGAGGGAAACGACCGCCCGCGCCTCCGCACCTCCCGCGCGGTCGCTAAAGTCGTACCAGTGCCAGCAGCGATGAGCGTGAACGTGCTTCGACTGCTCCGGATAGACGACAGCGAAGCCGTAGCGGTCAGCCAGCAGATTCATCCGCGTGCCTTCCGCGAATTCGTCGATGGACTGCTTGCAGCCGTGCAGCATCACGACGAGCGGCATGCCGGCAAGCGCATGGCCCGACGGGACGTACAGACCATAGGACAGGTGATTGACGAGACGCCCCGGCGCCGCAGGCGCCGAATGGAACGAACGAGCCCAGTTGCCGCTCGCCCATGCCGCGGCGCGCGGACGCACGCGCGATTCGCGCGCGCCCGGACGAGGCGTTTCGCGCCTGGTTTTCGAGCGCAACTTGGCCGCGGGTTTTGCAACCGGTCGCGCCGGTCGTGCTGCAGCGCGTTTCAGTGTGTCGCGTGCTAGTTCAGTCTGGGCGGCAAACAGGCGCTTGAGCCCACCTAGCCATAGTTTCGTCAGACTTTTTGCCATTCCATAACCTCGCAAAAAGGGGACCGTTCCCGGCCAGAAATCGCCGGATAGTTGTGCAATGCACAATAACACCAATCTGGATGCGACGCTGGTCGCGCGGCGGAGGTAGGTCTACCCGCATAGGACAGCACGTCACGGCCCACTGTCCCTTCAGTCACTCTATACTGGTAAGTAAGCCGCGACGCGTGGCCTGGTCGTTGATTGCTTCTATCTGATAGTTGTGTCAGCCCTTCGGGCAGCGTGCGCGTTAATCCAACATCGTCTTCATTGCGGCTTGCCACCGGCTGTCGCGACGCGTTCTGTCCATGCCCGCTCTACCTTCTCACCTGTGGTATTCGATCACCAGCCTTGGCGGCGCCGGTCTGACGCTGCCGCTCGCGATCGCCATCGCGTTGTGGCTGGCGCTCGGCTATACGTGGCGCATGGCTGTACTCTGGCTCGCGACGCTTGGCGCGGCGATAGGTCTGGTTACCGTCACGAAGCTGGCATTTCTCGGCTGGGGCGTTGGGATACGGGAGCTGGATTTCACCGGCGTCAGCGGTCACGCAATGCTGTCGACGGCGGTCTACCCTGTCGCGCTGTTCCTGGTGCTGCTGTCTGCCCGGCCGTCAATCCGTCTCGGGGGGGTGCTGTTGGGTATAGCCGCCGGCATGGTGGTCGGGGTGTCGCGCGTCGTGCTCGTAGCCCATTCGCCGGCTGAAGCGATCACCGGGTGTATCATCGGCGCCCTGGCCGCGCTGGTGTTCGTGCGCGCCGCCTGGCATCTACAGCCGGGCCGGCTGTCGGCGTTGCCCGTCGCCGTGAGCCTGATGGCCCTGTCCATCGCGCTGCATGACGTGCGCGTGCCGACACAACGCTGGGTCACCCATATTGCGCTCAAGGTCTCGGGCCACGATCACCCGTTCGTCCGCGCACGCTGGAAGGCCGGCCACCATAGACCGGCCGCCGCGCCGCTCTCGCAGACCATCAACACACTCCAGCCCGCTCCCCACTCAAGCGACGTCTGATTGCGCGTATCTGTACGCGCCCGGGTGTTCACCCTGTCGAGCGTTATAACTGCGGCTATATTACGATAGCGGTTCCGCCACCTATGCCGGCCTCGCCGGACCTCAAAACCCCATGTCGCTCTCCTTCCGTCGTCCGCTGAAGCATGCGCTGCTCGCTGCCAGCGCCCTCTCCATTGCGATCTGTACGAATGCCCGCGCCGATGAACTCATCGTGTCGGCGGCGGCCAGCCTCACGAATGCGTTCAAGTCGGTCAGCGATGCCTTTGAGGCACAGCATCCCGGCACCAAGGTTCTGCTGAACTTCGGGGCATCCGACGTGCTGATGCAGCAGATCGTGAAGGGCGCGCCGGCGGATGTGTTCGCGTCGGCGGACCAGAAGGCGATGGACAAGGCTGCCGCCGAAAAGGTGATCGTGCCTTCGACCCGGCAGGATTTCGCGGCCAATTCGCTCGTGCTGATCGTGCCGGCCGACAGCCGCCTCGCACCGGCGTCGCTGCGTGACCTGACGGATGCGGGCGTGAAACGCATTGCCTTCGGCGACCCGGCTTCGGTGCCGGTCGGCCGCTATACGGAAGGTGCGCTCAGGGCAGCAGGCGTATGGGATGCGGTCAGCGCGAAGAGCGTGCTCGCGGCGAACGTCCGCCAGAGCCTCGATTACGTTTCGCGCGGCGAAGTGGACGCCGGCTTTGTATTTGGCACCGACGCTGCGGTCATGCCCGAGCGCGTCAAGGTCGCGCTGACCGTGCCGACGCAGACTCCCGTCACCTACCCGATTGCCCTGGTCGAAGGTAGCCACCACGCGGCGGACGCCCAGGCATTCGTTGCGTTCGTGGTGTCGCCGGCTGGCCAGGCGGTGCTGGCGAAATACGGTTTCAAGCCGGCCGGCGCCGCCCACTAGGCCGCGCCTCCCACCACCGCACCCGACAGGAAGTCCGACAACGATGCAACAGGCCTGGATTCCACTCCTGCTCTCGCTCAAGGTGGCCGGCTGGGCGACTGCGCTGAATCTGGTGTTCGGCGTTGCCGTCGGCTTCGGGCTGTCACGCTGGCGCTCGGGCGCGCGCGACGTCGTCGATTCGCTGCTGACGTTGCCGCTCGTGATGCCGCCCACCGTGCTCGGCTACTACCTGCTCGTGCTGCTGGGACGGCGTGGTGTAATCGGCGGTTGGCTCGACAGTCTGGGCATCCAGCTCGTGTTCACCTGGCAGGGCGCCGTGATTGCGTCGACGGTCGTGGCTTTCCCGCTGGTGCTGAAATCGGCTCGCGCCGCGTTCGAATCGGTCGACCCGCAACTCGAACGCGCTGCGCGCACACTTGGCGTCAGCGAGACGGCCATCTTCTTTCGCGTGACACTCCCGCTCGCCACGCGCGGCATCCTCGCGGGCACGCTGCTCGCGTTCGCGCGCGCGCTCGGCGAATTCGGCGCGACGCTGATGATCGCGGGCAACCTGCCAGGACGCACGCAGACGCTTTCAGTGGCCGTCTACGCGGCCGTGCAGGCCGGCGACGACAGCACCGCCAATTTCCTCGTGCTCGTCACGTCGGTGACCTGCGTGGTGATCCTGCTCGCCGCGGGACGGCTCGTGCCGCAACATTCGCTTCTAACGTCCCGCTGACATGCCGCTCACCGTCGACATCCGCAAGACCTTCGTCAGCGCCGAACGGCGTTTTACACTCGATGTCTCGTTCGCGACGACGAATCAGCGCGTCGTGCTGTTCGGTCCGTCAGGCGCAGGCAAGAGTCTGACGCTGCAGGCGATCGCGGGCCTCCAGCACCCCGACGAAGGCACGATCACACTCGACGGCGCCCCGCTCTTCGACAGCGCGCGCGGCGTCGACCTGAAGCCGCAGTCGCGCAGGTTCGCCTATCTGTTTCAGGACTACGCGCTGTTTCCGCATCTCAACGTCCGGCAGAACATCGCGTTCGGGCTGCATCCTGGGTGGCTCAATCCGCGGGCAAGGGTCCGGCATCCGGAAGTCGACTACTGGCTGAACGCACTTGATCTTCACGGCGTCGCGGGCAATCACCCTCCACAGTTGTCGGGCGGGCAGAAACAGCGCGTCGCGCTGGCTCGCGCGCTGGTCGCGCAACCTCAGTTGCTGCTGCTGGATGAACCGTTTTCCGCGCTCGACCACGCGCTGCGCCAGCGCATGCGCCGCGAGCTGTCGGATCTGCAGACGCGGCTCGATATTCCGATGCTGCTGATCACGCACGACCCCGACGACGTCGCCGCATTTGGCGACCAGGTCGTGCAGATCATCGACGGCCGGGTTCAGCCGGAAACGCCCTTCGCGGGCTACGTGCGCAGCTTGTCCTGAACACGAGCGCATCTGCGCGGCGCGAAGCGCGGCCAGCTGAGCCTCGTCGCATGCGACGACGCCCCGCGCTTTCTCAGTCGCTCACACCGAGAATCACGCTTGACGCCTTGAACGCCGCAATCGCCGGCGTGCCGTCGGCAAGACCGAGCGCATCGACGCTTTCGTTCGTGATCACTGCAGTCACGACGATGCCGCCGTCCAGTGCCAGCGACACTTCCGAATTCACCGCCCCGTGCTTGAGAGCCGCCACGGTGCCGCGCAACTGGTTGCGGGCAGACAGCCTGACCGACGCGCCGCCGTCATCGACCATCAACATGACCCACGACGCCTTCACGAGCGCAAACGCCGCCGCGCCGACGGCGAGACCGAGCGCCTCGGTACTTTCGTGCGTGAGCACGGCAACCACCGTCTGACCGCCTGGCAAAGCCAGCGAGACTTCGTCGTTGACGGCGCCGCGCGTGATCGCCGACACCGTGCCGTATAGCTGGTTGCGCGCGCTCGTCTTCATGCCGATTCTCCCGATCAGTTCCCAGTCGTTCGCGAAGCCTTCGATCGCGGCACCGGCCCGCTCGAGAAACCGGCGGTGCTCGCGCTCCACGGCGCGGAACGTGTCGATCAGACGCACGGCGCGCGCCGTGAGCGTGGTGCCGCCACCGCCCTTGCCGCCTGTTGCGCGCACCACGAGCGGCTCGCCCGCGAGGTTGTTCATCGTGTCGACGGCGTCCCATGCCGCCTTGTAGCTCATGCCGACCGCGCGCGCCGCCCCCGTGATCGACCCCGTCTCGCGGATGGCCGCAAGCAGCGCGATACGCGACGCGCCGCCGAGCGTCTGCTCGCCGGCCTGAAACCACACTGAACCGCCGAGTTCGAGCGGTTCGCCAACGGCATCGTCGGAAGGTTTTTTTCCGGTCATCGTGGTGGGATCAAGAGAGCAGGGAAAGAGGCCAAATGTTATATCGACGCCGCTCCGTCACTCGCCGCCGCCGATCTTCGGCTTCTTCAGCGTACGAAGCAGACGCTCGCCCTCTCTTGCCGTGTAGAGCCGCGTCGCAGCCGACCAGCCCTGGGTGAATCCCTGTTGATACGGGCTCAGGTCGAGTTGCTCGAGATAGCGCAGCGCGACGACCGCATCGTTGCCTTCGCCGAGGACGGTCTGGATCCGCGACACAGTCTTTGCGACCTCGGAGCGGGTCTTGTGCGACACAATGGGTGCGAAGAATTCCAGCGTGTAACGCAGGCGTTTGGCCTGGATGCGTTCACGATGACGCGTCGCGTCATCGAGCGTCGTCAGCCTGGGCGCACTCGCCACGCGCCGGTAGTACTTGCGCACGCGCTTTCTGGCGTAACCGCGCAGCGTGCGCGCCTTGACGCCGGCCGGAGTGTCCCGCGATGCCAGCGCAGACAGCCATTCCATCCACGCCAGCGAAAGCTGCGCGTAGCGACGCGAACGCAGCGCTTCCTGTGCGCGAGTGCGGGCTTCGAGTCGCTGCGCGGATGCCGCGTCGCACACAGTGCCCCAGCGCTCGGGATCAGTGTCGGCGGCGGCGAGCGCGGGCAACGTCGCATCGGTGAAGACGTCCCGGTCGCGCGCCTCGCCGAGCAGCCCGCCCAGCCAGGTGAGGTCAGGCGCAATGCGCGTGGACCAGGCCTCATCGACCCAATGCGGAAAAATCGTCAGCGCCGTTTTCAGGCGGCGTTGCGCAACCCTCATTTGATGGACGCTTTCAGGAACGGCTGCGTCGCGCACGCCAGCCTCGTTGCCAAACCAGTGCTGCGCAATGTTGTGCCCGATAGCCCTCAAGGCTTCATGCGGCGTGTCCACGTCGGCGAGATCGATCGGCGCTGCACGCACAGGTTCTTCAGCCCGCTCGGGCTCGCTGCGGCAAGCCCGCTCCGTTGCGCTCAGGAGGACCGGAAACGCAGGCAGCGTGCCGACCAGCTCTCTCGCCGCGGCGAAGAGTGCGTCCAGCAGGGGTTGGGCCGCCTCGCCGGGTTCCGGCCAGGGCGCACTCACCCGCAGTTCGTACAGACGGGTTGGCGTCGGTAGACCAGCGACGCAGTCGAGCACGATGTCGATCGGCACGTCATCCGAAGCGCGCCATTGCCAGCGCGTGCGGTCGAATTCGAGCCTTGCAACGGCTTCCAGATTGCCGGCGCGGGCCAGCGCATGTTTGAGCGGCCCGGGCGCGTCGTCCAGAGCCGCGTCGGTGAGTTCGGCCGTGGCAAGCGAAGTCTCGTACATCGTGTCGCGCATCGTCACACCCGGCGAATACGATTCAACCCGTGACGCGACGAACTGCCGTCCCTCGGGCGCATCTTCGATCGATATCTGCCAGCCCGCATTCGACATCGCCTGCCCGTTGTCGAAGCAGCACACTTCGAGGCGGTCCTCACCAGCGCGGGCGCGTGTGGTTTGCGGCAGGGCGTCGAGCGCCTGGATCAGCGCGGCACCCAGCCGGTCCGGTGTTTGAGCATCGCCTTCGCGCTCCCGTTGGCCGAGCCCCTCGTCCGCGACCGACACGGGAATATCCAGCACAACTTCGACAACACGGCCCATATGCGCTCCGATAAAAGCACGCGGTCAACCGGTGCAGCGCGCCCGCCGAATCGGCGGATGTACTTTTTCATGGTACACGGCCACACGTGACAAGCAACTTCTCTCGGGGGACAGATGGTCTGTTTGCCTCTTGCTGCCGGGTGTCCTATGTTCTGATGGCTTGCCAGCGAAACGCGTTCATCGACCACGGACGCACGGCGGCACACGATTGCGGGCTTCAATTTCCGGACCATGGAATCGTCCCTTTCTGTATGGCGGCGTCCATGGGTGTATGTGGCTATGCCGGCAATAGCAGCCGCCTTTTCAGAAGATCTACGCCGGGCGAGGCGTTTTGCACGTCCCGGCGCCCTACCGAGGAGTTCGCGATGGCGACGCTGTCCGACATCAAGCATGTCGTTGTTCTGATGCTGGAGAACCGTTCTTTCGACAACGTGTTCGGCCACCTGTACACCGATGGCCGCGACTTCAATGGCCTCGCGAGTGCACAAAACCCGGGCAATCCCGGACCGGACGGCACGCCGATTCCGCCATGGACCGACCCTGGCAGCGCCTCCGCCGCCACGCTGCCCACGCCTGATCCTGGCGAACTCTTCGTCGACATCACGCAGCAGCTGTTCGGCAATGGTCCCGCAAACGGTGTTCCGCCGATGAACGGCTTCACCGCGAATTACGTCCAGCACGGCGGCAATGCGCGCGACATCATGCATTGCTTCAGCCCAGAGGAACTGCCCGCGCTGACGCAACTCGCGAAGAGCTACGCGGTGTCCGATATGTGGTTCGCGTCTGCGCCATGCCAGACCTGGCCGAATCGCTTCTTCGTACACGCCGGTACGGCGAACGGCTACGAAAACAACGACAAGGCCGGCTTCCCGTTCCCGATGCAGACCATCTTCAACGAACTGGCGCCCACGCATGAATGGCGCATCTATTTCCACGATTTCTCCCAGGCGGCGTTGCTGCAGCGGCTATGGCCTTACTTCGCGAATTTCCGGCCATTCTGCGAGTTCCTCGCCGACGTGAATTCCACCGACATGCCTGCATACTCCTTTCTGGAACCTCAATATTTTCCGGGCCTCGAGATGCCAAGCGACTTGCATCCACCGCACAACGTGGCATATGGCGACGCGCTCGTCGCACTGGTCTACAACGCGGTGCGCAACTCGCCGAACTGGGCGTCGACGATGCTCATCATCACCTGTGACGAACACGGTGGCTGCTATGACCATGTTCCGCCGCCCGCCGCCGTGCCGCCCGAGACGCCCCGTCCGGGCCAGGTGTTCAACTTCGACCGCTACGGCGTGCGCGTGCCAGCGGTGATCATCTCGCCGTACACGAAGCCGGAAACGATCCTGCGCTCAACGGGCCCGCAACCGTTCGATCACACGTCGATCATTCGCACGGTGCGGGCGTGTTTCGGTCTGCAAGCGCCGTTGTCGGCCCGCGAAGCATCCGCGCCCGATCTGAGCGCGGCGCTCAACGATTCCCTGAATCTGGATCGTGCGCCGGCGCAACTGGACGTCACGGCCCCGCAGACCACCGGCGCGGAATTGCAGGCGGCGCAAAATGCCGTGCCGAACGGCTTGCAGACCCTGTTTCACGATATCGCGGCCCGATTGGCGCCACTCACTCAACCGGGCGTATCGGTGGAGCAGCATCTGCAAACGGTTGTGCAGCCGAATCCGCCCGGGCCACCAATGAGCGGTGATGCGGTTCAGGCGGGGACGTATGCGGCGCAAATCATGCGGTCGCTATCGGACGCATTTTCGGGCGGGCAGGCGCCGAAGGTGTCGCCAGCTCCGCTGGATTCGACATCGCGGGACGACGTGTATTTTGGGGGGAGTTAGGCGCGAATATTGGCGTGTGCGGGTGGCCTGTGTGGGCTGGGGGTGGGTTTCGTCTGATTAATCTACCCACCAGCTATAATCCGGGCTTCCCCCCGCGCGTCCACCGACCATGAGCCGCTTACTCTGCCTGATCGTGCTTTCGCTGGGCCTCGCGCAAAGCGCGATGGCCGAAACGAGCGACCAGATTTCCGCCTACCTGACGCAGAAGTTCGGCGTGGCAAAGGAAAAGGCTGAGCAGATCTCGGTGGCAGTCGCGTCGGCGGCGTCGAAATATTCCCTTCCGCCCGCGCTTTTGCTCGCCATCATTTCCATCGAATCCCGTTTCAGGGAAAAGGCCAAAGGCGCGCACGGCGCGACCGGGCTGATGCAGGTGGTCCCGAGTGCTCACAAGGGGCTCCTGAAAAACGTCAGCGATCTGACGGAGCCGGACACCAATATCGAAGTGGGATCGGCGATCCTGTACGGCTACGTGCGGTCTGCAGGCGGCGATGTGAACGCGGCGCTGAAAAACTACGGCGGCTCGAAGGCGTATGCGCAAAAGGTCAGCCTGCGCGCCAATGCCTTCGCGCATGTCGTCGAACAACCGGACAGCGACGCTTCATTGCAAATCGCACAACCCGGCTCCTGCAACGTCCAGTGGACTGACAGCGGCCCCGCGCCGGTCATCGGACCGAACACGTTTTCTATCGCCACCAGCAGTTGCACCGTCTCGCCGACGAAGACCAGCCTTCTCAACGGCTTACTGCCATAGCGCTGAACGCAGCTTTCGCCGCCGGCCTCGCGGCCTCGAAAGTCGCGCTGTGTGCAGGCGGCGGGGTGGTCGATATGCTCGCCTGAGCGGTTCTCGAACAGACGTCAGCGAAATACGGGCCGTGGTGTCGCAAGACCCAGGCCCGTTTCGTTGTGCGGTTTTCAGGCGGCGCACGTCACCGCATGATGTCAAAGCGCGTACTGCGCGATCCCGTTGCCGAACGACCAATTCTCTTTCAGCACCTCAACAAGATTGATGAACACATCCTCTCGACGCAAACCGGGGCTTTCGGCAAGGTTATCGGCCACCTGCCTGTAAAGCGCCTTCTTCTGCTCGACCGTGCGCGTGTTGTTGAACGTGATCTGGATGACCACCAGGTCGTCGCTGCGATGGACGCCGAGGTACTGCCGGTCGAATACGAAGTTAGCTTCGTCGTGCTCGTTGATGAGCATGAAAATGTCGTCCGCCGGCACGTTGCATGTGTCGATCAGTGCGCGCTGGATGCCTTGCGTCAGCGCCTTGCGGTATTCGGCCGGCTTGCCGGTACGGAGTGCGATTCGGGTGAGCGGCATAAAAAAGCTCCATCAGGAAAAGTTTATGTAGCGACAATAGACCCCATGGATAATAATGAATAGATATCAATGGATATATCATTCATTTTCAACTGAAATGAAGGTTCTCGACCTCGATGCTGTACGGGCGTTCGTGCTGGTGGCCGACCTGAGCAGCTTCACTCGCGCCGCCGACGCGCTCGATACCACCCAATCCGCCGTCAGCCTCAAGCTGAAACGGCTGGAAGTGCATCTCGGCAAACAGCTTCTTGAGCGCACGCCCCGGCTGGTGCGCCTGTCCAGCGAGGGTCAGGCATTCCTCAAGGCCGCACGCGATCTACTGAGCGCCCATGAGCGGGCGCTGGGCTCGCTGTCGGTCGGAAATCGGCGGCTGGCGTTGGGCCTGAGCGAGCATGTGGCTGGACCGAACCTGCCCGACCTGCTCGCGAGACTAAAGGCATACGATCCCGCGCTGGTACTCGAGTTGCATCTTGGCATGTCGGCGGCCTTGCTGGAGCAATTCGACGAGCGGCGGCTCGACGCCGTGATTATCCGCAACGAGCCAGAAGAAACCTCGCGCGGCGACGGAGAGGCGCTTTTCACCGAACCGATCGCGTGGCTGGCCACGCCTGACTGGCTGCCGCGCCCGAACGAACCGTTGCCGCTCGCGCTGCTCGCCCCGCCCTGCGCCGTTCGCGCGGCGGCGCTGCGGGCGCTGAATGAAGCCGGTATCGCGTGGAACGAAGCGTTTATCGGTGGCGGTGTGGCCGCCGTCGGCGCTGCAGCAGCGGCGGGAATTGCGGTTTCACCGCTGGCGCGGCGGGTGGCGCCGCGCGGATTGGTCGACGTCGGCGCAAGGCTTGGATTGCCTGCATTGCCCGCATCCCGTGTGACGCTGCATTCGCGAGTGCGCGACGCGCGCTCGCTGGAGACGTTGAAGCTGGTGGTGAACGGCCTGGAAAGCGCCTGAGCCGTCGGCGCGGATCGTCGAACCGGGACGCGCGGCGCTGGCCGGCGTCAGCGCAGGATCGGCGGCAAATCGCGGCCGGACGCGGAAGGTGTCGTCCTGCCGCTGGCGGAGCCCGATGTGTCGGCGACCTTTGTCGTCGCTTGCGGGCGGCTGCTTTTCGTTGGCAGGCCTTGAGCTTTCGGCTGACGTTGCTGTGCATCTTTCGACGGCACCATCACGACAGAAACCCGCGGTTTGGGCTTTTCTGGTGTCGGTTTCGATGAAACCTTGAGCGTTTTGTGCACCCCGCCTGCCTCGCACTGCGCCAACTGCCTCCGCGTTTGCGTGACCGCATGCTTCGGCGCCTTCACGGCCGGCTTGCGCTTCTTCACGTTCGAATGCTGGCTGGTTTCGGGCGGATTCCAGACTTCGACGTACTGGCCCGCCGCCATCGCCGCACTGGAAAACAAGCCGACGGCCACTGCTACCATGACTGCTCGCACACCCATCTCCTGATCTTCGATTGAATGTCGGGGGCGCGATTATACCCACGGGGGAAATTGAAACGGACAACTCATCAAGCTCGAATCTCGTCAGAATGGCGTCACACCCGCCAGCCACGGCCGCGGGCCTGCCCCGTCGAAAAAGCCCGCGCGCATGTACCATGGCGTCTGAACCGTCCCTCCCGACCAGCCATGCACCCGGCAGCCAGTGAACCGACCCGTACCTACGGGATGCCCGAACGCAGCGACCGCCTCGATTTCTACATCCGCGATCAGACGACGCGACCAGCGATCACCGAGCCGCACCGTCACGACTACTTCCAGATCCAGATCAACCTTGGCGGCGACACGGTGCAACGGATCGGCGGCGCGACGCGCCCTTTTCCGCGCGGCGCGGTCGCCCTTATCCTGCCGTACCGGTTGCATCTGATTCCGCATCCGCCGGAATCGCGCTTCATGGTCATCAACTTCTCGCAGCAGTTCCTGCGTGCCGACCTGGAAGACGATCCACTCGATCTCGAAGACGTATCCGTGCATCGCGCCGTCGAACTCGCACCGTTCCGCTTCCAGGAGTACCTCGATTTCGTGCTGACGGACGCGGATCTGGCCGAAGTGCGTCAACTGCTCGCGCGCATGCTCGAAGTCGACGGCGCGCGCGGTTTCGGCGCCACGGCGCTGCTGCGCGGCTATCTGCTGCAATTGATCGGTATCGTCTGCGCGCGACACGCTGAACCGCTGCTGCGCCTCGCCGACAACGAAAAGCAGCGCACCGGCCGGCGCGACGCGCTGGCCCGCGTGATGCGGCACATTCGCGCGCGGATCGCGAGCGACGACCTCTCGCTGACCAGCGCGGCCGCCGCCGCGTTCCTGTCGCCGAACTATCTCGCGCATCTGATCAAGAAGGAAACCGGCCGGACCTTCACGGAACTCGTCACCGACCGGCGAATGGCACTTGCGCAATCGCTGCTCGCGCACAGCACCAAACGGGTGGGCGAGATCGCCCAGGCGGTCGGATTCCGCGACGAAGCCTATTTTTCCCGCCGTTTCCGGCGAACCACGGGCATGTCGCCGAGCGACTACCGCAGCGCGCACCATACGACGGCCGATGCGCAGCCATCGACGGCGGCAAACCCGGCAAATGCGGCAAATCCGGCGAGGCGGGACCAGCCGGCGAAGCCAGCGCCACGTCGGGCGCGAGCGTAATCCAGTCCAGAAAATCCACACATCCTTCGCCGGTCGGCCGGCGATGGGCTGCTATCTTTGACTCATCGACGTGCCGGTTGCCGCCACGCATGCCAGCACGCTTCGTTCATCCCAATCGAGACCTGAAGATGACTACTTACGTCGTACCTCAACCCGAACAGCCTTCCGTCGAAGTCGCCGGCTCGTCGAGCCGCTTTCCCGTGCGCCGGGTCTTCTGCGTGGGCCGCAACTATGCCGACCACGCCCGCGAAATGGGCGCGGACCCAGACCGCGAACCGCCGTTCTTCTTCACCAAGCCCGCTGACGCGGTGGTCGCAGCACGCGGCGTGGTTCCCTATCCGCCGCTGACGTCGGACCTGCATCACGAAATCGAACTAGTCGTCGCAATCGGCAAGGGCGGGCAGTCGATTTCGCCTGACAAGGCGCTGGATTACGTCTGGGGTTACGGAGTCGGAGTCGACCTGACGCGCCGCGACCTGCAGGCCGTCGCCAAGAAACAGAGCCGTCCGTGGGACTGGGCCAAGGGCTTCGACGCGTCGGGTCCGGTTACGCCGCTGCTTCCGGTTGAGAAAACCGGCCATCCGGGCACGGGCCGGATCTGGTTGTCGGTCAATGGCGAAGTCCGTCAGCAAGGCGATCTCACCGAAATGATCTGGCCGGTGGCCGACGTCATCAGCTACGTCTCGCAATCGGTGGCGCTCAAGCCTGGCGACCTGATTTTCACGGGTACACCCGCTGGCGTCGGCGCTCTCCACCCGGGAGACAAGGTGACGGGCGGTGTGGACGGCGTGACGGAATTGGCGTTCGAAGTAGGCGCTGCACCGCGCTAAGCCGGGGCCGGCAACAGGAAGGCAGCAATCCGGGGCGCGGCCAGCACACTGCGTCCGGTTCGTGCCGGTGCAATACCGCCCCGCAGACCCGGACGTGATTCTGTTAATCCTTGCATAAATCCATAAATGGACTAATATTGACTTAAAGTTCAATTAAGGACTAAAGCCATGTCCAATGCCGCCCGCGTCCTTCCCAACGAGCGACCGCTACCACGACCCGCTGGAGAGCCGTCGCTGACCGAAATGTCGGCGGCCGGCCTGCGCGCATTCTTCAAGATCGCCCGCGACTGGGATCTGAGCGCCGACGAGCAGATCGTCCTGCTAGGGTCGCCCGGCCGCTCCACCTTCTTCAAATGGAAAGCCGAACCGCAGACCGCGCGGCTTGGCCGCGACACGCTCGAACGCCTGTCGCTGCTGCTGGGTATCTACAAGGCGCTGCAAATCCTGCTGCCGCAGCCGTCCGCAGCCGATACCTGGATCAAGCGCCCGAATAGCGCGCCGCCGTTCGGCGGCCGGCGCGCGCTCGACCGCATGCTGGCGGGCAATATCAGCGATCTCGTGGCCGTGCGCCAGTATCTCGACGCAATGCGAGGCGGCTGGGCGTGACTTCTCCGCACTGGCAGGCCCGCTGGCGCGCCGCGCCGCTCGACTGGTCGCCCGCGTATCGGGTGATTCCCACACGTTTTCCGGCTGTGAACCTGTTCGACCGCGTCGCATCGCCGGACGATTTCGAGGCGCTCTATGCGCTCGAAGCAATGACCAACGACCGGCTGCGCACCGAAGTCGGCGAACTGGATCTCGTGCCGCCCGAAGAGCGACGCTTCGGCCCCGGCTGGGGGCCCATCATGGCGGCGTTCACGCATCTGAATCCGCTCGGCAGCCGCTTTTCCGACGGCACGTATGGGGTGTTCTATTGCGCCCGGTCGCGCGCGACGGCGATTGCCGAAACGCGCTATCACACGGGCAACTTCCTCGCGGCCACGCACGAACCGCCGCTGCGGCAACAGATGCGTCTGTACACGGTGATCGCACGCGGGGAAGTGGCCGATCTACGCGACGACCCGTCGCTCGATCCTGCGGTGCTGTCGCCCGAAGACTACGTCGCCGGGCAGTCGCTCGGCCGCGCGGCGCGAACGGCGGGCGTAGCGGGCATCGTGTATCCGTCGGTACGAGATAAGGAAGGCGAGTGTCTCGCTGCGTTCAGGACGACGCTGCTGCGCGACTGCCATCATGCGGCGTATCTGGAATACAACTGGAACGGCAGCGCCGTCGACATTGTCTTCGAACTGAATCAGGTCGGCTGAACGCCGCCTTTCGCACAACCGACGGGACGGAACAGGTCAAGGCAGCGCCAGCGCAGCCGCGCCTTCGGCACGCGCGGCATCGACCGTCACCTGCCAGCGACGGGACCTGCGCGCTTCGACGACGGTCAGCTTGCCGCCCGGCCCGAACGCACCGGTGTCGATGAACACCTGCGAGCCGATCTGCTGCAATTCGCACATCGGCGTGTGACCGCAATAGGTGAGCGAAAGCCCACGCTGCCGCTCGGGGTCGCCATTGCCGATCGCAAGTTCGCGGCCCCACAACAGCTTCTGGCGAGCGTCGTCGGAAAAGACACCTGCATCGAGATCGGCATCGGAGCCGAAGAACTCCGCGTGCAGAACATTGAAGCGCTCAGTACCACTGCCGACCACCCGCGCGAGCGGCAACGTGCGCAATTTCTCCGCGTAGTGCCGCAACCGTTCGTCAGGGAGCGCTGCAGCCCACGAGCCGCCGATTCCATACCACCACTGCCGCCGCAAGCGGCCTTCGGCGACCGCAATCAGTGTGTCCTCGTGATTGCCGAGCACCGCATGGAACCATGGCCTGTCGAGCAGCGCGAGCGCCTCCTCGGACTGCGCGCCACGGTCGACCAGGTCGCCCACTGAGAACAGACGGTCACGCGCCGGATCGAATTCGACTTCGTGCAGCAGATAGCGCAACGCATCGACGCAGCCATGAAGATCGCCAACGATAAAGTCGCGACCCGCCCGGTTGGCCGAGTGATGGAAAACGTCGGTGACAAGTTTTGAGCCCATAGCACAATGATAGTGCCAAGAGCAGATCCCGTATGCGCGTTGCCTCTCGTTCCAGATCTGCGCAAAGCCGCTAAACATCGTTGCGGCAAAGGATTCGTAAGGGGTCGGTGAGCCGGACCCGGGTCATCCGGCAATCTCTACCCGACGCTCGGGCATCAAAGGTCATTGTTGCGCTACACGCAGCTTCGCAACCTGATCGACGGTCACGCTCGACTGCGGATTGCCGAACTGTTTCGTCACATAATTCGTGATCGCTGCCACCTGATCATCGGTGAGTTCACCGGCGAATGATGGCATCAGCACATCGGCGGTTTTCGTCGTGCGATTGACGCCATGCAGAATGACCATCGCGAGGTTATTCGCTGTCACCGCGCCCACTGTGCTGTTATGAATCAACGACGGATACGCACCCGGCGCACTCGCACCAATCCCCTGGCCGGTCCAGTGATGACACGTCGCGCAGTTTGCGACGAACAGTTGTGCTCCGTTGACGCCGCTGATCTTTGTGCCGCGCAGACTGATGACGTCGTTGGCGGGCTGCCCCCACGTATCGCGCCGACGCACTTCGCCGCCGCTGATCGCGGGCACCGATCGCATGTAGATAGCAACCGAACGAAGGTCTTCGGTGCTCAGGTATTGCGTGCTGTCCGCGACGACTTCCGCCATCGGTCCGGCCGCACCCGCTCGTCCTGGCACAACGCCGGCAGACAGGTAGCTGACCATATCGGCATCGCTCCAGTTGCCGATGCCGCTCGTTTTGTCAGACGTGATATTGAAGGCATGCCAGCCGGCCTGCGTCGCACCTGCAAAGCGCTCGCTCGTCTTCAATCCCTGCGTGAAATTGCGCGGCGTATGACATTCCTCACAATGCGCGAGTCCTTGAACCAGATACGCGCCGCGATTCCATTGAGCGCTCGCTTTCGGATCGGGAACGAAGCGCCCTTCCGTGAAGTTGAACAGATTCCAGAACAGCATCAGCCAGCGCTGATTAAACGGAAACTTCAGGTCATTGCGTGGGGGCGTGTAGTGAACCGGTACGAGCGTATTCAGATACGCACGGATGGCGAGCACGTCACCCTCGGTGACCCTGGTGTATTCAGCATAAGGAAACGCGGGATACAGCCGTTCGCCGCCCTTGCCGATGCCTTCATGCATCGCGCGCAGGAAATCGGCATCCGTCCAGCGGCCGATACCCGTGTCCGGATCGGGCGTGATGTTCGGCGTGTAGATCGTGCCGAACGGCGTGTCGATCGGCAGTCCACCCGCAAACGGGCGGCTTCTGTCCGACGTGTGGCAGGCGATGCAGTCGCCTGCGCGCGCGAGATACTCGCCGCGCTTCACGAGACCCGGCGAAGCGAACGCCGCGCCGCCCTGCGATGCATCCTGCGCGAACACAGCCGTGACCGATGCTTCGCGTTGCTCATCCGGATCGTTCGATGCATGCCACGCGAGGTACAAGGCGAACACAGAGAAAACAGCAGCCAGCGAAGCGATGCGCAGGCGGCCGCGACGCTGAATCTGAATTTGCATCTGTGCACCCGGCCCGGCCGGCTGCACGCGAGACGTTTTATTCGTCATGGTGGCTCTCTCCGTCAGGGTTGGGTCAGATTTCGCGCTTCAACTTGTCGGCTAGCCTCAACGACAGCGCCGCGATGGTCAGCGTGCAGTTCACCGACGCCGCAGTGGGCATCACCGCACTGCTCGCGATGAACAGATTCGGGTGATCGTGCGTGCGGCAATCCGCGTCGACGACCGAATCCGCTGCGTCGCTGCCCATGATCGTCGTACCCATGATGTGATTGTTGGGCGCGAAATTATCGTCGAACGACACTTCAGTGCCACCGAACAGGTTCGCGATCTGCGCGTAGAGTTCGTGCGTGTTCGCCGCACTCTTCTTCACGTAATCGTTGATCGAGTAATAGATCTCCGGCTGCGGAATGCCGAGCGCGTCCTTGTGATCGGCAGACGGAACGATGCGGTTTTGCGGCTCCGCAAGATGCTCATGGAAGCTATTGATGTTCAACGTGCGTGATGCCCGGTCGCGAATCTGCCGGTCGAGTTCAGCGCCCGTCAGACCTTTCTGCAGCAGGTCGGCGGTGACGGACATCGTCGGCACACCGTTCGACAGGTGCAGTTTCTTCGCTGCGTAATTCGAGCGGAATGCGCCGTCGCGGAAGTTGACGATCGACGTCATCTCCATCGGCCCGCGCCCTGGCCACAACGGCTCATTGGCGAGGAAGGTCACGCCGGTGCCCGGATGATCCATCAGGTTGCGGCCGACCTGGTCGGAGCTGTTGCCGACACCATGGGGAAATTTGTCCGACGTGGACATCAACATCAGTTTCGGCGTCTCGATGCCGTTTGCCGCCAGCACGAACAGCTTGCCGGTCACGCGCGTGCTCTTGCCGTTCGGATCCTTGTAGTGCACAGCAGTAACAAGCCCCTTCTCGTCCGACTCGACCCGGTACACCACTGCCTGCGGAATCAGTTTCGCGCCGGCCTGCTCGGCCTTTTCCGCATGCACGACGCCGTTGTACATCGCCGCGATCGGGCAGATCGGCATGCAATTGTTGTTACCGCAACAGGTCGGGCGCGCATCGTACGGACGGCTGTTGCGCGCGACCGGCTCGGGCACGACCTTGAAGCCCTGCGGGTTCAGCACGGCGGAGAAACGCTGGTCCATATACGACAGCGGTAACTGACTCATCGGATAGGGCTTCGAGCGCGGCGAGCCCAGATCGATCGACGTCTCAGGACCGGACACACCCAGTTGCACCTCGGCTGCGAAGTACCACGGCTCGAGCGCTTCGTACGGGATCGGCCAGTCACGGCCGACGCCGTACAGGCTCTTCAGCCTGAAGTCGGAGGGCAACAGGCGCCATGCCGCCGCGGCCCAGTGCCACGTCGTGCCACCGACGAGCCGCACGTACTGCGAGTTGTATGGGTAGTCGCCTTTCTGGATCAGATAGTTGTTCGCGGGGGAGTATTCGGGATGCGGCGCGTAAGGGTTGGAGGGATAGGGCGTTGCGAAATCGGACTTCGTGGGGGAGTTGCGGAAGTTCTCGACGATCTGCCAGCGCGGGATGCGCGGCCCCGCCTCCAGCAGGATGACCGACGCACCAGCGAGCGCCAGTTGATGCGCGACGAGACCGCCCGCCACGCCTGAGCCGACCACGACGATGTCAGCGGAAACTGAATTTGCCATTGCTATCCTCTACTGCTGGCTGATCGGTGCGTCACGTTGTTTAACGTTGATTACCGGAGGAAACGGTTTGCGGGTGCTGTCTGAGTGCGCGCGGACGACGATGCCGTGACCGGTCCATGCACGCCACTCACCTCACTCGTCACTCGAGCCACTCAGGCATTGCCAGGCTTTTGCGTCCAGTAGAACGGCACGTCGCGGCAATACGACGGGATCGTCAGCACGTCCTTCACCGGATCGAACATCAGCGCGCGTTCGTACGCCACCACCTGCACATGAGGCATGTCGCCCACGAGGCCGAGATACCACGCCCGCATGATCGCGCCGACCGCTTTCGCAAGCGGCGGCTGATCGACCTGCAAGGCTTGAATGACGGTATCGGAGGGCACGCCGCCGTGAATTTGCAACCAGCTGTTGAGCGCGGCGACGTTCTGCGGAAACTGGCTGTCGCCTTTCAGCAGGGTGCCGTAGACACGCTGGCCGAGCACCGGGTCGAAGCTGCTGCGACCTGTCAGGTGCTGCGACAGCGCGACAAAGGCATCGAGGCCGCCGCCAGCAGGGGCGTCGGCAAACGCGGGAGAAATGCCCAGCAACCCGAGCGGCTGGCCGAAGCGGCCTGCCATTGTGAAGGCGAGCGCAGCAGCACCTGCACATGCACCGAGGACCCAGGCGCGGCGCTTCGCCGATAGCGGTGCTACAGGTGCGTCGTTCTGACGAACATCTGTCATGGGGGCTCCAGATGATGTTTATGTGTCAGCCTGCACGCGGCAGCGGTCCGGTCACCGCCACTGCTGCCGTCATGCAGGCCGCCTGCCCCAAACCCGGTCCGCGCCGCGTTTTGCGGCCTATGGTTTTGTGGTCCCATGACACGTACATGTCACAGACATCGAACGCGCGGAGGGCGAGAGGCGCCCCGCCTGCAACCCGATCTATCGCTCATCCCTGACACCGGCCTTTCAGTCGAAAGGCCAGTGTCAGGCCGACGCGAAAGACTATAGCTGTCGCGTGACCATTCGACAAATCGCGTCCGAACATAACGGTAGAATCGACCACCCGTTCAACGCCTGCTGCCGACCCGCGAATCCTTCGCAGACAACCTCTTACATCAATGCAAATGAACCTTTATCCGCAGGTGCTTCGCAACCGGCCACGCATGATCATCGGACTGATCGTGGGTGTGCTCGGCGCGTTGCTGATACCCATGACGATGCGCCCCACGGTCCGTGTGCTCGTCGCCTGGGACCTTGCCGTATGGACCTATCTCGCGCTCATCTGGTTCCACATGGCCGTCGCCGATCACAGCAGCGTATGCGATCTCGCCGCGCGCGAAGACGAGAATGCGGGCGTCGTGCTGATCGTGATCTGCGTCGCAACGGTCGCGAGCATCGCCGCGATCGTGCTGGAACTCGCGACGGTCAAAAGCGTGAAGGGCAGCCTCGGTGTGTTGCACTATCTGCTGACCGGCATGACGCTGATGGGCGCGTGGTTCATGATTCCGACCATCTTCACACAGCACTATGCCCGGCTCTATTACGGTCCCGGGCAGACGGAGACGCCGCTCCGCTTCCCCGACCACAAGCTCGAACCGGATTACTGGGACTTCCTGTACTTCTCGTTCACGATCGCCGTGGCCTCGCAAACCTCGGACGTCGTGCTGCGCTCGCGCTCGATACGGCGCGCGGCGCTCGCGCAGTCGGTGCTGTCGTTCTATTTCAACGTCGCGGTGCTCGGGCTGTGCATCAATATCGCCGCCGGGCTGCTTGGCTCGTGACAACCTGACCTGACGTCAAGGCGCGGCATCGTGGCCGCCGCGATTGTTCGAGCGGCGGCGTCCCCGCTCATTTCCCTGCATCCGTGTAAAAGCCGCGCATCGACCGCAGGTTTTACACGGCGCCCCTTCCGCCCCCCCGCCACACTCGCAGGCGCGGCTTTCTGCCGTCTCTCCCGGTTGGCACAGCGTTTGCTGGAGCCCTTCTGTCGACCCAGGCCGGACCCAGGCCGGACCCAGGCCGGACCCGCGCCACCGCCGTCCGGCATGGCCTCGCGAATTCCTTTCAGGCGACATGTCGATCTTTGCACTACATTGACCTGTACGCGCCCTCGCCCGACGCATCCCGGTCAGGCGAAGACACGGCATCCGGCCCTGGAAGCCCAACGAGCGATGTGATCGCACAGCACGTGCATCCACATAGCAGCAGGACGAACCTGGAACACGACCGATGGAACCTCCACACGCTTCCCTTGCGTATGCGCCGCGGATCTATTTCCTTCCCCCCCTTCTCGTCGGGCCGATCGAGGCCTGGGCCGCCCAGTTCGGGCATGCGGCGTCGCTCGGCTTCGATCATGTGCTGATTGGCGCGCCGTTCCGGCCCGGGCGGGCGGGTCACGGTCAGATCGTCGCGGATCATGACCGCCTGCATCCGGTCTTCGATACCCAGCAACCGTCAAGCGAAGCGCTTCACGAGCTCGCCGAAGCTGCCCGCGAGCAAGGTCTCAAGCTGCTGCTCGACATCGTGCCCGATCGCGTCGCCGCCGATGGCAAGCTCTTCAGCGAGCATCGGGACTGGTTTCACCCGTTTGAGCCCGAAGAAGCCCGGCTCGACCCGCGCCATGGGCACCGGGAAGACAACGTCGCGTATGCGAATTTCGCGGCCAATGGACCCGGGGCGCAACTGGTCGACTGGTGGACGCAGAAACTGGTGTCACTCGCGGCGGCTGGCGTCGGCGGCTTTCGCTTCGATTCGCCGCATAGCGTGCCCACCGCCCTGTGGCAGCGGCTCGGCAGCGCCGTGCGCACGCATCATCCCGGCGTGCGTTTTCTGGCCGCCACGCCCGGCCTTGCCCGCCACGATCTGCTGGCGCTCGAAGGCGCGGGCTTCGACAGCGTGTTCTCGTCGGTACGCTGGTGGGACTTCCGCGCCGCCTGGCTCACCGAAGAACACGCGACGCTCACCCGGGTCGCCAGCCCCATCGCGTTCCCCGAAGCGCCGTACGGCACGCGGCTCGTGGCCGACCTCGCCGACATACACGATGCGGGCGCCGTCGAGCGGACGTACCGGCGCGCCCTGAATGCCTCCGCGGCGGTCGGCACCGGCTGGCTGATGCCGATGGGTTTCGAATACGGCCTCGCGCTGCCGATGTCATACACGCGCGGCAGCGAAGCCGACTACGCGTCTGCACGGCAGTCGGCGCGCTTTGACCTGTCGAAGGACGTCACACACGCGAACGCGCTCCAGCGCGACGTGCAGCCGCTCGCCACCGTCGGCGAACTGCGCGCGCTGAGCGGCCCCGGCGCGCCGGCTACCGTGCTGCTGCGCAGCAACCGCGCCGATCTGCGCGACGCCAGCCAGGCCGTGCTGATCGTCGTCAATCCCGATCGCGATGTCCCGGTGCATGTCGACCCGGCGGGTTTCCTCGACGGCGTACCGGGAAACTTCACCCGCTTCGTCCCGCTCGACGCGGATGCCCGCAGTGCCCCCGGCTCGCTGCAGCCGTTCACGCTGAAGCCCGGCGCGTGCCGCCTGTTCGGCGCGGAGCCGGAAAACGCTGTCGTGCTCGCCCCGCCCATCGACAAAGCGACCAGCAAGCACAGCGCCCACAAATCGGTGATGGACGCGATCGCCGCGCCGCGCGTGGCGATCGAAAGCGTGAGCCCGTCGTGCGACGGCGGGCACTTCCCGGTCAAGCGGGTGGTGGGCGAGCGCGTCGAGGTGAAAGCGGCGATCTTCGCCGAAGGCCACGACAGGATCGCGGCCGCCGTGATCTGGCGCGCCGCCGACGAAACCGCCTGGCAAGAAGCACCCATGCACCCGGCAGAGCCTCCCGGCCTCGATCTGTGGGCAGCACGCATTCCACTCGAACGCCTCGGCCGCCACGAATTCACGGTGA